>NZ_CP025119.1:35000-391500 GCF_002831685.1 Polaribacter sp. ALD11 | reverse complement strand
CAAATTGAATTTATATGCAAAGGAAATTTATGTATTTACACCAAAAGGAGATTTAAAATCGTTACCAAAAGATGCATCAGCCTTAGATTTTGCCTTTTCTATACATACAGATGTTGGTTTAAAATGTAGAGGAGCAAAAGTAAACGGTAAATTAGTACCGCTTAGCCATACCTTAAAAAGTGGCGATCAAATAGAGGTTATTACAACTTCAACCAATAAACCAAATTCAAGATGGTTAGATTTCGTTATTACTGCAAGGGCAAAAACAAAAATTAGAGCCGCTTTAAAAGATGAAGAAAAGAAAATTGCAGAAGAAGGGAAAGCTATTTTAACAAGAAAGTTACGTCATTTAAAAATTCCTTTTAATGAAAAGACAATTAATGAGCTCGTTAGCTTCTTTAAGATAAGAACAAGTTTCGATTTATTTTATAGAATTGGTAGTGGAGCTATAGATAACACAAACCTAAAAACATATGTTGCCCAAAGAAATAGTACAATCCTTAATTTCTTTAAAACAAAATTAAGAAGAACTCCTTCCGGTAATAAAGAGATTGTAGAATCTGATGAAGTAACAAGTAAATATGATGCTTTAGTTTTTGGAAAAGAAGAAGAAAAACTAGATTACAAACTATCTAAATGCTGCAACCCTATTCCTGGAGACAGTGTTTTTGGTTTTTTAACTATTAATGAAGGTATTAAAGTTCATAAAAAGAATTGTCCGAATGCAATTTCATTGCAATCTAACTACGCTTATAGAATTATGCTTGCAAAATGGATAGACTCTACCAAGCAAGACTTTAAAGTCTTTTTACTTATTAGTGGTGTAGATAATAGAGGTATTATTAACGATTTAACTAAAATTATCTCTAGCAACATGGGCGTATTTATTAATAGTATAAATATTGCTGGTAATGAAGGCGTTTTTGAAGGTAAAATAAGCTTAAGCGTTAAGAATAGTAGCCAATTAAACAAACTAATAAAAAGTATTCAGAAAGTAGAAGGTGTTAAAAAAGTAGATCGCGTGAATAGTTTGTAAATATCCTATTCAAAAAAAGTATTTTATTCAGAAATAACTGTAAATTTGTTCTTTCGTAAAAATTTTAAGAAAATGAGTAATTCTCTTGAAAATCAAGAAGTAGTAAAAAAAGTATTTACGTCATATTTAGAAGAGAATAAGCACAGAAAAACGCCTGAGCGTTATGCTATTCTTCAAGAAATTTATGATGCAGATGAACATTTTGATATAGAGTCTCTCTATATTAAGATGAAAAACAAGAACTATAGAGTTAGTAGAGCAACGCTTTACAACACTATAGAAATTTTGTTGAATTGTGGTTTGGTAAGAAAACATCAATTTGACGGGCAATCTATGGCGCGTTATGAAAAAAGTTACTTCGATAAAAATCATGATCACGTAATATTTACAGATACAGGTGAGGTAAAAGAATTCTGTGACCCTAGGATTCAAATTATCAAAAAAACAATTGAAGATATTTTTGATATTGATATTAAAAATCATTCCCTCTATTTTTACGGAACAAAAAAGAAAAATTCTTAATTAACAATACAACAATAAACAACTAATTAACACAACTAATGGCTGTAGATTTATTACTCGGATTGCAATGGGGAGATGAAGGAAAAGGTAAAATTGTAGATGTTTTAACAACAAACTATGATATTATTGCACGCTTTCAAGGAGGCCCAAATGCAGGACATACATTAATTTTTGATGGACACAAACACGTTTTACATACAATTCCTTCAGGAATTTTTCACAAAACAGCATTAAATGTTGTTGGTAATGGCGTAGTTATAGATCCTGTTATCTTTCAAAAGGAATTAGAAAATTTAGACAAGCATAAAATTGATTATACTTCTAAATTATTAATCTCTAGGAAAGCACATTTAATTTTACCTACACACAGGTTATTAGATGCAGCTTCAGAAACGTCTAAAGGAAAAGCAAAAATTGGTTCTACTTTAAAAGGAATTGGCCCTACTTATATGGACAAGACTGGTAGAAATGGAATGCGTGTTGGAGACCTAGAGTTAGAAAACTGGAAAGAAAAATACCACGCTTTAACTGCGAAACATTTAGGAATGTTAGATTATTTTAACATTGAAATTGAATATGATTTAGATGAGTTAGAAGCCGAGTTTGATAGAGGAATCGACAAATTAAGAACTTTACAATTTATTGATAGTGAAGAGTTTTTAAACCAAGCTATAAAAGATAAAAAAACAATTTTAGCAGAAGGAGCGCAAGGTTCTTTGTTAGATATTGATTTTGGTACATATCCTTTTGTAACTTCATCTAACACAACAGCCGCAGGTGCTTGTACAGGTTTAGGTGTTGCACCAAATAAAATTGGTGAAGTTTTTGGAATTTTTAAAGCCTACACAACACGTGTTGGTTCTGGTCCTTTTCCAACAGAGTTGTTTGATGAAGATGGAGCTGAAATGGCTAGAATTGGTCATGAATTTGGCGCAACTACAGGAAGAGCAAGACGTTGTGGTTGGTTAGATCTAGTAGCATTAAAATATGCCGTAGATGTAAATGGAGTTACACAGTTAATTATGATGAAAGGAGATGTACTTTCTGGTTTTGACACCTTAAAAGTATGTACTTCTTATAATTATCAAGGAAAAGAAATTTCTCATTTTCCTTACAACATCGAGCCAGAAAATATCTCTGTAAACTATTCTGAATTTAAAGGTTGGGATGAAGATTTAACAAAAATGACTTCTGCAGATCAATTACCACAGAATTTATTGGACTACGTTGCTTTTATTGAAAAAGAAACAGGTGTTCCTATAAAAGTAGTTTCTGTTGGTCCAGATAGAAAACAAACTATTAATAGATAATTATCTATTAATTTATAAATACAAAAAAAGCATCTTTTAATTTTTAAAAGATGCTTTTTTTGTATTCTATAGATACTGTATTAAATATTTTCTATTGCTACACCTACTAAAATTAACTTCTTCTGTTCTATCTGAAGTGCATTTAAAAGCGCTTCTTTTTGATTTACAAAAGACTCTTTCTGAGCCTTAAATAATTTATCATAATAACGAATACCTTCTTCTAAATTATTTTTAAATTTCAATAAATATCGTAATTGTTTTTTATCAATACTGGTCTTTACATCAGCTACTTTTTCTTGTAAGTGTGTAATATAAAGAGATAACTCTTTAATAAATATGTTTGGTCTGTCTGTGCGAGTCATCATATTTTTTCTGCCATAAATATGATCTGTAATGTCACGTAAAGTCATAATATTCTCAAAATAAGCCATATTTGGACCTGGACAAACAGAAACACCGGCTCCAATTTTCTTTGTACTCATATCATTTAGAATTAATGTAGCAGTACTTAGCCCTACACAAATACAAGATTTTTCTATAATTTTATTATGCTTTTGCTCTTTGTCTTCTGCTGAAATATCTAAAGAATCTAACTCTTTTAATTTTAAATATTGATATTCTCTAGAAGCTGTACACAAACCTGATTCTTTAAATTCCTTATTTAAAGCGATAAATTTATTCGGACAAGCACTTCCTGGTCTGTTTTTATTAATAAACTGTTGCTTTTCTAAATCTTTTGTATTTCCTTTAAGTGTGTTAAACGGAACACCTAAAGGCGAAGTATTGCTTAAATACAAATCTTCTTCTTTTGCTTTTGCTAACTTTTCCATCGTTTTTTCATCAACGCTAGTTGCTTCTGGTACTAATAAAAATGGACTTCCCCAGCCTACAGAATCTAATTGATATTCTTCCATTAGAAAAGAATGCTCTTCATCTGTACCAACGCCACCTTGAGTTGTAATTTTTAAAGCTAACTCTTTAGTAGGTAAAACTCTATTCGATTCCTTAAGAGCTTCAATCAATAATGTTTTGGTTTGAATTTTTAAAGATTCTTTATTTACTTTAAATTCCTCTAATACTGGGCCTAATAAAAAACCATCGGTTGCAAATGCATGTCCACCACAATTTAAGCCAGATTCTATTCTATATTCTGAAACCCATAACCCCTTTTTAGCTAGAAATTTTCCTTGAATAAAAGCAGATCTATAATCACTTACTTTTAGAATTATTTTCTTTTTAATGTTTCCATTTTCATCAGGAAAAAAATCATCAAAATTACTGATGTATGAATACAATCTTGGGTTCATTCCTGCAGAAAGTACTAATGAAGAAGACAATTTACTATTAGAATACCCTCTTAAAGCAGCATGAGCGTCATTATATTCAATAGGTAATAGTTCTTTATTTAGGTAATTACCTTTATCTACCTTGGTCATAATATTAACATCTATACTACCCATAGTTAAATTTTTACAAACCCAATCTTTTAACCTAGAAAAAGGAATTCCATTTTCTGTGAGTTTCTCATATTCTTTTTTTAACGAAGAATATTCAGGTAACATAAAAATATAGTCTTTTAATGCCTTGCTTTTTATAGAAGATATATTTTTTAATTGATGTAGTTTTTCTTCAGTTTGTTCATGCATTAAATTTAAATAAGAAGTAATTCTCTTTGCTCTAAAATCATCCACTTTATCGGATATTTCTTTATAAGGAATTTCAAATTTCTCACTATACAATTTTCGTAGCTTTTCTAATAAGATATCATCTACCAAAGATATTACGGAATCGATGCCATATTGAGCTACTTTTAAAGGTGAATCTATTGTAAACCCTATTCCCATTACAGGGATATGAAACGAGTGTGTTCTTTTCATCTTTTAATTTATATTTTAAATAAGCCTACAATGTATTCTTATTTACTTTCGTAAAACATGACTATTATCATTAAACAATTTGAAAAATAAAAAAGTCTCTTTTCCTGATTTACATCTTAAAAGAGACTTTTCGTTAACTAAAAAAAAACTATTTTGTAGCAAATAAGGTTGGTTTAAAGGTTATCATTAACCAAGTCCAAGAATTATCTGCAGAACTATCTCCATTTTTTAAAACTTCCAAAGAATCCGTTCCAAACATTTTAGAAAAACCTCCATTTAACAGTACGTTTTCAGCAATTTTATATCCTAGAACAACATCAATTTCAGTTCCTAAATTAGTGTTCATTTTAGAACTTCCTTTGTAAACATCTGCTGCAGACGAAAATAAATGAGGAATTACTTTTGCAGAGAATTTATTTTTAGAATAACTTAATGTTGCATTAATATCTACTAAGCCCACAGAATTTATATGATTTCCTACATAAAAATAGTCCATAAAACCATTAAATTTATGGTTGGTTCCAAACACAGGGTTAAAAGATTTTATTTTAGTACTTGTATCATTCATATCCTTTCCAGACAAGTACTCTGCTCCTAGCCCAAAATTAAATTCTTCTGAAACGTTGTATTTTATGTTTCCACCAAAATAGTTTGCACTCACAGAATTCTCTAGAATCTTTCCAGTTTGAAAATAAACGGATCCATCTAAAGATAGTTTACCTAACTTATAAGTAACTCTAGATCCAAAAGTTTGGGAGTAATTTAATTCTTCTTCGGTTTTAGAATTCAAAAACTCAACACCATTATTCAATGCTAAAAAACTCAATCCTAAATTATTAATAGCTGTATGATACCAAGCAAATTGAAACGTTTTATAACCAGCCACATTTGTATATACTGAATTTGTAAGTTGCTCTGCATCGTTATTTAAAGAATATCCCAATTCTAATTTCCCATTTTCTGAAGTTTTTATTTTTGCAATAGCAGCATCAAAACTTCTAGCTTGTTGCGCCCAACCAACATTTCCAAAAATTCTACTATCATCATAAATTATTTCTTGACGGCCAAATTTTAAAGAAAAATTATCGGTAAATTGATATGCTGCCCACGCTTGATGAAAAGAATTTGCATTGTCTTTAGAAGCCAACGTACTTACATCTCCCCAAACTCTAACGTTTTGTAAAGAAACACCAAGCGTCAATTTTTCTTGTTGGTAGTCAAAATTTAAGCGCGTTCTTTGAGATATAAAATTAGCACCTTCTTCCCCTGACTTTATCAATGTTTTGTAACCATGCCTGTTTTCAAAACGAGGTCTAATTTCTGATGATAACTTAAATGATTGAGCCGTTATTAAAACGGTAAAAAAGAGTGTTATTATTGTAATAAGGTTTATTTTTTTCATAATTTTAAGTATAAAATTATAGTTTCAATATTTTAAAATGAAAATTATTGATTGTTTTTTTGCTCTAAAAGAATTGCTTTAGGAAACAAAATATTATTTTCTAAGTGAATATGTTGATGTAAATCTTGCTCGAACTCCTCTAGTTTTGCATACAAAGCTTTAAACGTATTACAAGCTCCTTCTGGTGGTGTATAATTGTTAGAAAGTTCTTTTATTTCCTTAAGAATATCGCCTGCGTTTTCATGCTCTTCTTCCATCATTTTTATTGGATTGTTTACCGTACCAAAATGTGGAGTCTTTACTTTTATACCTGCTTTGTCTGCTTTTACTAATTGCTTAATAAAAGGAAATAAAATAAGCTCTTCTTTTTTCATGTGTGCAGCTAACTCTTGTGCAACCGCTTTAAATAAGGTATTAATTTTGATAACTTCTGCATAATGATGCCCATGAACTTTGGCTACTCGTTCTGCATATTGTAATACTAAGGGGGTACTTTCTGCAACATAACTATGATGAATATTCTCTATATGATCTGCTAAAAAATCTAGTTTCCAGCTATCATAATTATAAGCCTTAGAAACTGGATTGTTCATATTTGATAGTTCTTTTGCCAAAGTTTCATAAGAAATATTATTTTTTTCACATGCTTTTTTAATCGAAATTCCTCCGCCACAACAGAAATCAATTCCATGTTTTTTAAATATATCTGCTGTTTTTATATTGCTAGTAACAACTTCTGCTACAGTGTTATTTTCTGTTATATTCATAATTTTATTTTTGAACTGTTTCTATAATCTTTGTAATTGTTTCTTTATTATCTACACCTAATCCTTCTTGTTGATGCACCAATTCTCCTTGTGGATTAAACACACTTATAATATTTGAATGCGAAAAATCTAAAGGTGAAATTTGTTTGTATTTTAATGCTAAAACATTAGAAAACTCTCTAATTCCAATTTCTGTACCTTGTAAAAAAGTCCATTCTTCACCATCAATGTAATTTTCTATCGCAAATTCTTTTAGTCTTTTTGGGGTATCATTTTTAGGATCTATGCTCACTAAAACATACTGAATATCTTTTTTATATTCAGCCGGAATTTTACCTTCAATATTTCTCATATCAGCAGTTAGTCTAGGACAAGCAGCTTTACAAGTAGTGTAAATCATCACCATTACCAAAGTTTTACCTTTTAGTTCTTTTAATGTGATTGATTTTCCTTCTTCTGTATTCCAATTTGACGTTAAATTAAAGATAGATTCGTCAGAAATTTCATCACTTATTACTTTTGAAGCTTTTCTTGAATTTGATTTTAAATCCATTTCACAAACAGGACAAATACCTTTTTCTGAATATACTTTCTCCCCTTCACATTTCATGGGGCATTGATATTCAACCTTACTACTTTCTTTTACTGCTTTTTTATCACAAGAAACGAATAATGTAACTGTTACAATTAATAGTATATATGTTAGTTGTTTCATTTTAATTTGTTTTATCATCTTTTACACATCTAAAACCAAGGTTTCTCATGGAATATCTTGCTTTTAAACTTCCTCTTATTGCATATCGCATAAATGCTGCATAATTCATTAAATCTGTTGCATTTATGGCTGCGCTTCCGCAGAATAAATTACTATCTTTATCTACATCTTTTCTAGATTCACCAGAAATTAAAACAGAATTAAAATCTGAAGTCCATTCCCATACCAAACCATGTAAATCATAAACTCTCCAATAATTTCTAAATGTAGAACCAATGGTTTGATTAAATGTTTTTGGCTTTTCGTACCATCCCAAAATAAACTGATTGTAGGCTTCTTCTTTTCTTGCATCTGGCATTGTTTTGTTTGCCATAGCTACATATTCCCATTCATCTACTGTTGGCAATCTTTTTCCTTGGCTTTCACAATAACTTTTAGCAGCAAACCAAGAAACTTGAGTAACTGGTGATTTTAATTTTTGATTTACATTTAGAGTTGTATCTGTTTTCCATTCTCTTAAATAACTTCCATCAACAAATAATTTAATAGTTTTACTTCTTTGCCATTTAGGGTGTTTTTTAATAAAAGCTAAATATTCCTTGTTGGTAACAGGATAAACATCCATCAAAAAATCATTTATAGAAACTTTCATAGAATCTCTACCGTAAAGTGGAATATAGTTTCCTCCTTTAATTGGTACCATTTTAGATTGACAATTTGTGATCATTGAATTTAGAAAAAGTATGCAAATTGTCAATCTTAAAATAGTTTTCATAGAATTTGAATTAAGTAATTAGTGACTGTTTTTAACTTCTTTTACTGTATTTATGCTAACGTTTGTTTTATTATTTCCCCAAGAATTATATACATAGGTCATAACATCTGCCACCTCTTCATCTGTTAACGTTTGCTTGGTCATTACACTATTATATTTTTTACCATTTACAGTAATTTCACCTGTTTTACCATTTAAAACAATACCAATAGCTCTTTTTACATCTGCATTTAAGTAATCTGACTTTGCTAAAGGAGGAAATGCATTCGGTATTCCTTGTCCTTCTGCTTGGTGACAAGCAAAACAAGTTTTCATATACACATTTTTACCATCTTTAAGTTTCTGAGCCAATGTCTTATTTGAAGACTGTACAGCAACTTCTTTCTTTGTATTATCTGGCATTGTTTGAATTGTACCTCCTTCTGGAAGATAGATTCCTTCTTGCTTTACACCCGAGTATAGTTTTTTGTTTTCTTCTCCTGTTACTTTTAACATTCCTAATGCACCTTTATTAAAAGCTCTAAAAATAGCGTGATCTACAATAATAAATGTTCCAGGAACTTCTACTTTAAATTCTACAATTGCTGCGCCACCAGAAGGAATTGATGTTGTTTGTACATTTGTATTAATTAAATCTCCACCTTCAATGTGTACTTTATCAAAAATTTCTCCAATAACATGAAAAGATGAAGTTAAATTTGGGCCACCATTACCAACATATAAACGAACCGTTTCACCAACATTTGCAGTAATTGCATCGTCACCTGTTAAAGCACCAACTTTACCATTAAACACCACGTAATCTGCTTCTTCTTTTATTGCTTTTGTCATATCAAAAGGTTGTAATCCTCTTTCTCCATTTTCTCCTTTAGTGTAGAAATCTCCTTGCATAATGTAATACTCTTTATCTACTTTAGGTAAACCTCCTTCTGGTTCTACTAAAATTAAACCATACATTCCGTTAGCAATATGCATTCCTACTGGTGCAGTAGCACAGTGATACACATATAAACCAGGGTTTAATGTTTTAAAAGAAAAAGTTTTTTTATGACCTGGTGCAACAAAAGAAGAAGTCGCTCCACCTCCAGGACCAGTTACCGCATGCATGTCTATATTATGAGGTAATTTATTATCTGGATGATTCGATAGTGTAAATTCTACTTCATCTCCTACTCTTGTTCTTATAAAGCTCCCTGGAACAGAACCTCCAAAAGTCCAATAAACATATTTTACACCATCAGTCATTTCACCTTCCTTTTCAAGAATTTCCATGTTTACTAACAGCTTTTTTGCAGTTCTATCTCCAACTGGCGCTGGCACAAAGGGTGGCGAAGTTAATTCTGCATCTATCGTTCCTTTTATATAGATGTTTGCAGTATCTACCATAGCTATTTCTTTCTTCTCTTCACTTTTACAACTTGTTAGCAGCAAGCTTGTAATAGTTAATAAACACACTGTTTTTAAAAGTTTCATTTCTTTAGTTTTAAGTTAATCTTTCTATTATTAATAAAAGATATTTATATCTTTTATTAAACAAATTTATGGTACTTTTAAAGTAAGAAATATGACAATTATCATAAAAAGATGTTTTTATCTTTTTATTTTTGTAGAAAACAAAACCATGTTGTCAAAAGCAAGTAAATATGCAATAATTGCAGTTTTATACCTTACAAATACAGCGACCAAAGAGAAAAAAATAAGCGCTAAACAGATTGCTGAAAAATTAAAAATACCAGCTCCTTTTTTAGCAAAAACGCTACAAGAACTAACAAAAAAGGAGATAATATCTTCTATTAAAGGACCTCATGGAGGGTTTTATTTATCTAGAAAAAATGAAAAATATTCACTTTTTGATATTATTGATTGCGTTGACGATATCGAAAAATTTAACCAATGTTATTTAGGCCAACTTCAGTGTAGCGATGAAAGCCCTTGTGTAGTTCACCATTTATATATGCCTTTTAAAAATGAATTGATAAAAAAACTTAAAACAAAAACAATTTTAGAAATGGCAAATGAATATAAAATAAATAACAACTTGAATGAAATTATAAAATGATAATTATAAAAAAACACATTTTAATTAGTCTTTTTTATTTTCTAGTAGCAGCTAGTTTAGGTGTTTTATTGCGACTTTTTCCTGTTGTAGCTGTAAGTGCTAACTATAAATATATTGTACATACACATTCGCATATTGCTTTATTGGGCTGGGTATATGTTGCTTTAACTTCATTAATATTTTACTTATTTATAAAAAAAGAAGCTGTTAAAAGATATGCTGTTGTTTTTTGGTGTACTCAAATAACAATTATAGGAATGTTGGTCAGTTTTCCTATAACTGGCTATGCATTGTTTTCAATAATATTTTCTACCTTATTTCTAATTTGTACCTATTGGTTTTATGCCCTTTTTAGAAAAAATAATGCCTGTAATAAGGCAAGTTATACTTACAAATTTATAAATACTTCGCTCCTATTTATGGTCTTTTCTAGCATCGGACCTTGGGTTATAGGAATTATTATGAACACCCTTGGAAATTCTTCTCATTGGTATAAAAATGCTATTTATTTCTATTTACATTTCCAATACAATGGTTGGTTTATTTTCTGTTTATTAGGGTTGTTTTTCTTCTTTTTGGAAAAAAAGAAA
This sequence comes from Polaribacter sp. ALD11, assembly GCF_002831685.1. NCBI lineage: Bacteria > Pseudomonadati > Bacteroidota > Flavobacteriia > Flavobacteriales > Flavobacteriaceae > Polaribacter > Polaribacter sp. ALD11. Next base: position 380,447 of record NZ_CP025119.1, on the reverse strand, counting down.
ATAAAGGTTCAGAAAAACAGTATCAAAAAACTTTACATATTGATGCTTTTAGGTTGTATATGCACCTTATTTTTATCGTTTTTATGGATAAAACCACCAGTGTATATTTATATTATTGCTTTTATTGGAGGTTTTCTACAGATTATAGCCCTTTTTAAATTTTATCAAATTATTAATAATATCAAACCTGAATTATCTAAGAAACTAAGCCCTTTTTTATTTCAGTTACTAAAACTTATTTACCTACTTTTTATCTTTAAAATAGTGTTACAGTTTGTTAGTTCAATTCCTTATTTTGCTGAATTAATATCGCAAATTATAGATTTTGTAATTGGTTATTTACACCTTACTTTTTTAGGATTGGTAAGTTTAAGTTTATTCGTTTTCTTATATTATTTTAAAATATTAAGACTTTCAAAAATTTGGTTAATAATCTACCTTACAGGCTTTGTTATTTCTGAATTTTTAATTTTTTATAAAGGTTTTTGTAATTGGCAACAACTATCTATATTCGATAATTATCACCAATTTTTAGTACTGGTTAGTGCACTTATTCCTATAGCACTTTTAGGGATATTTGTTCAGAATTGTAAGGCTATTTTTTCCACTCAGAGAGTACTTCAATAGCAAATGCATCACATTGACTTAATGTTTCTTTAATGTGACCTAAAGTTGTTTTAGGGTTTATTAAACACATTCTAATTACAATCTGATTCTGTAAAACTGTAGTTACCAAAAGTGCTTCTTTAGAGGCAACAACTCTAGCTGAAATTTCTTGATTTAGTGTATCTATTTCTTTTTCAGTTAAATTTAAACCTAAAGGATTGTATCTAAAATTAATAATTGCTAAGGTTGCTGGTGAAACTATTTCCCAGTTTTTACTTTCTCTTAACAAATCTTCCGTTTGGTCTGCTAAATCAATATTATACGTAATGGCTTTTTTAAAGGTTTCTAATCCGTAAGTTTTTATAGACATGTAAAACTTTAAAGCTCTAAATCTTCTAGTTAACTGAATACCGTAGTCATAAAAATTAATTTCCGACTCATTCCCTTCAATATCTCTTAAATACTCTGGTTTTTCACTAAACGTATTGCTTAACCAAGAAGCATCTTTCACTAATAAACAGCCTATTTCATAAGGTTGAAAAAACCATTTATGAGGATCTACAGTTAAAGAATCTGCACGTTCTATTCCTCGTAAAATTTTACTTCCTTTTTTAGATAAAATTGCAGCGCCACCATAAGCACCATCAATATGAAACCAAAGATTTTCTTTTTCACAAATGTCTGCCAACGCATCTAAAGGATCTACCGTTCCTGTATTTGTTGTACCAGCAGAAGCAATAATACAAAAAGGTTTTTTCCCTTCTAATTTATCTTTTGCAATTTCGTTCTTTAGTTTATTAATACTAAACTTAAATTCTATATCTGTCGGTATTATTTTTACTTGTTCCTTTTTAAAACCTAATACTCTAATTGCTTTTATATTTGAAGAATGGGCTTGGTCTGATAAATAGATAACAGCATTAGAAAAATCGTCTCCACACTTTACCTTTCTTGCAGTAGCTAAAGCTGTTAAATTTGCCATAGAGCCACCACTTGTAAAGATTCCGCCACCTTTTGTTACCGGAAAATCAAACATTTTTAACAACCAGTTTAACGTAACAATCTCTAATTCTGCTGCTGCAGGAGAAACAATCCAACCGCCAGAAAAAATATTGAATCCGGTTGCTAAAGAATCTGCCATTGTACTAATAAAGTTACTTGGTCCAGGAACAAAAGAAAACGCTTTTGGGTGGCTAGAAATATTACTATTAGGAATTACATTTTCCATTACAAAGTCTAAAACTTTGTCTGCATCCATTCCTTTCTCCGGAGCTTCTTGCAAGAAAACAGCATCCATTTCTACCCTAGTTGCACTAGAAACTGGCTTTTTATTTTCTATTTGGTCGTAATGGCTTACAATTAAATCTACAATCTTATAACCGTAAGATTTCATTTCTTCAACAGATAAATCAAAAAAGGAATTCATTATTTTTATTTTTTTTGCAAAACTACAAGATATTCTGTTCATAGAAGCGATAAATAGTACCTTTATAAACGAGTAAGTATTCGGTTAAATTTCACTTTTCTTTAGTAATCAACTATAATCTTTTCAGTATTTTTGTACAAAACAGCATCTTTTGAAAAAATTCTTAGTGTTCTCTTTTCTCTTATATTCTATTTTAGGTTTTTCACAATCTAAAAAAATGATTTATTCCTCTGAGCAACAATATGTTGATGAAGAGAAATACCCTGGTGCAACTGTTTTACTTGGAAACGTTAAAATGACGCATGAAGGTGCTGTTCTTACTTGTAAACAAGCCTTATTTTATCAGAAAGAAAACTTTTTTAAGGCACTTCAAAATGTTATTATCAAACAAGGAGATACCATTACGCAAACGAGTGATTACTTAGATTATGATGCAAATTCTAAACAAGCATTATCTTGGGGAAATGTAGTTTTAAAAGATCCTGAAATGACGTTAACTACAGATACTTTACAATTCGACAGATTAAATCAAAAATTATATTATCAAAGTTATGCAACTATAAAAGATCAAACAAATACCTTAAATAGTAAAAACGGAAACTATTATTTAGAAACCAAAAAATTTACAGCAACTACTAAAGTTACCGTTGTAAACCCAGAACACAATTTAGTTTCGAATCATTTAGATTATTATACAAATTCTGGTTTAACATACTTGTATGGTCCATCAACCATTACTAATACCCAAAATGAAAATAGAATTTATTGTGAACGTGGCTTCTATAACACAAAAACAGATATTTCTTATTTTGTAAAAAATGCGAAACTCTATTTAAAAGAAAGAACAGTAGAAGGTGATAGTTTGTATTACGATAAAAAGAAAGGTTTTGCTTCTGCAACAAACAATATTCAAGTAATAGACACCGTAAAAAACTTTGTAACTAGAGGAAATTATGCCGAAATATTTGAAGAAAAAGATTCCCTTTTTATCATTAAAAGAGCCGTTGCTATTTCTATTGTAGACAAAGATTCAACCTTTATTCATGGAGATACTTTGTTAGTTACTGGTATTCCTGAAAAAAGAATAGTAAGAACCTACCATAATGTTAAAATATTTAAATCTGATTTACAAGGAAAATGCGATTCGATATATACAGATCAACAAAGCGGAATTACTAAAATGTTTAGAGATCCGGTTTTATGGTCAGACGGAAACCAAATTACTGGCGATACAATCCATTTAATTTCTAACGTAGAAACAGAGAAATTAGATTCTTTAAAAGTCTTAAACAATGCTTTTATTGTCTCTAAAGATTCTTTATCTGTAAACGAATTCAACCAAATAAAAGGTAGAAATATGTTTGGTAAATTTAAGGAAAACAAACTCCATTTACTTTTAGTAAAAGGAAATGCAGAATCGGTTTATTACAATAGAAATGAAGAAACAAATATTATAGAAACCATTACAAAAGAAATTTCTAGTAATATAGAATTCACCCTTGATAAAGGGCAAATAGAAACAATAAAATATTTAAAAACTTCGGAAGGAAAAACCTATCCTCCTTCAAAATTTCCTGAGGAAGATAAAAAATTACAAGGTTTTATTTGGCGAGAAAACGAACAACCTAAAACGCAAGAAGATATTTTTAAAAAAGATAAAGGCGAAAAAACGCCTATTAAAAGCGATAAGGACGTTATAAAACCTTTACTAATTATCGATCCTAAAAAAAGTAAAAAAGAAATTACTACAAAGAACAAATAGATGAAAGATGATTTCTTTAAATACCAAGCACAGACTTCTCCTCACCCACTAGCTATAGAAGTTTCGCATGCAAAAGGAAGTTATATTTATGATACTTCAGACAAAGAATATTTAGATTTTGTGGCGGGCGTTTCTGCGAATAGTTTAGGTCATAACCATCCAAAAGTTACAGAAGCAATTAAAAATCAGTTAGATTCTTATGCACATGTTATGGTTTATGGTGAATTTATTCAAAAGCCACAAGTAGATTTATGTAAGCTTTTAGCACAGAATTCTCCCAAAAACCTAAATGCTGTTTACATTACAAATTCAGGAACAGAAGCTACTGAAGGTGCTTTAAAATTAGCCAAAAGAGTTACAGGTAAATTTGAAATTGTTGCTGCAAAGCACTCGTATCATGGGAATACTATGGGCGCAATGAGTGTTTCTGGTGTAGAAAGACAAAACCAAGCATTTAGACCATTAATTCCGGGTACAAAATTCATCATCTATAATAATGAAGCTGATTTAGAATACATCACTCCCAAAACTGCTGCTGTTATTTTAGAAACTATTCAAGGTGGTGCTGGTTTTATAGAACCTAAAAATGGGTTTTTATCAAAAGTAAAAAAGAGATGTGAAGAAGTTGGTGCACTTTTAATCTTAGATGAAATTCAATCAGGAATTGGTAGAACGGGTACTTTTTGGGGATTTGAAAATTACAATGTCGTTCCAGATATCATAATCACAGGAAAAGGTTTGGGTGGCGGTATGCCAATTGGCGCTTTTATTTCTTCTTCTACAATGATGGGGGCATTAAAAGACAATCCTAAATTGGGTCATATCTCTACATTTGCAGGACATCCTGTTATTGCTGCTGCTGCTTATGCCACCCTAACAGAAATATTAAGCGAGAATTTACTTTTAGAAAGTTTACGCAAAGAACAAATTATTAGAAAACAGCTACAACATACTGCTATAAAAGAAATTCGAGGAAAAGGACTAATGTTAGCTGCACTCGTTGAAACACCTGAACTTGCTGCTCAAATTATCTTAAAGTGTTTAGAAAACGGATTGATTCTCTTCTTTTTATTATTTGAAGGTCGAGCAATGAGAATTACGCCTCCGCTTACAATATCAGACAAAGAACTTGTAAAAGGGTGTGAAATTATTCTTAAAAGTATCAATCAAGTATTAAAAACTTAAAATACTAACTTACAGTTAATTAACTACAAAAAAAACATATTATTTCTTAATTTTTGTTAATTAACGTTAATTAAAACTTAAACTCCGTAATTGCTGAAACGTTTTTAAATTGATGTCGTCTTTACTATATAACATCAATCTAAAACACATCTATTATGAAGAATTTAAAAACAATTATCGCCGTAATCGCAATTAGTTTATCAACTGTATTTTCTATTTCTGCAACAGAAGTAAATCCTAAAAAAACAAAAACATTAAGAACAGAAATGTCTTCTTTTATTGGAAATAACATTCCTGTTCAATTAAATAAAACAACTACAGCTGAAGTTACTTTTATTATAAATAATAAAAATGAAATTGTAGTATTATCTGTAAATTCTAAAGTTTCTGAATTAAATTCTTTTTTAAAAAGAAAATTGAATTACAAAATAATAACTGTAAAAGGAATTAAGAAAGGTGAAATTTATAAAATGCCTTTAAAAATTAATGTAAAATAAAACAACTGGTTGGTTAGTTGGTGCCCATTTAAAGTAAGACTTTATTTGGGCATTTTTTATATCTATAAAACTAAAAAGGGTAATTCATATAACATGAATTACCCTTCGATTTAATTAACCATTAAGAAAATTGAATAGTAAATTTATTTCATTTATCTAGTTACTGTACCAGATAAAATTGCAATTGGTCCTGCTTCCATATCAATTACAGTATGATTTATTGCGTCTGCAGGAACCATATGTGCTAATGGTTTTAAAGTAAATGGTGCAACACTATTATCTGGACTAGGCTCTACAGAAATAACAACAGTTGCTCCTTTTAAATCTGTAGGAAAATCAATTTCTGCAACAGAACCCATTAAATAATCTTCACCTGGGTAACCAGGACCATTTCCTTTTGTTCCCTTAAAAGGTGAAGTGGTAGCATTATTATCTGCTTCTTCTGCAGAAGTAAATGTACCAGTACTTACTGGAGTTCCTCCTAAGACTACCCAACCTTCATACTTCCATCCTGCAGTTAATGTTGGCAAACCTAAACCTGCAATGGTTGGTGAACTAGAATTGTCTAAAAACCAAATTCCACTAGCTTCATTTGTATTATCATCATCTGTTGGTGTTGCTAGAATATATTTCCCCCAAGAAGCTCCTAAAGTTTTAATAGCTCCATTTGCATCTACAACAATATTATCTGAATTTACACTTGCTGAATTCTCTAAAAAGTCTCCTGCTAAAATTTTTGTTGCTGCTGGTGCAGGATCAGAATCTATAGCTGGTTCAATAGATAATACAAATTTTGTTGCTGTTTGTAAATCACTAATACCTACAGTATATGTTTGTGGAAAAGTAATACTTGTAAAAGTACCTGTACTTACGGGACTACCGTTTACAATTAACCAACCTTCGTAGACAAAGTCTGAGCCTAATTCTTCTAAGCCGATAAAGTCTACGGTTAAGTTACCTGTTGTTACTTCATTCTCATTATTGCTGCATGATACAAAAAATGTAGTCAACGTAAAAACTATTGCTAAATTTAAAACTTTTTTCATCTTATTAAATATTTATTGTTAATATTGATGACAAAGCTATATCCTTAATAAATCTTTAAATGTTCGCTAACAAACACTTATGCACTTTTTTCTAAAATTCTTAATTCTTTTCTATTAAAATTGATGATATTCTCCTGTTTTAGTTCGTTCATTAAAACATTTAAATTAGATCTAGAAGTACCAATTAAAGAAGCAATATCTTTTTGGGTATAAGGATGAACTATTACTTTATCTCCAGTCTTCTCACATTCGTAACTATACTCTTCGCATAATTCTTTTGTAAACTCTAAAAAACGAGTTCGTGTGTCTTTAAATAAAATTAATTGTAGTCTTCTTTCTAATTTTTTAAACCTTAAACCTAAAAACTTATAAATCTTTAAGCTAAAATTTTTATTATCACGCATTAAATCGTGCATTGTATCTACTCCTATCGGACAAATTGATGTTGTAGCATCTATAGATTGTGCAAATTCTTCTCTTTTTTCTTCTCCTAAAATTGCTTTTTCACCAAATAATTCACCTTTAGTTAAAATAGCGTTTACGACCTCCTCACCTTCTTCTGTATAATAACCCATTTTCACTTTTCCTTTTTCAATTAAAAAAATTTTATTAGCTACGTCTTCAGTAAAATAAATATAGTCACTTTTCTTATACAAATCGAAAGTGTGACATTCCTTATATTCTTTGAACTTATGTGGACAAAGAAGATTGAATAAGTTTACATTATCAAAGAACCAAAAGTTTTTCATGAAAGTACACTTTATATTAGTTCTTTTAAAAGTCTGAAAACCTTATAATAGCTTACAGGTTAAATCTTAATTTTTAGTAATAAATTAGGGTCTGGACAATTTTTCTTATAAAAAGCTACATTTTCTTCAGATGAAACTCCAGGATAATCTCCAAAATTTTGTTCCATATTTCTAATAATCTGAAAATGTAAATGAGGAGCATAATCCCCATTAACTTCAGCATTTCCTAGGAAACCAATTGTACTCCCCTCTAAAACAACGTCTCCTATCTTAATATTTTTAATTGAGTTTGAAGATAAATGACCATACAAACTATAGAAAACTTCCTTATTAATTTGATGTTTCAAGATAATGGTTGGTCCATAATCTCCAAAATTATTATTATTTTTAAAACTATAAACTTCGCCATCTAAAACAGCTAATACTTTTGTATTCACTTTGCACCATAAATCGATACCTAAATGAATATTCCTTTTCTCTTTCTCTGTTATATTTTTAAAATAATCACTTCGATCATATAAATTTCTTTTTTCTAAATACCTCCATAAGCAACTTCCTTTTCATTCTTTTTTAAGTATGAATTGATGTGTTTTTCCCATTCTTTAGAGGAAGAAACATCAAAATTTTGTAGATCGGTATTTTTTTCAGAAATATCTATTGGTAGGTATTTCTCAAGAGCAATAGCTGCATCAATAACTGGTATTGGTTCTATTGAAAGCTCGTTTAAAAATTGATTAAATTCTTCTGTATTCTTCATCATTTTGTGTAACAAAAAAACTCTCGAAGAAATTCGAGAGTTTTATATTTAAACATTAGAAATATTAAGCGTTTTCTTTCTTTATTAAGTTTAAAGCAGAACCTTCATTGTACCATTCAATTTGACCTTCATTGTATGTATGATTTACAACAATAGTATCTTTAGATCCGTCTGCATGCACAACCTCTATAGTTAAAGGTTTATTTGGCGCAAACTCATTTAAATCTACAAAGTTAAAAGTATCATCTTCTTGTATTAAATCGTAATCTGCTTCATTTGCAAATGTTAAACCTAACATTCCTTGTTTCTTTAAGTTTGTTTCATGAATTCTAGCAAAAGATTTTACTAAAACAGCCGCAACACCCAAGTGTCTTGGTTCCATAGCAGCATGCTCTCTAGAAGAACCTTCACCATAATTGTGATCTCCAATAACAATTGTTTTAACTCCTGCTGCTTTATAAGCTCTAGCAGTATCTGGTACACCACCAAACTCACCTGTTAATTGATTTTTAACAAAATTTGTTTTCATTCCAAAAGCATTCACAGCTCCTATTAAACAATTGTTAGAAATATTATCTAAATGACCTCTATAACGTAACCATGGTCCTGCCATAGAAATGTGATCTGTGGTACATTTCCCATGTGCTTTTATTAGTAACTTTACACCTGTTAAATCATTTCCTAAAGGCGTAAAAGGCTCTAATAATTGTAATCTTTCAGAATCGCTTTTTACAGCTATTTGTACATGGCTCCCATCTTCTTCTGGCGCTAAATAACCATCATCTTTTACTTCAAAACCTTTTGGAGGTAATTCCCATCCTGTCGGTTCATCTAACATTACTTCTTCACCGTTTTCGTTGATTAATTTATCCGTAATTGGATTAAAGTCTAAACGACCAGCAATAGCCACTGCTGCTACCATTTCTGGTGAAGCTACAAAAGCATGTGTATTAGGATTACCATCCGCACGTTTTGCAAAGTTTCTATTAAAAGAATGAATTATAGAGTTCTTAGGTGCATTTTTAGGATCTTCATAACGTGCCCATTGACCAATACATGGTCCACAAGCGTTGGTAAATATTTTAGCATCTAATTTTTCAAAGATTCCTATAATACCATCTCTATCTGCAGTATATCTTACTTTCTCAGAACCTGGATTAATTCCTAATTCAGATTTCATCTTTAAACCTTTATCAATTGCTTGTTGTGCAATTGAAGAAGCTCTCGATAAATCTTCATAAGAAGAGTTGGTACAAGAACCTATTAAACCCCATTCAACTGTTAAAGGCCAATCATTTTTATTAGCAGCCTCAGTCATATCTGAACCAGCTTTTGTAGATAAATCTGGCGTAAATGGTCCGTTTAATAAAGGGCTTAATTCAGATAAGTTTATTTCAATTACTTGATCAAAATATTGTTCTGGGTTTGCATACACTTCTGTATCTCCCGTTAAATAATCTTTTACTTTATTTGCAGCATCTGCAACATCACTTCTATCTGTAGCACGTAAATAACGTTCCATAGACTCATCATAACCAAAAGTAGAAGTTGTAGCTCCTATTTCTGCACCCATATTACATATAGTACCTTTACCAGTACAAGACATAGAAGTTGCTCCTTCACCAAAATATTCTACAATTGCTCCTGTTCCTCCTTTTGCTGAAACAATGCCTGCAACTTTTAAAATTACATCTTTTGGCGCTGTCCAACCAGAAAGTTTTCCTGTTAACTTAACTCCAATTAACTTTGGGAATTTTAATTCCCAAGCCATACCTGCCATAACATCTACTGCATCTGCACCACCAACACCAATAGCAACCATACCTAAACCACCAGCATTTACTGTGTGAGAATCTGTACCAATCATCATTCCTCCTGGAAATGCATAATTTTCTAATACTACTTGATGAATAATTCCTGCTCCAGGTTTCCAAAAACCTAAACCGTATTTATTAGATACAGATTCTAAGAAATTAAAAACTTCATTACTTGTATTTAAAGCTGACTGTAAATCTGAACTTGCACCATTTTTAGCTTGAATTAAGTGATCACAGTGTGTAGTTGTAGGAACAGCAACTTTCGTTTTTCCTGCCTGCATAAATTGCAACAAAGCCATTTGCGCGGTTGCATCTTGTAAAGCAATTCTATCTGGAGCAAAATTTACATAGTCTTTCCCTCTCGAAAAAGCTTTTTTAGGATTTCCATCCCAAAGGTGACTATATAATATTTTTTCTGCTAAAGTTAAAGGTTTTCCTGTAATTTCACGTGCGGCATCTACTCGTTCTACAACGTTTGCGTACACTTTTTTGATCATCTCAATATCAAAAGCCATATTCTCGTTAAATTTTATGATTATAAGTAAAACAAAATTACATTTTTTAAGTGAATTTTAAAAGATAAATAATAGATAGCTACAATTAATGAATAAAGAAAAGTTATATTCTTAAATACTGATGATTTTATAATTAAAAGCAAGGTATTTTATCATAATATAAAAATCTACCTAAAATAATATTAAAAAAGCAGGCTAATAAGCCGAATTCTGTCCCTTAAAAAGGTTCTTATCATTTATCTAGTTCTAAAATTGCTCTTAGAATCCATCTGCCTACCCTTTAGAATCGAGCGAGTAGCTCTCAAACTCTAATATACATGGCATTGCACCTCATAGAGTTTACCTGGTTTCACTACAGCCGAACTGTACATACTTTCTGTTGCACTGGTCCTCAACTTACGCTGGACGGATGTTATCCGCTATGATACTCTTTGGTGTCCGGACTTTCCTACTTGTTAAAACAAGTCGATAAGATAAGCCTGCTTATTTTTTAATATTTTACAAAACTACAATTTCTTTTCATAAAAAACCCACTCAATAAATTGAGTGGGAAAAATTGCTATGAAAAAGAAAAAGTGTTGCCGATAAATCGGCAACACTACAAATATATATTAAATCTTATAATAAAAACTATTTTTTGATAAGTTTCTTTATTATAATCTATAATTATAACATATGTCTATGAAAACATATCTTTTACTTTTTCAAAAAATGATTTATCCGACTTATTCGGAGCTGGTGTAAAATTCTCACTATCAGCCATTTTTTCAAAGAATTGTTTTTGCTCTTTATTTAATTCTTGAGGCGTCCAAACATTAATATGAATTAAGAAATCTCCAGTTCCATATCTTTCAATACTTGGTAAACCTTTTCCTTTTAGTCTTAAAATCTTACCAGATTGTGTACCTGCATCAATTTTAATTTTAACTTTTCCTGTAACAGTATCAACCTCTTTACTGGTTCCTAAAACAGCTTCAGAAAAATTAACATACAAATCGTAATGAATGTTAGTTCCCTCTCTCTTTAAAGTTTCGTGCTGAATTTCTTCAATTAAAACTAATAGGTCACCCGCAATCGAGTTCTTACCGGGTGCTTCATTACCTTTCCCTCCTACTTTCAATTGAACCCCTTCTGTTACTCCTGCAGGAATATTTATAGGAACAGTTTCTTCTCTAATAATTAAACCTTGTGCATCTGCATCATTTGGTTTACTGCTTATAATTTCTCCAGCTCCAGAACAAGTTCCACAAGTTGTTGCTGTTTGCATTCTACCTAAAATAGTGTTGGTAACACGCATCTGTTGACCAGAACCATTACAAGTAGTACATGTTTTATAAGAAACCCCATCTGCTTGAACCTTACGTCTAACTTTTACTTTCTTTTCAACACCTTTTGCTATTTCTTCTAAAGTAAGTTTTACACGAATTCGCATATTGCTTCCTTTAACTCTTGCCTGACGTTGACCTCCGCCACCGCCAAAACCACCAAAGCCTCCGCCGAAACCACCTCCGCCACCGCCGAAAATATCTCCAAATTGACTAAATATGTCATCCATATCCATTCCGCCGCCGCCAAAACCGCCGCCGCCTTGAGGTCCTTCAAAACCAGCATGACCATATTGGTCATAACGTGCTCTTTTATTTTCGTCACTTAATATTTCATAAGCTTCTGCAGCCTTTTTAAAGTTTTCTTCAGCACTTTTATCATCTGGGTTCTTGTCCGGGTGATATTTAATAGCCATTTTTCTATAGCCTTTCTTAATTTCTGCTTGCGAAGCAGATTTTGAAAGACCTAATATTTCGTAAAAATCTTGTTTTGCCATTTTGTTTCAATTATCAATTAACAGTAATCAGTGATTAGTGGTAATTGTACATTGTTAATTGTAAATTACTGTCCGATAACTACCTTTGGATAACGAATAATTTTGTCACCTAACTTATATCCTTTTTCTACACAGTCTATAACTTTACCTTTTAAATCTTCTGATGGTGCAGGTATTTGTGTAATTGCTTCGTGAATTTCTGCATCGAAAGCATCACCAGCATTTGTTTCTAACCTAGATAAGCCTTTTAGCTCTAAAGTATTGTAGAATTTTTGATAAATTAATAAAACTCCTTTTCTTAGTTCTCCTGCTTCTTTATCATCTTCAATATGTGGCAGCGCACGTTCGAAATCATCAATAATTGGCAGTAAAGATGTCATTAATTCTTGTCCTGCTGTTTTAAACAGCTCTACTCTTTCTCTACTTGTTCTTTTTTTATAGTTTTCGAACTCCGCAAACAAACGCAAAAACTTATCTTTTTCTGCTTGAAGTAATTCTTCGGTTGTTGGTTCCTCTATTACAGCCTCCACCTCAACTTCTTGATTTTCTTCAACTTGAACATTTTCTTGTTCGTTTTTTATTTCCTCTTCTTTTATTTTGTCTTTCTTACTCATTTCTTTGTAATCGTTAAATTGTCTACTCTATATTGGCAAAAATGTTGCCAACAAAAAAAAAGTGTCAGACTGACACTTTTTTTATTCTTAAATAGTAACATGAGCCCAATTTTCACCAGATTTTATTCTATGAATTTGCATATCTGAAACTCCAAAACGCTTAGCAATCATGGTAATTCTATTTTTTTTATTTTGAAGTTGTTTTTTTATAATTTTTACTTTCCCTACACTAAGCTTATAATTGGTTTTAATGTTTTTTCGAGATTCTATAAATACTGGGTTTTTAAACTGATGTAATTCTTTTTCTCGTTTAGTTGCCCATTTTAAATTTTCTACAGTATTGTCATTTTTATCATAATTAATATGTAAAACAAAAACTTGTTCTTCATTTTCTTTTTCTAAAAAATGTTGGGCAACGAGTTTGTGAACATATCTACTTGTAGATTTGTTATTTACTGCTTGTTTTAATGAAATAGTTTCATAATCGTTAATGAAACTCTTTTTTCTTAACGATTCTTTATCGCCTTCGCAATAAATAACTCTACCAAAATTTGAAATTTTAAATTTCTTTTTTATAGAAACTTTTTCATCAAACTCAATTTTTTTCCATTCTTCGTTATATAAATTCCGTATCATCATTAAAAAGTATTTATTTTAAATTCATAAAACACTTTTTCTTATTCATCATTTTTTTTTACTCATTAATTCTTTCAATCTTAGCACCAATAGATTTTAAACGAGCTTCAATATTCTCATAGCCTCTATCTATTTGCTCTATATTATTGATTATTGAGGTTCCTTTAGCAGATAATGCAGCGATTAGTAAAGAAATTCCTGCTCTAATATCTGGTGATGTCATTTTGGTTGCTTTTAATGAGCTTTCAAAATTCATTCCAATTACTGTTGCTCTATGAGGATCACACAAAATAACTTTTGCTCCCATATCAATTAATTTGTCAACAAAAAATAATCTGCTTTCAAACATCTTTTGATGTATTAGCACGGTTCCTTTTGCTTGTGTTGCAATTACTAAAACGATACTTAATAAATCGGGGGTAAAACCAGGCCAAGGTGCATCTGCTACTGTTAAAACAGAACCATCTATATAATTCTGAATCTCATAAGATTCTTGTTCTGGAATGTAAATATCATCACCTTTTTTCTCTAATTGAACTCCTAGTTTTCTAAATACATTAGGTATTTGCCCAAGGTTTTCCCAACTAACATTTTTAATTGTTAACTCAGAGCGTGTCATCACTGCAACACCAATCCAAGAGCCAATTTCAATCATGTCTGGTAAAACTGTATGCTCACAACCACCTAAAAAAGTTACTCCTTCAATAGTTAGTAAATTAGAACCAACTCCAGAAATTTTTGCTCCCATAGAATTCAACATTTTACATAGTTGTTGAATGTATGGTTCGCAAGCTGCATTGTAAATTTTAGTGGCTCCTGTTGCTAGAACAGCTGCCATTAAAATATTAGCCGTTCCGGTTACAGAGGCTTCATCTAACAACATTTCCGTTCCGTGTAACTCTTCTGCTTCTACTCCGTAAAAATATTCTTCTTTATTATAACGGAATTTTGCACCTAATCTAATAAAGCCCTCGAAATGTGTATCTAGTCTTCTTCTTCCTATTTTATCTCCTCCAGGACGCGGAATATACCCTCGACCAAAACGAGCTAATAACGGACCAACAATCATAATTGACCCTCTTAAAGAACTTCCATCTCTTTTAAAATCTGCAGATTCTAAATAATCTAAATTAATTTCATCTGCCTGAAATGAATAAGAGTTTCTACTTAATTTATCTACTTTTACTCCTAATTCTCCAAGAATAAAAATTAGTTTATTTACATCAATAATATCTGGAACATTGTTTACAACTACTTTTTCTGGAGTTAATAAAACGGCACAAAGTATCTGTAAAACTTCATTTTTTGCTCCTTGCGGAGTAATGGTTCCTTTTAATTTATGACCGCCTTCAATTTTAAATGATGCCATAGACTCTTATCTTTTTCTGTTTTTATTTTGATTACTATGCTGTGGTTTCTTATACGTGGTTTTCGAGGTACTTTGTCCTTGAGTACTTCTTTTTCTTAACAAATTTTTGCTTTCAGAAAGAGCTTCTTCAGTTTCTCTTAAATCAATTTTCCCATCAGATAAATCGAATAAATGCTTAAAAATCACTGCATCGTCAACCGTGTCTTTATTCCAGTTTAAATAGCATTTTTTCATGTGATTTGCAACGGTAAAAACCAATGCTTCCTTTTTATCTCCATCTTCCCAACTCAAAGCAATATCTATCATGGTTTGAATATTGTTACCATAATAGCGGTATCTAGATGCAGATTTTGGGTATGCTAAACCTTCTGGCTTTTCTCTTAATTCTTCCTTTGATGGCTGTGGGTAAGGAGATTCTACATCTAATTTAAAATCTGCCATAATATACAACTGATCCCAAAGTTTGTGTTTAAAATCTGGAACGTCACGTAAATGTGGCTGTAAATTTCCCATTACATCTACAATTGCCTTTGCCATTTTATCTCGTTCTTCTTTAGTTTCTAAAGCTAAACAATGGTCTACTAATTTTTGTATATGTCTGCCGTATTCTGGTATTATCATTAACGGTCTTTCTGAATTATATTCTAAATCGAATGTCATTTATTTATTTTTGAAGTGTGTTCTCGATACATTTCCTTTGTCATTTCAATCAAAAGAAAACACTCGAACGGACAATTTATACCTTGTAGTTATTTAGTGTTGCAAAATAACAATTTATTTTTAGTTTTTTGAATGATTTTTAGCCAATCACTTTTAATTTAGCAAATTGTAGCAATAATTTCTTTTTTCCTGCGGTTGCAAACTGAATTTCTGCTTTTTTATCTGGCCCCTTACCTTCCATTCCTATAACGGTTCCTGTGCCAAATCTATTGTGTTCTACAATATTTCCTACAATAATATCTCCATCAAAGAGATTCATTTTTGGTGTAACCTGAGAAATCTTTTTTAAGTTTTTAGGAATTACAATTTCCTTCTTTTTAGAAATCTCACGTTCCATTTTTTTACGTTGAATTGGTTTCTGAAAACGAATTCCTTTTGGCGCATCATCAAAAATACTCTTATCTAAAAAGTTATTTATTATTGGGTTGGTTACTTTTGGAGTAATGTAAAATAAATATTGATCGTCTATTTCTTCTAAAAACCTACTTGGTTCTGCATCGACTAATTTACCCCATCTGTAACGTGTTTGTGCATACGTTAAATAAGCTACTTTTTCTGCTCTTGTTAGCGCAACATAAAACAACCTACGCTCCTCCTCTAGTTCACTTCGGGTATTCATACTCATGGCAGAAGGAAATAAATTTTCTTCTAAACCAACAACATACACATACGCATATTCTAATCCTTTAGACTGGTGAATGGTCATTAAAGAAACCGTTGGCTTATCGTCGTTTTTTTCTGAATCGAAATCTGTAGCCAAAGCAACATCTTCTAAAAAGGTGGTTAAAGAAGCATCATTACCTTCTTCAATCTTATCTGTAATAAAATCTTTAATACCGTTTAAAAGTTCTTGAACATTTTCTACTTTACTTACAGCTTCTGGTGTTCCGTCTTTTTCTAAATCTTTTATTAACTGCGCCTTTTTCACAACAATTTCTGCAATTTCAAACGCATTTTTTGTTTGCGATTCTATTTGCAGACTTTGCATCATATTCATGAAATTACGAAGCTTATTCTTAGTTCCTGCATTTATTTTTAAATCGATTTTATCAATATATTTTATAATATCGAAAATCGATTTTTTATAATGGTTTGCTGCGATTGTTAGCTTATCAATCGTTGTTGCTCCAATTCCACGAGCAGGATAATTGATAATTCTTTTTAATGCTTCTTCGTCATTCGGGTTGATTAAAATCCTTAAGTAAGACAAAATGTCTTTAATCTCTTTTCTCTGATAAAAGGAAATTCCTCCGTAAATTTTATAATCAAGTCCTTTTTTACGTAACGCGTCTTCAATTGCTCTAGACTGTGAATTTGTTCTATAGAGAACACAAAAGCTATCTAAACTTAACTGATGGTTCATTTGGTTTTCCCAAATAGATTGCGCTACAAAACGTCCTTCTTCTCCATCAGAAATAGTTCGCATTACATTTATGGCATCTCCTGCATCATTAGAGGTCCATACTTCTTTATCTAATTTTGTTTTATTTTTTTCTATAACAGAATTTGCTGCATTTACAATGTTACTTGTAGACCTGTAATTCTGCTCTAATTTAAAGGTTTTAACATCAGGATAATCTTTCTGAAAATTTAAAATATTCTGAATATTTGCTCCCCTAAAACTATAGATACTTTGAGAATCGTCTCCAACAACACAAATATTACCAAATTTATCTGCCAAAGCTCTTACGATAATATATTGTGAGTGATTTGTATCTTGATACTCATCTACCATAATATAACGAAAACGGTCTTGGTATTTTGCCAAAGTTTCTGGAAAACGAGCCAATAATTCATTGGTCCTTAATAATAAATCATCAAAATCCATTGCACCTGCCTTAAAACACCTGTCTACATAGATTCTATAAATATCGCCAACTTTTGGCCTGCTTGCATGTAAATCTGCTTCTTGTAAATCTGGACTATTAAAATATGCCTTAACCGTGATTAAACTATTTTTAAATGAGGAAATTCGACCTAAAATCTGTTTTGGTTTGTACCGTTCTCTGTCTAACCCCATTTCTTTAATAATTGAACTTATTAAACGGACAGAATCTTGCGAATCGTAAATTGTAAAGTTTGTAGGAAAGCCTAACTTGTCTGCTTCTGAACGTAAAATACGTGCAAAAACCGAGTGAAAAGTTCCCATCCAAAGGTTTTTGGCTTCACTTTGCCCAACAACAGAAGCAATTCTTGCCTTCATTTCTTTAGCCGCCTTGTTTGTAAACGTGAGCGATAAAATATTAAACGAGTCTACACCTTGCTTCATTAAATGAGCAATTCTATAGGTTAATACACGTGTTTTACCAGAACCTGCTCCAGCAATAATAATCATTGGGCCATCTTTTTGCAAAACAGCTTGCTTTTGAGCTTCGTTTAAAGAATCTAAGTAACTATTCAAGAGATATATTTTTGAAGTATTTTGAAGCGTCAATTTAACCAAACTATTCCTTTTTGTAAAGGAAGAAAGCTATTTTTTATTCACAACTTATTCCTACTAAATTTTGGCTTAAAATGAAATAAGATTAAAATATTTCTTAGTAATGAATAAGCTGTATTGCTACCCTTTTATACGTCAAAAAACAGATAAGTATAAATATCTGTCATAGAGCAGATAATTAGACTTATCTGTCATAGAGCAGATAAAATTATGTTTTTGAAAAGAAAAAGGCTATATTTGTTTAAATTACAAGAACTAATGACAAGTATTTTAACTGGAGATATTATAAATTCTAGAAAGAATAATAACGATTCTTGGTTAGAATCGTTAAAAAAAATCTTAAAAACATACGGAGAAACACCTAAGATTTGGCAAATTTATAGAGGAGATAGCTTTCAATTAGAAATAGAAGATGCAGAAAAAGCATTTTATGCTGCACTAAAAATTAAAGCTCAATTAAAATGTACTTTAAATATTGATGTTAGAATTGGCATTGGAATCGGTAAAAAAGAATACAATAGCTCTAAAATTACGGAGTCTAACGGAGAAGCTTTTATAAACTCTGGTTTTGCTTTTGATAATTATTTAAAAAAACAAAATTTAGCCATAAAAACTCCTTGGAAAGAAATTGATGAAGAATTAAATATTGCACTAGATTTAGCATTATTAACAATAGATTCTTGGTCTGTAAATTCTGCGGAAGTTTTTAAAATTTCATTAGAAGAGCAAGAGGCAACACAAAAAGAAATTGGCGCAATTTTAGGTATTACACAAGGTCGCGTTAGCGAAAGACAAAAACGCGCAGGTTTAGACCCTATTATGAAGCTAGAAGAACGGTTTAGAAAATTAATCAACCAAAAAATAAACGAATAAATGTTGTTGTTTTTAAAGTTTTTACTGGCACATATTTTAGGTGACTTTGTTTTTCAATCAGAAAAATGGGTTAAAAACAAAGAAGAAAAGAAAATTAGATCCTCAAAATTATATTTCCATTTAGGTATTCATGCATTTTTATTGTTGATTTTTCTTCAATTTAATTTACAAGAATACTGGCTAGGTTTTATAATTATTCTTGTCTCTCATTTTATTTTTGATGTTTCTAAACTCTATCTTCAGAAGAAAAAAACAAAGAGAAATTGGTTTTTAATAGACCAAGTTTTGCATATTTTAGCATTGGTTTTTGCGACTTCTATATATAGTGATTTTAACTTATCTACAATTAACGTTTTTACAAGTAAAA
Source organism: Polaribacter sp. ALD11 (assembly GCF_002831685.1). Lineage (NCBI taxonomy): Bacteria > Pseudomonadati > Bacteroidota > Flavobacteriia > Flavobacteriales > Flavobacteriaceae > Polaribacter > Polaribacter sp. ALD11. The sequence goes on along the minus strand of NZ_CP025119.1, from coordinate 361,246 downwards.
CACTGCTTCTAATAATTGCAATAACAATGATAACAAGTGTTTCTGCAATAATTATAAAGGTTTTTATTACACAATGGAGTCCTGAAAGTAAAAAAGAAAATGACGCTTCTTTGGCAAAAGCAGGTCGTTATATTGGTATTTTAGAACGTCTTTTTGTCTTTATTTTTGTTGCTACAAATCATTGGGAAGCAATTGGTTTTTTATTAGCTGCAAAGTCCGTTTTTAGGTTTGGAGACTTAACTTCATCTAAAGATAGAAAACTAACGGAGTACATTTTAATTGGTACTTTATTAAGTTTTGGTTTGGCTATTCTTATAGGAGTCTTATATTCGTATGCATTACACCTTATTTAATTTATGGAAGATAAAATTTTAGAAAGTATCGCATATGTTTTACCTGCAGCAGTTACTGGTCTAGTAGCTTACTACATGTTTAATGGCTTTATCAATAATAAAAATTCTGAGAAAAAGCTAGAATTATTAGCACAAAAAAGAAAAGAAGCTTTGCCTATTAAATTACAGGCATGTGAGCGTTTAATGCTTTTTTGCGACAGGATAAATCCTGTTAAAATGTTAATGCGTATTCCACCAATTTCTACAGACACAAACGATTACTTACAACTACTAATTGCCAATATAGAACAAGAGTTTGAACATAACTTAGTGCAACAAATCTATATTTCTGAAGATACTTGGACCGCTATTTACGCGGCTAAGAATGCCGTTACAAATAAATTAAGACAAGTATCTGAAAACGCTAATTCTGCAAATGAACTGCGTGAAAATGTACTAATTGAATATACTAAAACGATACCACCAACAGAAACTGCGATAGATTTTATTAAAAGCGAAGTAAGAAGTTTGTTGTAATAAAAAACTCCAATTTAGAATTACCTAAAATGGAGTCTTTCGTGGGGGAACACTGTTTCCTTTTTCAAAAGAACGTTAAATATTTTCTTAGTTAAAATAAATTTTAGAAGCACCTAAACCTACTGGTGCCGTATATTTCACTGTTTTTGTAGATAAATCTGTAACTGTTAATTTACTTAACGCTGTAAAATTGTAGCTTACAGTAAACAAATTATTATCTTTTACTGCCATACCATATATACTCCCAGTAGAAATACCCTCTGTTGCAAGCGTAGTGTCAGATTCATTAATAACAAACACCTTTTTTTCCGCCCCCATATAGTAGTAAACTTTACCATCAACATAAGATAATTGAGATGCTCTTTCATTCTCTTTAAAAGTAATTTCTTTATTAATTGTATTATTTACAAGATTGATAAATAAAATTGAAGAAGTTGTACTAGTTAATACAGGGTAATCTGGTGCACCTCCATAACTTAATGGTTTACCTTCAGACAATACAATTAAATTACCAGAAGCATCAAAAAACATTTCATCTGGATTGTCTTTTACTGTTATTTTCTTTACTGTATTGTTTGCAGATAAATCTACTACTGAAATAATGTTGTTAGAACTAAAAGCACCTTTGTGAGAAACATATAATTTGCTGTTTTTAGCTAAAATTCTTTCTACTCCATTATCTAAAGGAATCGTTACCGCTTCCATTGTATTAGTTTTTAAATCTATTACCGCTAAATAATCATCTGAAGTATCTGAACCACTACCCCAGTTTGTTACATATCCTTTACCATTGGCAATTGCCATGTATCTCGGGTTTTTTAAACCTGTTTTTATTTCTGTTTTCTTCTCAAAAGTGTATCTATCTGCAACAACAATTGTATTAACATCATTTAAAATAATATAAGCTTCTGTATCAGAAAAAGAAATAGATTGTACTAAACCACCTAATTGCGCATCGTTAACACCTGTATAAATAAAATTAGTAGCTAACCTGTTTAAATTCTCATTTACATAAGAAATAGAACCGTCTTTGTTACCAAAATTACCTTCTGCACTTATAATGATTCCATTGTTATATCTACCAGATAACTCAGGAATTACCTCATTTTTCTCAGAACATGATGTAAAAACTAAACTGAATATGAATAGTTTAAAAATTGATTTTGTAATTGTCATTTGTATTAAAATTTATAGTTTATGTTAATATTAAAATTTCTTCCAGGCATAGGTCTTAAGTTTGAAAAATAATACACTTCATTAAATATATTATTCAATTTAAAACCCATTAATAATTTATTTTTTTTTCTTTGAAATATCTTAAAATCTATTCCAAAATTAGTAACGCTTAAAGCCTTTAATGAGTAAAAATCGATATTAATTTCATTGGTATACACCTTACTCTGATACAAATTTTGCAAGGAAAACATTATCCTATTATATGTATAGTCTAAATTAAAATTAAATAGATGTTTAGGTGCGTAAGGTAAAAACGTACTAGTTTCCTTATTTTTTGCCAATGTAAACGTGTAATTCGTTGAAAAATTGAAGCTATGGTCTCTAATTTTTTTAGATAGATTTATAAATGTTTCAATTCCTTTATGATCTACATCACCAACATTTCTAGGTCTCCATAGGTTAGATGCCGCAGTAGGTAACCATAAAATTTTATTACTTAGTTTAATGTAGAAAACTGAAGTAGTTATTTCTATATTTTTTTTATTAAATGTAGCACCAATTTCTCCTTGAATAGATTCCTCTGGTATTAATTCTGAATTACCAACTACTGGCCAATACAATTCATTAAAAGTTGGCACTCTATAGTTTGTAGATATATTACCTTTTAAAACAAAGTTTTTTGTAATTTCTTGCTCTGCAGCAACAGACAATGATACAGGTACTTTAAAATCAGAATTAAATTCTTTTCTGAAGTTAATTGCTGTTGTTAATTTTGCTGTAGGTTTATATGTTATTTTTGCTAAACTTGCAAAAAAGGTTCTTTCTTTTGAATTAATTTCATTCGTTGTACCTTTATTATTATCATAAATAAATGTAGAAGAAAATTTTAAATAATTAGAGAAACGATATTTTAGATTATAGCTGATATTATAGTTTTTAGATTTCCCAAAAACAAAATTTGAAGCACTTTTATCATTATAATATCGATACTCTTGCGTTAAATACGCAGCACTTATAGTTTGAGTGAAATTAGAGAAAGAATATTTCCATTTTAACAAATTTCTTTTATTAAAATCTTCATTCCTCTCACTTCCTGCTGCAGGATTTGGTAATCCGTCAGAAAATAAACGATCACCATAATAACCAGTTGAATATAAATAAAGTTTATTTTCCACCGAAAATTGATACCCTATGCTAAAATTTATACCATAATTTTCATACGTTCCATTTTCATTCTTCAATAAACTACCATCATCATTTTTATACCTAGTATCTATAAATGTATAATCATTATCAGAGTAATTTAACGTAGAAGCTAATTTTATAGCCCATTTGCCTGTACCAATATTCGTTTTAAAGAAGTTAGAAGAGGTATTAAAACTACCATAAGAAGAAAATAAGTGAAAATCTTTATGTTTTTTAAATGATAAATTATCATTTAAATGTACAGTACCACCAATAGCTCCAGAACCATAATCTACGCTACCACCACCACTATTAATAATAATCTCATCTGAAAGACTTGCAGAAAGTGAGTTGAAATCGGTTTGCCCGCTACCCATTGCATTAATTGAAATCCCGTTCCATAACACTGCGGTATTAGATGCAGAAGTACCTCTAAAACGCGCTGTACTAATACCACCATTACCGTAATCTCTAAATGAGATAGGGCTATTATATCTTAATAAATTAGTAAGGTTTATTGGGTTTTTAACAATTTGATCGGTTGCTATTTTTATTTTTTTAAGCCCTATAACATTATTTTTTTGTTGCTTTTTACTTATTATAATAACCTCTTTTAAAGTATTTACAATAGTATCTTTTTGCGCAAACATATTATATGCACAAAAAAAAACTAATAAAAAAAATATGTAATTATTTTTCATAATATCTTAAACTTCTATCCCGAAAGTTTTTAAAAAATTTAAATAATGGCAGGTCTCCTGACTTGCGTCTTGTAACAAACCTTCCCAACAATAAAAATGTCAGTGGCAAAAGAATTAGTTACAAGCTTTATAGCTTACAGTTGCGGGAACAGTTCTAGATTTTAACCAGATTCCCTTTTAATTTGATGCAAAATATTATTTACATCAAAACCAAAATCGATGCAAATGTAGTTTATAAATTGATATTAAAAAACATTTTTGTAATCTTGTGCTAAAATTATTTATAATGAAAAAACAACTAAAAATATCTTTTCTATTTTTTCTTTTTTTATTGATTATTTCTTGTAAAAAAGAGACTCAAAACACCGATAAAAAAACGAATATTAAAAGTAATATTAAGTATGCTAAGGGTTTTGATATTATCGAAAACAACGGAATTAAAAAACTAATTATCAAGTCTGCTTATCAAAACTCTAAAGAAGAGTTTACTTATACTGTTAGAAATAAAAATAAAATTTCTAACAACCTACAAAACAACGATATTTCAACTCCAATTAAAAAAATAGTAGTAACATCTACTACCCATATTCCAATGGTAGAGTTATTGAATGAGGAAACCGCTATTATTGGCTTTCCTTATTCTAAATTCGTTTCTTCAGAAAAAACGAGGGAATTAATAGATAATGGTTCAATTACTGAAATTGGTCAAAAAGGATCCTTGAATACAGAAATATTACTTAATTTAGACCCCGAATTAATAGTTGGTTATAGTGTTTCTTCTGCAGATAAAAGCTTAAATTTACTTGAAAAGGCAGGTGTAAACGTAATTTATAACGGAGACTGGCTTGAGGAAACACCTCTAGGAAGAGCTGAGTGGATAAAATTCTTTGGTGTTTTATTTGATAAAGAGAAGAAAGCAGATAGTATTTTTAATGCAATTGAAAAAAACTATTTAGATGCAAAAAAGATAGTAAACGAATTAGTTAACAAACCAAGTGTTTTATCTGGAGCAGTTATTAGTAAAGATATCTGGAACTTACCTGCTGGTGAAAGTTTTGTTGCGACTTCATTGAGTGATGCAAATTTTAATTATTTATGGAAAGATACAAAAGGAAAAGGTAGTTTATCTTTAAGTTTCGAAAGTGTATTTGAAAAAGGTAAAAATGCAGATTTCTGGCTTGCTCCTGGCCACTATTCATCTAAAGAAGAGTTAATAAAAAGCAATGTTTTGTACGCTGAATTTAAAGCTTTTAAAAATAACAAAATTTACACACCTACTAATAAAAAAGGAAAAACAGGCGGTATCCTTTATTACGAATTAGCTACAGTTAGACCAGATCTTGTTCTTAAAGATTTTATTAAAATAGCACACCCAGAATTACTTCCAAATTATGAATTTACATTTTACGAAAAATTAAAATAGTTCTACATGAAAAAATTACGCCCAAAACCCTCTATAGATGAGCTCTGTTACCCTTTTATTTATGAAGAGTCTACACTTTGCGATTATGAAATAATAACCGACCAACTTACCCGTTTAGTAGGTTGGGTAATAGATGAACTCCGTGAATTAAGGTTAGAATACCCAAATAGCAAAGAATTAAAAAAACTAGAAGAAGAACTTAACTGGTTATTACCACTATGCTATCATCTTAATGGCTCTATTAGAGGCAAGCTTGCTATTTCAGAAGAAGATCACTTACAATTGCTTAATTACTATAGAGCTATGAAAAAAGAAGTAGATAATTTAATTCATGGCTTTGTTTTACCTGGTGGAAGATCTCCTGTAGGAGTACTAAACCAATGCTCTTCACTTTCTAAGAAAGCAATTCGGTTAATGGTTATTATACACAATAAAGAGAACAAAGAAGTTGCAAATATTTTACCCAAATTTGCTAATTTACTCTGCAATTATTTTTTTACGGCTACTATTTTAATAAATAAAGTAACTGGCTTTGTAGAAACTCCTTTTGTTAGCAAGAGTTACTAATTTCTCATGAAATAGAATTAATCTTAAAAAATGAAATAAAAAAACCTTCAAGATTTAACTGAAGGTTTTCTGTCTAAAATTTGGGGGAAATAATAACAATTAAATATAGATAAATAATATTTAAACTCTTTAATAAATTGTTTTTTTTAAGGTAGTTTTTGGGTAGTTTTCTTTATGAAAATCAGATTTTTAAGGTATTTTAGATAGCTAAAGCTTCTTTCCTACTTTTTATATTTAATTTTTCATAAATATTTTTCACATGAAATTTTACTGTATTTACAGAAATATTCAATTTTACTGCAATTTCTTTATTAGTAATACCCCCAATTATAAAATTAAATATTTCTAACTCTCTGAAACTTAAATTAGCTTCTTTTAGATGATGCTTTTCTGTTTTGTTAGTTTTTTTAAGTGCCTCTGACAATAACACTACTTCTTTAGAATAAGCAATAATTTCACTTGTCATTAATAAGTTTTCATTTTTTAGTATTCGCATTCTGTAAACAACAGCAAATGAAAGTAAAATCATTTCAAAAAAACCACCAAGTTTTAAAACCTTAGCGCTTATATAAAAAGAACTAAAGCCAAAAAGCTTTAAAATAAAGAAATTAATTGATAACATTAAAATAAAAAAATAACCGATAACAAAAATTTTGGTGTAAATGTTTTTTCTAAATAACAAAACACCTAAGAACCAACAAAATAATAATAAAGAAAAGCCTAAAAGCTCCATTATTACAAAAAACAGAAAAATATCAGTAACTATATATAAACAAAAAAAGATAGCAACTAATACCAGTATAAACCACCCTACATAATTCACTTTAGAAAAATAACTACCTGCTTGTAAGTAATTTTTCGAAAATAAAAATGAAAAAATAAAAACAAAAAAATGGATGATAACGTATAAATTATTAATCACATTTTTTGAAAAATTAAAAAAATATAGCATACCATCACTTATAAAAAGCGAAGAAGTAACACTCAATAGAAACAAGCTGTAATAAATAAAAATATCATCTTTAAAATTAATAAAATAAAAAATATTTATAAGAATGACTATAAAAGCACAACCATTGTAAAAGCCAATAAATAATAGATCTTTTTTTTCCGCTTTAAAAAAAGTAGAGTGAGATATAACATTAATAGGGATTAGTGCTTCTCGAGAAGTATCTACTTTTAAAAAAATAGGATTCTTAAAAGTTACTGCATACGATGAATAGCGCTCTCCTTTTAAAATATCTAATTCCTTTTTATTTTGATAAGCTTGCGTGTTCCGTATTTGATCATTTAAAATTTGTACTATAAAACTTTCATCTTTGTCTTTAAATTTTTCTATTTTAAACCAAAAAATGCCATTATCTAATCCTTTATTAATTAATCTTTCATAACTTTTTAATTGTATAGTTTCTATATTACTAATACTTACTTCTTTTTTTAAATCATGGAAATAAGTAATTCTTGTTTGAGAAAAACTCAAACTAACAAATAATATGAAAAAAATATAAATTAATGTATGTTTCAACTTTTCTCTATCTATTGGTGTTTAAAAAAAGAAAGCTTCGCATTTCTTAAAATAATTTTGTCTGATTCTCATCATCTATTCTCTTCTGTTCTTCTTTTTTTCTTGCTATCGATTTCTGCAAAGCAACCTTTGCTTTCTCTTCTGCAGAAAGTTCTTCTAAAACAGGTTTTTTAGTTTCTATTTCCGGAATTTCAATTGGTAAACTATCATCTATAACTTCTATTTCTTCAGTAATAACCTCCTCTGGCTCTTCAAAAGGTAAAGAATCTAATAAATTTACTTGTTTTATTTTCTCTATTGTTAATTGGTTTCCTTGGGCTTTAATTCCTTTAATAGCTATAAATTCTTCAAAATTAACTTCTTCATTTTCTAAATTTCTTTTAGAATAGACAACTTCAGCCATTGGTCTATAATCTGTAGCAATAATTTCTAATTGAGATTTTGGATGCTCTGAAATAAAAATCTCTTCCTTTTCTGTTGTTTCAATTAAAAAACGTTTTATATAGTAACGCTCTTTCTCTCCATCAAAATAAATAGCAGAAATTGGTTTATTTGGTTTCCATTTTTCTAATACAATTACATCATTATCAAAATGCATTGTTAAATTTGGTTTTACCGCTTTTGCTTTTCCACTTTGCGTAACAATTAATAATTTATCTTCTGCTCTAAATTCACCTAACAATTCTCCTCTATCATCAACATTTAAACGTTGCACTGTATCATCAAACCAAATTTTACGTGGTTTTAAGGTAGAAACTCCTTCAGATTTAAAGTCGATACTCTTAATCGTATATTTAGTAATTATGTTTCCTCTTACAGCTCTTCCTTTTATAGCTAAATCGGCAAAATCAATATCCCATTTCAATTTTTTAATGCCTCCAACAGCACGTAAATTAACCGTCACAACTTCAGCTTCTCCATTTAAATTTGCTGTAAAATAATGGACAACAGACCCTTTGTTCCCGTTTGTTAAATCGTACTCCTTGTCTCGGGTAACAGACGTCACATTAAAACGTTTCATGTAAGAAGGTCCCTTTACGCCATCTCTGTACATAAAATTGTAAACCGTTCTGTTGTCTTTCTTTTTAAAGACAGCAACATACAGAACATCTTTACCAACAAAGGTTTTAGAATCTACCTTTGTTACCATCATAACACCATCTTTTCTAAAGATAATAATATCATCAATATCAGAACAATCTGTTACAAACTCGTCTCTTTTAAGTGAAGTTCCTATAAAGCCCTCTTCTCTATTTACATAGAGTTTTGCGTTATTCATTGCCACTTTAGAGGCTACAATATCATCAAAAACTCTAATTTCTGTTTTGCGCTCTTTGTCTTTTCCGTAGGTTTCTTTTAAGCGTTTAAAATAATCAATTGCATACACAATTAAGTTTGCCAAATGATCTTTTACTACTGCAATTTTATCTTCTAAACCTTCTATAAATTGTTTTGCTTTGTCAATATCAAATTTTGATATTTTCTTAATACGAATTTCCGTTAAGCGCGTAATGTCTTCTACCGTTATTGGACGTTTTAAATGTTTTATATGAGGCTGTAAACCTTTATCAATCGCTTCAATTACGCCTTCCCAAGTTTCTTCCTCTTCAATATCTCGATAGATTCTATTTTCTATAAAAATGCGCTCTAAAGATGAAAAGTGCCATTGTTCTTCTAACTCATTTAATTGAATTTCTAATTCTTTCTTTAACAAATCTACCGTTAAATCTGTTGAATGTTTTAACATTTCAGAAACACCGATAAAAACAGGTTTATTATTTTCGATAGTACAACACAAAGGTGAAATAGAGTTTTCACAATTTGTAAAAGCATACAGCGCATCAATAGTTTTATCTGGTGAAACATTTGGTGGCAAATGCACCAAAATTTCTACCTCTGCAGCGGTATTATCTTCAATTTTTTTAATCTTGATTTTCCCTTTTTCATTGGCCTTTATAATACTATCAATTAAAGATGTAGTTGTAGTACCAAACGGAATTTCATTAATAACTAATGTCTTTTTATCTAATTGTGCAATTTTTGCACGAACCCTCACCTTTCCCCCACGTTTACCATCATTGTAATTGGTAAAATCTGCAACTCCTCCTGTTATAAAGTCTGGTAATATTCTAAAACTTCTTCCCTTTAAATATTTTATAGAAGCATCAATCAATTCAATAAAGTTATGCGGTAGTATTTTGGTTGATAAACCTACAGCAATTCCTTCTGCTCCTTGTGCTAGTAATAGCGGAAACTTTACCGGTAAATCTATCGGCTCTTTCCTTCTACCATCATAAGACATTTTCCAATCTGTAGTTTTCGGATTAAAAACTACGTCTAAAGCAAACTTAGACAAACGAGCTTCAATATATCTAGATGCTGCTGCTCTATCTCCAGTAAGAATATTACCCCAGTTTCCTTGCATATCAATAAGCAATTCTTTCTGACCAATTTGCACCATAGCATCTGCAATAGAAGCATCACCATGTGGGTGATATTGCATTGTATGACCAACAATATTCGCTACTTTATTGTAACGCCCATCATCTAAATCTTTCATAGAATGCATAATTCTACGCTGTACAGGTTTTAATCCGTCTTCTAAAGACGGAACTGCTCTTTCTAAAATTACATACGAAGCATAATCCAAAAACCATTCCTTGTACATTCCTGTAATCTTGGTAATGGTTTCGACGGAATCCGCCTGATTCTCTACAGAATCTGATTGACTTTCTAGATTTGATAATTCTTCTTCGTGCTCGTGCTCGTTGTCGTTTATTTCTTCACTCATTTTTAAACGTTAACTGTTTAATCGTTTAACTGTTAATTTGTATTTTCTAATAAAAACACTGTAATAATGCTCTTTTATTGGGCGTTACCAAAGGTCGGGCTTTACGTTATATCTTTTTTTATCTCGATAAAAATCGAAATAAAAAAAGGATGCCACTTCAATCCCTAACGCAAACACTTGCCAACTATATTAATTATCTTTCTTAGATTCTTTATTTTTAACTTGCATTGAAATGATAAACAATACAGCAGATAAAACTCCAAAAAAAGCTCCAGAATTATTTTTACTTCCTAAATTATTCCAATCTATTAAAGACAAGCAAAAAATGAATAGCACTGCAAACACTACCGTTAGAATATTCTTAATTACTCTTTTATTAAATTTCTTCATCTTCTAGAGTATCCAACTCAACTTTTAAATTTTCAATAATAAATTTCTGTCTATCGGGTGTATTTTTTCCCATATAGAACTCTAACATTTGCTCAATAGACATCTCTTTGTCTAACATTACAGGATCTAAACGAATGTCATCTCCAATAAAATGAACAAACTCATTTGGCGAAATCTCTCCCAAACCTTTAAATCGAGTTATTTCTGGCTTTCCTCTTAATTTACCTATTGCTTCTTGTTTTTCTTCTTGAGAATAACAGTAAAATGTTTGTTTCTTATTTCTTACTCTAAATAACGGCGTTTCTAAGATGTATAAATGTCCTTCTTTGATCAATTCAGGAAAAAATTGTAAGAAAAAAGTAATCAATAGCAAACGAATGTGCATTCCATCGACATCGGCATCTGTTGCAATTACAATGTTGTTGTAACGCAATTCTTCTAAACCATCTTCTATATTTAAAGCAGCTTGTAATAAATTAAATTCTTCATTTTCGTACACAATTTTCTTACTCAACCCGTAAGAATTTAAAGGCTTCCCTTTTAAACTAAAAACGGCTTGTGTATTTACGTTTCTCGATTTTGTAATAGAACCAGATGCAGAATCTCCCTCTGTGATAAACAAAGTAGTTTCTAGGTAATTTTCTTTTTTAATATCTCCTAAATGAATTCTACAATCGCGTAATTTTTTATTATGTAAACTAGATTTCTTTGCTCTGTCTTTTGCTAACTTTCGAATTCCAGAAAGTTCTTTACGTTCTTTTTCTGCCTGAATTATTTTACGTTGAAGTTTATCTGCAACTTCCGTATTCTTATGCAGGTAATTGTCTAGCTTGGTTTTAAGAAAATCATTAATATACGTTCTAACCGTTGGTAAATCGCCTCCCATATCTGTAGAACCCAATTTTGTTTTGGTCTGACTTTCAAAAATAGGCTCCATTACTTTTATAGCAATGGCAGAAATAATGGATTTACGAATATCTGATGCTTCAAAATTCTTACCGTAAAATTCTCGAATAGTTTTTACAATTGCTTCTCTAAATGCCGCTTGGTGTGTTCCCCCTTGTGTGGTATGTTGTCCGTTTACAAAAGAATGATATTCTTCTGAATATTGCGTTTTACTGTGTGTAATAGCAACTTCGATGTCATCACCTTTTAAGTGAATTATTGGATACAACATGTCTTCTTTGTTGTTGTTATCTTCCAATAAATCTTTCAGTCCATTTTCAGAAAAAAACTTTTCACCGTTAAAAATTATGGTTAAACCTGGGTTTAAATACACATAATTCTTCAGCATTTTTGCTACATACTCATTTCTATATTTATATTTCTTAAAGATTTCTTCATCTGGCACAAACGAAACTTTGGTTCCTTTTCTGCGCGAGGTTTCTTCTAAAAATTCTTGATTTTCTAAATTTCCTTGGCTAAATTCTGCAGAAGCAGATTTTCCATCACGCGAAGATTCAACTCTAAAAAATGATGAAAGTGCATTTACTGCTTTTGTACCAACTCCGTTTAAACCAACCGATTTTTTAAATGCTTTAGAGTCGTATTTACCACCAGTATTCATTTTAGAAACCACATCAACTACTTTCCCTAAAGGAATTCCTCGTCCGTAATCTCTAACCGTTACCTTACTTCCATGAATAGAGATTTCTATGTTTTTTCCAGCTCCCATCACGTATTCGTCAATAGAATTGTCTAAAACTTCCTTTACAAGAATGTAAATTCCATCATCTGCAGAAGAACCATCTCCTAGTTTACCAATGTACATTCCCGGACGCATTCTTATATGCTCTTTCCAATCTAAAGACCTGATATTATCTTCCGTATATTTTGTTTCTTGACTCATGAAATGTCTTACTGTTGTTAGGTTTGAAGCCTTGCTAAAATAACATTAAACCAGCAAAAATAAAACACCTTAGTTAATTAGTTATCAACATGATTTCAACGATTTTTTATGGTAAATACCGATGTAAAAATCACAAAATAAAACAATATGTTATATTTTTAAACAAATCAAAATATATTAAACAATTTAATTACTTTTGACAGAAATAAATTAGAATCATCGTGGAAAGAGCACAACTTTTAGAATTAGCAAATAAATACGGAAGTCCTTTATATGTTTACGATACCGATAAAATCGAATCGCAATACAACAGGTTAACAAATGCTTTTAGTAGCGTTAAACATTTAAAATTGAATTATGCCGTAAAAGCACTTTCAAATATCAATATTTTAAAGTTTTTTAAGAATATTGGTGCAGGTTTAGATACCGTTTCTATTCAAGAGGTTCATTTGGGCTTAACTACAGGAATCGATCCTAAAAAAATAATCTATACGCCCAATGGTGTTTCTTTAAAAGAGATTGAAGAAGTTGCTAAATTAGGAGTTCAAATTAATATTGATAATCTTTCTATTTTAGAGTTATTCGGACAAAAACATCCAGAAATTCCTGTTTGTGTGCGTATAAATCCACATATTATGGCAGGTGGAAATTCTAAAATATCGGTAGGCCATATCGATTCTAAATTCGGAATATCGATTCACCAAGTTCCGCATATTAAACGTGTGGTAGAAAATACAGGAATGAATATCAACGGAATCCACATGCATACTGGGTCAGATATTTTAGATATCGATACTTTTTTACGTGCTACAGAAATCTTATTTGATGTTGCTAAACAATTTGAAAATATCGATTTTATCGATTTCGGAAGCGGATTTAAAGTTCCGTATAAAGAAGGAGACATTTCTACAGATATCGAGCAATTGGGCCTACAATTGTCAGAAAGGTTTAATGAATTCTGTGTAGAATACGGAAAAGACATTACCTTAATGTTTGAACCTGGAAAATTTTTAGTTTCTGAAGCAGGTGTTTTCTTAGCCAAAGTAAATGTTGTAAAACAAACAACTTCTACTGTTTTTGCACACATAGATTCTGGTTTTAATCACTTAGTAAGACCAATGATGTATGATTCTTATCATCACATTACAAATATTTCTAATCCAACAGGAAGAGACAGATACTATTCTGTGGTAGGATACATTTGTGAAACAGATACTTTTGGTTCTAATAGAAGAATTGCAGAAATCTCTGAAGAAGATATTTTGTGTTTTCACAATGCAGGCGCCTATTGTTTTTCTATGGCTTCAAATTACAACTCTCGATTTTTACCACCAGAAGTTATGGTACACAAAGGAAAAGATTACTTAATTAGAAAAGGACAAACGTTACAAGATATTTTACACAATCAAGAAATTATTGACTTTACATCAGAAAAGAAAACTAAAAAAGGCAAAGTTACAGCGTAGTAACTTCTTAAAATAAATTATTTTAGCCACGAATTCATAAATTAAAATGAATTCGTGGTTTTTTTATACATTAAATTTATATGAAAATAAGACTTTCTAAAATTGAAGACATTTCCAAAATCATGGAAATTATTGAAGAGGCAAAACAATTTTTAGCTTCTCAAGAAATCGATCAATGGCAAAACGGCTATCCGAATACTGAACAAGTAGAAAATGATGTTTTAAAAGGAGAAAGCTATGTTGTTGTAAATGATGAAAATCAGATAATGGCAACTTCTATGTTTACATCAAACCCAGAACCAACATATAAAGTTATTGAAGGAAATTGGATTGTTGATGAAACTGAAGTTTACGGAGTAATTCATAGAATGGCTATTAAAAAGGAGTTTCGAAAATTTGGTTTGGCTACTTTTATGTTTCATGAATTTCATTTACAATTACTAGAAAAAAAGATTAAAAGCTTAAAGATTGATACGCATGAAGAAAATACAGGAATGCAATCTTTACTAAAAAAATTAGGCTACAAATATTGTGGAATTATTTATACCAATTACAACGCCAAGAGATTAGCTTTTGAAAAAGTAATTGTGTAAAAATTCAATTTAAAAACTATATTTACAACCTCATAAATTCATTTTTATGAGGTTTTTTTATTCCTCAAAATTCAATCGGAAAAATGCAAATCCTTCAATATATAATTCAGCAAACACAACTTTCATCTAAATCTGTAGAAAATACTATTTCTTTATTAAATGAAGATGCTACAATTCCTTTTATATCTAGATATCGAAAAGAAATGACAGGTAATTTAGATGAAGTAGAAATTGGAGAAATCGTTAAATTTAAAGAAGTTTTTGAAGTCTTAGAAAAACGTAAAAAAGCTATTTTAAAAGCTTTAGAAGAACAAAATGTTTTAACAACCGAATTAGCACAGAAAGTAACGACTGCTAGCCATTTAATTGCTCTTGAAGATTTGTATTTACCTTTTAAGAAAAAGCGTAAAACCAAAGCAGAAACTGCACGTTTACAAGGCTTAGAACCGTTGGCAAAAATGATAATGAGTCAACGAGTAAACGACTTAGAACATACAGCTTCTAAATACACATCCAACGAAGTTGAAACCATTGAAGAT
Organism: Polaribacter sp. ALD11; assembly: GCF_002831685.1. Classification (NCBI taxonomy): domain Bacteria; kingdom Pseudomonadati; phylum Bacteroidota; class Flavobacteriia; order Flavobacteriales; family Flavobacteriaceae; genus Polaribacter; species Polaribacter sp. ALD11. The sequence continues at coordinate 346,172 of NZ_CP025119.1, read as the reverse complement.
GCTTTAGAAGGTGCTCGTTTTATAATTGCAGAATGGATTAATGAACGTACAGATATTAGAACTAATTTAAGACGAGAATTAGAACGTCATTCAACAATTTCATCTAAAATTATTAAAGCAAAAGCTGATGATGAGAAAGCGCAAAAATTTAAAGATTATTTTGATTGGAACGAATCTTTAAGTAAAATTCCATCACACAGATTATTAGCTATTTTAAGAGCAGAAAACGAAGGTTTTATTCGTGTTAAAATAGAAATTGACAAAGAAAGAGCACTTCAAAAAATGGAAGAGCGGATTATTCGTTCTCAAAACGAATGTTCAGAACAACTCCAATTGGCAATTGCAGATGCTTATAAACGTTTGCTATTTCCTTCGTTATCTAACGAAGCAATGTCTATTGCAAAAGAAAAAGCGGATGAAGCTGCAATTACTGTTTTTGCAAAAAACTTACAACAATTATTATTAGGCGCTCCTTTAGGTGAAAAAAGAATTTTAGCAATCGACCCTGGTTTTAGATCTGGTTGTAAAGTGGTTTGTTTAAATGAACAAGGAGATTTAGTCCATAACGAGAATATTTATCCGCATGCGCCACAAAATCAATCTATAGAAGCCATTAAAAAAATTAGTTCTTTAGTTGATGCTTATAAAATTGAAGCCATTGCTATTGGAAACGGAACAGCATCAAGAGAAACCGAACAGTTAGTAAAGAAAATTCAGTTTAAAAATGATGTTGAAGTTTTTGTGGTGAGTGAAGCTGGCGCATCTATTTATTCGGCTTCTAAAATTGCACGAGATGAATTTCCTAATTATGATGTTACTGTTCGTGGTTCTGTTTCTATTGGAAGAAGATTGGCAGATCCATTGGCAGAATTGGTAAAGATTGATGCAAAATCGATTGGGGTTGGCCAATATCAGCATGATGTAGATCAAACTAAACTGAAAAAATCTTTAGATACCGTTGTAGAAAGCTGTGTAAATACGGTTGGTGTAAACATAAATACAGCAAGTGAATCTTTATTGAGTTATGTTTCTGGAATTGGACCAAAAATTGCAGAAAATATAGTGAATTATCGAAATGAAAACGGTTCTTTTACCTCTAGAACTGCCATTAAAAAAGTGCCGCGTTTGGGCGGAAAAGCCTTTGAACAAGCTGCTGGTTTTTTACGTATTAAAAATGCGAAGAATCCGTTAGATGATTCTGGCGTGCATCCAGAAAGTTATGCTTTGGTTGATAAAATGGCGAAAGACCATAAAAATAAAGTTGCAGATTTTATTGGCAACAAAGAAGTTCTTCAACAAATAAATTTGAAAAACTACATTTCTGAAACGTTTGGTCTACCTACGCTAGAAGATATTATTAAAGAATTAGAAAAACCTGGAGTTGACCCAAGAGCAAAAGCGAAGATGTTTTCTTTTGATCAGAATATTAAAACAATTACAGATTTAATAAGCGGACAAACTTTACCCGGAATTGTAAATAACATTACTAATTTTGGTTGTTTTGTAGATATCGGAATTAAGGAAAGTGGCTTAATTCATGTTTCTAATCTGTCTGATACGTTTGTAAAAGATGTAAACGCAATTGTTACTTTACAACAACAAATTACTGTAAAAGTATTAGAGGTTGATGTGGTTAGAAAGAGAATTCAATTGGCTTTGGTGAAGTAAAATTCTTATCTTTATAAAATGACTAAGAAAATAGAAAAAATTGATTTTTGGGATGAACTAACTCAATCTCAAAAAGATGAAATAGAGCAAGGAATTAAGGATTTAGATGAAGGCAGAAGTATTTCTTGGAAATATTTTATGAAAGAAATTTATTAAACTCTATTTAATAAATTAATAACCTTGCATTAAAAATGAAATATAGTAGAAAAAGAATTTCAAAGGAAGGAAAGAAACTATTATCTTCAAAATCAAGTGAAGAAGTAAATAATGCACTTTCTATAATTAATGAATGGAGAACTAATCACCTTCACCCTTTAAACGTACTTAAAAATGCAATTATAAGGCTATTAGATAAAAATGAAATTACACCATACTTAGTTTCTCAAAGACTGAAGAGAATTACATCTATTGAATATAAGTTAGATTTAAAACCAGATATGGGACTTGGAGGAATGAATGATATTGGAGGAATTAGAATAGTTCTTAAAGACTCTAAACAATTAGCAATTCTTGAAAAAATATTATTAGATAATCGACTAAATCACAAACTATTACCCAAACCTTATAATTATATTTTATATCCAAAAAAATCAGGTTATAGAAGTGTTCATTTTGTATATGAATATAACTCTAAAAAAATAGATTATAATAAGTTAAAATTAGAATTACAAATAAGAACTGTACTACAACATAATTGGGCAACTGCAGTTGAAACTGCAGGAATAATAACAAAAACTTCATTAAAATCAAGTAAAGGCCCTGACGAATGGTTAGACTTTTTTAAAATTGTAAGCTCTCTTTTTTCATTAAAAGAAAAACTACCTGTACTAGAAGAACATAAAGATAAATCCATACAAGATTTAATGATTGATTGTTATGTCTTATCTAAAGAATTAGATATTATAACAATTTTAAAAGGCTTAAGAGTATCTGCAAATCATATTGATAAAAAATATATGAAGAATGGAGATTACTACTTAATTCATATAAAAACTATTGACAAACGAGTTGTTTTAAAAAGTTACACAAAAAATCAATTTGAGAAAGCAACAAAAGAATACGTAAAATTAGAAAAAGAAGTAGAAAATACTAAAGACGCAACCGTATTAGTTTCTGCTCAATCCTTTAAATCATTAAAAAAAGCTTATCCAAGTTACTTTTTAGATACTTCTGAATTTATAAAAGCACTTGAAAAAATCAATAAAAATTGTATTGATAGAAAATTTGTTTAAACTTAAATAATGCTAAACAAATATTAATAATCAGCACAAAACACAATTAACTCGACAAAGGAAATAATTACTCAATAAAAACAGGACTGATGAGTATTAGAGGTTGATGTGGTTAGAAAGAGAATTCAATTGGCTTTGGTGAAGTAAAATTTTTATTATCTTTAAACATGAGTAAAAAAGAAAAAACAGATTTATGGGATGACTTAAGTGATTCTCAAAAGAATGAAATACAACAAGAAGTTAGTGAATCAATTAAAAAGAAAAAAGTCTCTTGGGAAGATGTAAAAAAAGAACTCTCAAAATTAAAGTGATATAAATGCTATTTATAAATTAAAAACCACTTGATTAATAATATATTAATATCAATTTTAGTCCTTCAGGTTTTAAAAATCTGAAGGAATTCTATTTTATTAACAATCGCAAAAAGAACATCTTAAAATATATAATAATTCACTAATTTCGACCACACAAAAATAATCAATGAAAGTCTGTATTGCCGAGAAACCAAGTGTAGCAAGAGAAATTGCTAACATTCTAGGAGCCAACACAAAACGTGATGGTTACTACGAAGGAAATGGCTATGCGGTAACCTACACTTTCGGACATTTATGTACACTTTTAGAGCCTAAAGATTACAAACCGCATTGGAAAAGTTGGGATTTGAATAATTTACCAATGCTTCCAGAACGTTTCGATACCAAAGTAACAGGTGATGCAGGAATTAGAAAACAATTTAATATTGTAAAATCTTTATTCGATAAAGCAACAGTTGTTATTAATTGTGGGGATGCTGGTACAGAAGGAGAATTGATTCAGCGTTGGGTAATTAATCAGGCGGGTTACAAAGGTGAAGTGCAACGTTTATGGATTTCATCTTTAACGGAAGAAGCCATTAAAGAAGGTTTTAACAACTTAAAACCTGCAGAAAAATATGACAATTTATATTATGCAGGATTCTCTAGAGCAATTGGAGATTGGTTATTAGGTTTAAACGCAACACGTTTATATACCGTAAAATTTGGCGGTTATAAACAAGTTTTATCGGTTGGTAGAGTGCAAACTCCTACCCTAGCAATGTTGGTAAATCGTTTTGTGGAAATTGAGAATTTTAAACCTCAACCTTATTGGGAATTACAAACTACGTATAGAAACACTCTTTTTAATTATGAAGACGGACGCTTTTTAAAACAAGAAGACGGACAAGTTTTAGCGAATAAAGTTAAAGAATCAGACTTTGAAATTGTTTCTGTTACCAAAAAGAAAGGAAAAGAATACGCTCCTAAATTGTTCGACTTAACCGGCTTACAAGTATATTGTAATAATAAATTCGGTTTTTCTGCAGATGAAACATTAAAAATAGTTCAGAAGTTATACGAGATGAAAGTTGTTACGTATCCTAGAGTTGATACTACTTTCTTACCAAATGATGTGTATCCAAAAATTGCAGGAATTTTATCGAAATTAACAAACTATAGCGAATTAACGCAACCACTTTTAGGAAGTAAAATAAAAAAGTCAAAACGTGTTTTTGATGATAAAAAAGTAACCGATCACCACGCTATTATTCCTACCGGAATTCAGGGGAATTTACAATACAATCAGCAACAAGTGTATGATATAATTACACGTAGATTTATTGGTGTTTTTTATCCAGATTCTGATGTTTCTAATACTTCTGTAATAGGTAAAGCCGCAGATGTTCCTTTTAAAACAACCGGAAAAGAAATTCTAACCAAAGGTTGGCGTGTTGCTTTTGAAACAGAAGAAAGCAAGATTAAAAAAGAATTAAACGAACAAGTTACTTTACCTTCTTTTAGTAAAGGTGAAAAAGGATCTCATGAACCTTCATTCTTAGAAAAAGAAACAAAACCACCCAGAAACTTTACAGAAGCAAGTTTATTACGCGCTATGGAAACCGCAGGTAAGCAAGTAGATGATGAAAATTTACGTGAATTGATGAAAGAAAACGGAATTGGAAGACCTTCTACCCGAGCAAGTATTATTGAAACTTTATTCCGAAGAAAATATATTGAGCGCAAAAAGAAATTAGTTTTACCAACCCAAACCGGAATTGATTTAATTAATATTATTGACAACGAATTATTAAAATCTGCTGAATTAACGGGACGTTGGGAAAAACGCTTGAAGGAAATTGAACGAGGAGAATTTAATGCAGGGACCTTCATTAATAATATGAAGAAAATGGTAGACGAATTGGTGTATGAAGTCCGTTCTAATACCTCTAAGAAACGAATTTCTTCTGAAAGTGAGAAAGCTACTGAAAACGCTGCTAAACCAAAAGTTAAAAAGGCGCTAACAAAAAAAGAAGTTCTAGGAAAAACATGTCCGAAATGTAAAAAAGGAAGCCTTTTAAAAGGTGCTGCTGCTTTTGGATGCTCTGAATATAAAAACAATTGCGATTTAAAAATACCTTTTGAAATCTGCGGAAAAAAGGTTTCTGAAAATCAATTAATACGATTGATTGACAAAGGTTGTACAACGAACTTAAAAGGTTTTAAAACAGACGCAGGTGCTGTTGAAGGCTTAATAAGATTTGATGAAAATTTTAAAATAAAACTAGAAGCTAAAAAAACGGCAGCTGCAATTTCTCCAGAAAAAACTACTGACAAAATCTCTTGTCCGAAATGTAAACAAGGAACTGTTTTAAAGGGAAAATCGGCTTATGGTTGTTCTGCTTATAAAACAGGATGCGATTTTGTTTTTACCTTTGATGCTATTAAGAAAATTGCCAACGGAAGACCTTTAACAAAAGAGTTGGTGCTTCAAATAATTGCTAGTTAATTTTTAAACCGATTACTAAACCCCCTTTTGGTTTTAGAAGATAAATTACAACAAAGTAAAGCGGTAAAAAAAACTGATTTAAAGAGATTAGACCTCACAGGTTTTAAAAGCTTGTGAGGTCTAATTATTTATTAAAAAAAAACTAGTAGACAATTTTTGTCCTAATTGAACGGTTTGTTTTAGCGCTATTTTATCCTTTTTAGAAAAAGAGAGAATATTTGTCTTATGCCTACTATAGATTCCTGTCTACAAAGGAATGACAAATAAAAAGTTATTTTTTTGGAGTAACAACTCTAAAAAAAAAATAAAACTATCTATTAAACCTTGCCTAAACGAGTATTATTACCTTAGTTTTATAGCATACTAAACCTAATTATTTTATGGATTTTACAAACCCTCTAGTGTACGGTGTTCCTTGCTTTCTAGGTCTTATCTTATTAGAGTTAACTTACAGCAAACATCATAAAAAAGAAGAAAATAAAAAATTATATAAATGGAAAGATTTAGCTGCTAGTCTTAGCATGGGAATTGGTTCCGCTATTTTGGCTCCGTTAACAAAAACGATTGCTGCTATTGTACTTTTTAATTTTGTGTATGAAATTTTTAATCCAATTTTAGATGGAGTTCGTACAAATATTATGGGCTATGAATCTTTTGGGTACGCTTGGTATATCTGGATTTTATGTCAATTATTAGACGATTTTAGTTACTATTGGTTTCACAGACAAAACCATAATGTTCGTTTTCTTTGGGCAGCGCATATTGTACACCATTCGTCTGACAACTTTAATTTAGGAACTGCGGTAAGAAATGGCTGGTTTACTATTCTATACAAACCTTTTTTTTATATGTGGATTGTAGCTATTGGTTTTCCGCCAGAAATGCTTGTTGTATGTTTAGGTATTGAAGCTTTATGGCAATTTCAACTGCATACTGTTTACGTACCAAAATTGGGTTTTCTTGAAAAAATACTGAATACGCATACAATGCACCAAGTACATCATGCCCAAAATGCTGAGTATATGGACAAAAATCATGGTGGTTTTTTAAATATATTCGATAGAATGTTTGGAACCTGGAAAGAACTAGACGAAACAATTGATATAAAATATGGTGTAACGCACGCTCCCGATTCTTACAATCCGATTACCATCTTAACGCATGAGTATAAAGATATCTGGAGTGATATGAAAAAATCTAAAAACTGGTTTCATAAATTTAAATATGCATTTGCAGCTCCGGGTTGGAGCCATGATGGAAGTACACTTACCATTAAACAACAGCGAAAAAATCTGAGTGACATCTAATATTGTTATAAAAAAATCTGTGAGTTTTAATAAACTGACAGATTTTTAATTTTATTATTATGAAATTCACTTTTTAATGAAAGCAAAAAGCGGGCAAAAAAGTCTAGCCCTGATTGAACGGTTTGTTTGAGCTCTTTTTTATTCCTTTTTAGGATAAAAAAAGCGAGTAGTGAAAGCAGGAAATAGCTTCAAAAAATTATTTTAACATTGTTTTTTCGTACAATCTTTCTACTTTTTCTCTTGCCCAAGGTGTAGTTCTTAAAAATTTTAAACTCGATTTATACGTAGGATTGTTTTTAAAAGCATTAATATTTAAAAGGTCTCCTAATTCTTCCCAACCATATTCTTTAAAAAGCTGCTCTAAAATAGTAGCTAATTTTATTCCATGCATTGGATTATTGGGTTGTTCTGTATTCATTATTCTGTGGTATTTACTATTGTTAAAATTTTATCTGAACTGATTATTGTCTCAGCATCATGTTTATTTGCAAGTATTTGCATGCAGCTTGCTATTTTCTCGGGATGAATCATTCTGTACTTTTTTAAGCCTCCAATTAATAAAGGATTTAAAACTTTTAAAATTCCTTGTCCTATTTTTTCGCCGAATCTAAACTCTTTTCTATCGCCACCAATTAAAGAAGGTCTTACTATAAAAGTATGTGCTATTTTTTGCTGTAAAACAGCTTGTTCCATTTCTCCTTTTGTTCTGTTATAAAACACAGAACTTTTGGCATCTGCTCCCATGGAAGACATGACTACAAAAGTATGGATATTATTTTGTTTGGCAAGTTTTGCCGCAGTTACTGGAATACCATAATCTATAGATTTGTATAATTCTTTGTCTTTTGTTTTTGAAGCTGTGGTTCCAATACAACAAAAAACTTCATCTGCAATAAACTCATTTTTAGAATCTTCTAATTTTAGTAGATCTATTAAATGTTCTTCAATTTTATCTGAAGTTATAGTTACAGCACTTCTAGAAAAAAGTTTAATTTTTTGATATGATTTGTCTGCTATTAACTTTTCTAAAAGAAGACTACCAGTTAAACCTGTGGCTCCTAAAATTATGGCTGTTTTATTCATTATTTATCTAAATTTGGTAATACAAAATCATCTAAAACAGATTTTTTTGCCATCATTTTTTCGATTTCGTTTACTGTTCTTGGTGCTTCGGATGATAAGTTTACAGGACCGTTTCTAGTTACTAAAATATCATCTTCTATTCTAATTCCGATTCCCCACCATTTTTTATCACACGTACTTCCTTCTGGAATATAAATTCCTGGTTCCATCGTAACCACCATATTTTCTTCAAAATTACCGTAATTCCCTGGATCGTGTACATCTAAACCAATATGATGCGAAGTGCCATGAGGATAATACGGATGTTTTTCATCTACAGATTTTATAATGCCTAATTTATACAAACCTTCATCTACAATTTTCTTAGAAAGTAAATTTGGTTTCGCCATACTTTCTCCAATAACATAAGCAGCAATACCCGCTTCTTGTGCATTATAAACAATCTCATAAATGGCTTTTTGTTCTTTAGAAAATTTACCATTAGCAGGAATTGTACGCGTAACATCTGCTGTATAGCCTCTATATTCTGCACCCAAATCCATTAAAACCAAGTTATTGCCTAACTTCGTTTTACTGTTTTCTATATAATGTAATATACAACCATTGTTTCCTGCGCCAACTATAGACGGATAGCCTTCATATTCTGCGCCATATTTTTTATATACAAATTCATGAATTCCTTGTAATTCCATTTCAGACATGTGGGGTTTCATGGCTTTCATAACTTCTACTTGCCCAATAGCAGAAATACGAACAGCTTTGGTTAATAATTTTAACTCCTCTATTGTCTTTACTTCTCTTAGCGTTGCTAAATTTGCTGATAAAAAAGTGACGTCAATATTTGTTTTAGCGTCTAGTTTTAAGGCTATTTTCTGTTGTAATTCTTTTTTTAAATTGTTATCTGTAGCCTCTTTAAATTTCATTAAATCTTCATCACTTTTTAACGAAGGATCATATGCCAAAGCTCTACCAATTATTTGCGCAACATTGGCACTATTTTCTATGGATGTTGTTTTTACCAACTCATATATTTGTTTTTTTATGGGTGATAAAAAGTTCTTCGGGTTGTATGCTGCTTTTTCTTTAAAAGCGATCACCAAATCATAAACTTCCGAAGTCTCTCTAGCCGAATTTCTATAATCGTCATGGAATTTCTCAATAAAAATTCGATCAAAATTTTTAAAAGTGATGTTTGAATTTACAAACTCATCAGCATTTAATGCCATTTTAAAGCCCAATTCATTTTTTGCCCCTTCAATTCCTAAACGTTTCCCATTCCATTGTTCTGCTCTTTTGTCACGTTTTTGAACGTATAGAATTTCATTATAAGAAACGCCGTTTTCATCAGTTTGCTCATCAGAAAACAACACTAAAACTCCGTTGGGCTCTCTATACCCTGTTAAATAATAAAAATTCGGATCTTGATGAAACACATAATCTACATCATTAGCTCTATTTCTCAACGGATTTGCAAAAACGACCGCAACAGAATTTGTAGGCATTTTCGCACGCAAAGCTTCTCTTCTATTCTTATGAAAGTCTTTTGATAAGAAATCGGTTGGTGTTTGTGAAAATCCGCTAAAAGAAGTTACTAAAAAAGCAACCAAAAGAAATTTAAAATTCTTCATTACAATAGGTTTAGTTGTTGGTTTCTCAAATGTAGCATTAATTCTTTTTAAGTTAAAAAGATTAACAAAATATTAGTGGTTGGTAATTCCGAATTTTTCAATAAATTAGCATAAATTTTAAGAAATCTATCAATGAAAAATATTGCATTACATTCAATTCACGAAAAATTAGGCGCAAAAATAGTTCCTTTTGCTGGTTACAATATGCCTGTACAATATGAAGGCGTTACTGCAGAGCATTTAACAGTTAGAGAAGCTGTTGGTGTTTTCGACGTAAGTCACATGGGAGAATTTTTAGTTAGCGGAGAAAACGCGTTGGCTTTGATACAAAAAGTGACTTCTAATGACGCTTCTAAGCTAGAAATTGGTGATGCACAATACAGCTGTTTTCCGAATAAAGAAAACGGAATAGTAGATGATTTAATCATTTACAAAATTAAAGAAAACGAATATTTATTAGTAGTAAATGCTTCTAATATTGAAAAAGATTGGAATTGGATTTCTTCTTTTAATGAAGAATTTAAAGCCGATTTAAAAGATTTATCTGAAGAATATTCTTTATTAGCAATTCAAGGTCCTAAAACAATGGAAGCAATGCAGCCGTTATCTTCTCTAGACTTGGAGGCAATTCCTTTTTACAAGTTTAAAATTGGTGATTTTGCTGGTGTAGAAAATATAATTATTTCTGCGACTGGTTATACGGGTTCTGGCGGATTCGAAATTTACTGTAAAAATTCTGAAGTTGAACAAGTATGGAAGAAGGTTTTTGAAGCTGGTGCAGCTTACGGAATTAAGCCTATTGGTTTAGCTGCAAGAGATACCTTGCGTTTAGAAATGGGATATTGTTTATATGGTAATGATATTGATGATACTACGTCGCCAATTGAAGCTGGTTTAGGTTGGATTACCAAATTTACCAAAGACTTTGTAAACGCAGAAGCTTTAGCAAAAGAAAAAGAGCACAAACCAGAAAGAAAATTGGTTGCTTTTGAGTTGGATGAAAGAGGAATACCAAGACAAGGCTATGATATTGTAGACGGAAATGGAAATGTTATTGGAAATGTAACTTCTGGTACCATGAGCCCTTGTTTACAAAAAGGGATCGGAATGGGATATGTACCAAGAATTATGTCTAAATCTGGCACACAAATACATATTCAGGTTCGTAAAAAAGCGATTCCTGCAACCATCGTTAAACTTCCTTTCTATAAAGGATAAGTTTTAGCATTAAAAAATAGTAGAAATGGCATTCTCAAAGCTTCGAGAATGCCATTTTTAATTTTAAAAAGGGTATTTTTACTAGTTGAAATACAGCTTAAATATATCTATGAATTGTCTATTAACTGGTGGTGGCGGAATTGTTGGAAGTCACATAATTTTTGAATGGCTACACAAAGCCATTGTAGAGAAAACGGTGCAGCATCTTTTTCTTATTATAAGAGATAATGACAAAACAGCACAACAACGTTTAGTTGCTATTTTAGAAGATGAATCTCGGCCAGAATATTTAAATAGCTTTAGTTTAGAAGCATGTTTAGAAAGAATTACGGTCATTGCGCATGATTTATCAACCATTACTAAAAGTACTTTAGAAAAACATAATTTTAATACGGTTATTCATTGCGCTGGCTCTACAAGTTTATTACATACTACCGATTCTAAAGAGAAAGTACACACGCAAAACTACTTGGTAACAAAGCAACTTTTAGAGCAATTACCAGCAGCCGTAAACCGTTTTATTTACATTAGTACTGCGTATTCTTTTGGAATTCAGGATGAAAAAGTAAATGATAACATTGAAAACTATACTGTTACAGAATTTAGAAATCCGTATGAGCAATCTAAATACGAAAGCGAATTGTATGTAAAAGAAACCTGTAAATTAAAAAATATTACTTCTCAAATTTTAAGACCAAGTATTATTTGCGGTCGTTTATTAGATGCTCCTTTTTATGAAACGCCTAAATTTGATGTTTTCTATTCATGGGCGATGTTTTTAGACAAATATGCAACCAAAGCTACCAAAAACTTTAGAATTTGGATTGATAAGAAAAGTGGATTGAACATTGTTCCTGTAGATTTTGTTTCGAAAGCAATTTTATACGCATTTTTAAATCCTGCTATAAAGGAATTAAATATTGTGAACCCTAAACAGATTTTACACAAAAATTATGTTGGTGCTGTTTTACAGTCTTTTAACATTAATTCTTATGAATATGTAGCTGAAATGCCGAAAAATCTAAATGGTTTTGAGCAGTTATACTACAAAAGTATCGGGAGTCTTTTTGAAAAATATGTATCCGTTCCTGATTTACAATACCATTCTGAACAAATTTTAAAACTGATTAAAACCTTAAAATTAGATGATACTTTAGGAGTTCATGAAAATTTCATGAACTTGATTGACTTTTCAGTTGAAAAAAAATTTAGAAAAAGTTATTAATTAAACAACAAATTAAATACATTTTAAAAAATTGGATTCATTAACTCAAATAGTTTTAGGTGCTGCCATTGGAGAAGCCGTTTTAGGAAGAAAAATTGGTAACAAAGCCATGTTATATGGTGCAATTGCTGGTACAATTCCCGATTTAGATGTACTTTCTGCTTTCTTTACAGATAAAGTTACCGCATTAGAAATTCACAGAGGTTTTACACATTCTATTTTTTTCTCTGTGCTCTTTGCTCCTATTTTTGCGTTTATAGTTACCCGTTATGAGAAATATAAAAACCTTAAAAATTGGTCTTGGTTTTTCTTTTGGACTTTTATAACACATCCTATTTTAGATGCACAAACCACTTGGGGAACGCAACTTTTTTGGCCTTTGGATATTCGCTTAGCCTTCAAAAATATTTTTGTGGTAGATCCTTTATATACCGTTCCGTTTTTGGTGTTTCTAATTTTAGCGATGCGTCAAAAAAAGGAATCGAAAAAAAGACGCTTTTATAATAATTGGGGATTGCTTATTAGCAGTTCTTATCTAATTCTTACCCTTGTTTTAAAAGGGATTTCATATAAAACATTCACCAAAGAACTTTCTGTACAAAATATTATTTATAAAGACATAGAAACAAAACCAACACCATTAAACACTATTTTATGGACGGCAAACGTTGAAACTGAAAACGCTTTCTTAATTGGTCATTCTTCTTTTTTAGATAAGAATCCGATTGCCTTTTCTAGCTATCCTAAAAATCATGAGTTATTAGGTGATTTGGCAAAACATCCTAAAGTAAAAAGAATGATTGCTATTTCTAAAGGTTGGTACACCATCAATAAAAAAGACGACATTTTATATTTTAACGACTTACGTTTTGGTGCACTAAGCATGCAACCTAATGCTGAAAACTTCGTTTTTAAATACAAGATTGAAGTGGATGCAAACGGAACTCCGTTTTTTATTGAAGAGCCTAAAGAAAAAAGTGATGGTAAAAAATTATTGTCTGAATTGTGGGAAAGGATTAAGGGGAATTAAGATACTTCTAATAATATTTTACTTCATAAAATCATAGCTAAATTAACTCTAATTTATGCTTATTTTTTGAAACCTCCCTTGTTTTGTAGACAAGTAAGCATAGTTGCTCATATTTACATTGGTTATCTTTATAAAGTAATTTTTTCTTACTTACTCTCTCAAAGGTGATATTATTTGGAAGTTGTAAATCATTAACAGAATTAAGAAAAAAACCTTTCATTTGGTGCTTAAAGTAAAATTATTATATTTCTGATAGTATCAAATGATACTATCAACGATGTTCCAACCTTCAAATAACATCCTCAATTTAAAATTAACAACTAGACAAAACAACGTGTATTAAAATTGCTATATTTGAATAATACCAAAAAATTAAAAAAAATAAATCAATATTAAATGACCAAAACCCCAATAAAAACAGGAATATTATCTTTCGGAATGTCCGGACAAGTATTTCATTCTCCTTTTTTAAATGAACATAACAATTTTGAATTAAGTGCCGTTGTAGAAAGAACTAAAAAAAAGGCACATCTTATATATCCAGAGATAAAAAGTTACAATACTATTGATGCACTTTTAGAAGATTCAGAGATAGAATTAGTCATTGTTAATACTCCAAATCCTACTCATTTTGAGTTTGCTTTAAAAGCATTAAAAGCAAAGAAACATGTGTTGCTAGAAAAACCTTTTACGGTAAATTCTTTAGACGCAAAGAAATTATTTGAAGCTGCAAAAAAATACAATTGTGAGGTACTTCCCTATCAAAACAGACGGTACGATAGTGATTTTTTATCAGTAAAAAGTGTATTAGAATCTGGAAAATTAGGAAAATTAGTAGAATTTCACCTTCGTTATGATCGCTATAAATATGTTATTGGCGAGAAAGTCACCAAAGAAACACAAGTTCCGGGTAGTGGTTTAGCTTATGATTTAGGTCCGCATTTGCTAGATGCAGCAATTTCTATTTTCGGAATTCCACTTAAATGGACTAAAAATTTGGGTCATTTTCGTCCAAACACTAAGGTAGACGATTATGCTCACTTTCATTTACTATATCCAGAAGGTCTGCAAGTTTTTATTACAACAAGTATGTTGGTTTCAGAGCCACAACCTGCATTTATTTTACACGGAACAAAAGGTTCTTATATAAAACAGCGCGCAGATGTTCAAGAAAAACAATTATTGGAAGGCATGATTCCTTCGAATCCGTTATTTGGTATAGAAGAACCTAGCAAACAAGGTGTTTTAACATCCATTACAACGGAAGGAATAAAGAAACAGGAACCTATAATTTCTAAAAAATCTTCTTATATGCACGTGTTTGATGACGTGTACAACACCATTAGAGAAGGAAAACCGTATCCAGTAACAGCACAACAAGTGATACAGCAATTAGAAATTTTAGAAGCTTAAAACTAGTTTGTAAAACTTTCGCTATCGTTTAACCACAAGGTTACTATTAATCTTTAGCTTTGTGGTTATTCCATTTAATAAAACCATTACAAATCAATCTTAATAATGCAAACAACAAAACTAAGCGCTCAAAGTATATTACCTCTTACCTGCTCTCGAGCCGGAACTTGTTGTTTTGGGAAGGCTGTTATGTTAAATCCTTGGGAGTTATTACGCTTTAGTAAAGAGAAAAAAATTACTGCACGAGCATTTCGAGATTTGTATTCAGATTTTGGCGGTATTCGACTAACTTTCAACGGGAAAGAAGATAAAAAAGGACAAAAATCTTGTAGTCAATATATAGAAAATGTAGGTTGTAGTGTTCACCAAGGTCGCCCATTAGCATGTCGTTTGTATCCATTAGGGCGTCAAATACAATTTGATGAAGCACATTATATTTATGAAGGGAACCAATTTCCTTGTTTAACAGATTGCGCAGAAGTTTTAAATTTACCTAAATTAAGTGTAGGTGAATATCTAAAAGGACAAGATGCGGCTCCTTTTGAAAAAGCGCAAGATGCCTATTTGCTCATCATGCAAAACATCGCAGATATTGCTTTTGAGTTATTACTAGAATCTGGTTTGGCGGCTTCCGGAGATACCAAAACATTAGCCGTTTGGGGAGAAATGGGCAACGAGCTTCCAGAAATTTTAGCAGAAAGAATTGGCAAAGAATGGATGGATAGTTTGATGATTCCTGAAATAACAACAGACACGGAGAACCCGGTTACTTTCGCTCAAAAACACAATGATTTGCTATTATTAAAAGCACAAGAAAATTTTGGGAGTTTACAAACACTTGCAGAACTTCACGAAGCTTCTGTACTTATAATGGGGGTGGCACTGCATTTATCTAGAGGTTTAGGTGCAGACACAAAAGGGATTGCAGAACATTGGATAGAAATTGCAAAAAGTAATGGTGCTAAAGCGTAATATCTATTGAAAACCTAAAAATTATCGCTTCTTTAAAAATTGAATATTTCTGTTTATCTAAAGACCGATTTTCACATGAAACCTATTTTCGAATACATAAATATCGATTCGATTTTTTGTTTGAATAAATTATTTCATTTTATATATAAAAAAAGAAAACTAATTTGTAAGGATTCAAATAATGATGCGATTATTGAATATATTACTAACGTATCTTAAAACATCACATGAAAAAAACTATTATTACATTATTTGCAGGTTTAGTACTTACTGTAAGTTGTAAAAAATCGCCAGCAGCCACGAAACAAATTGAAGAGAAACCTGTTGAAAAAACCTTTTCTCAAAAAATTGAAGTAGCACATAAAAAAGATGCATTTTTAACCCATGAAGCGATACAATTTGATGCGTTAATTGAATTTGGAGGAAATGAAATTTTTGATGCAAAAGTTACTGTTTCTACAACATCTGATTTGGCACAAATTACTTACAAGAACGGTGATGAAATTTATATAAATAAAGAAACTATTTTTGTTTCTCCTAGCTTAAAAGATAATCCGGGAGTTCGTTTTCATGCATATACTTGGAGTTATTTCTTCCTTTTTCCTTATAAATTAAATGATAATGGAACAAAATGGAATGCTAATTTCAAAACAAAAGAAGTCAATCCTATTTTTGACATAGCAAAACTAACTTTCGGAGCAAATATTGGTGATGCACCAGATGATTGGTATATTGTATACAAGAATAAAAACACCCATCTTTTAGAACATGCTGCTTATATTGTTACTGCGGGCAAAACCAAAGAGGCGGCAGAAGCAGATCCGCATGCGATAAAATACCAAGATTATAAAATGGTAGATGGTATTCCGTTTGCTTCAAATTGGGGTTATTATGGCTGGAATATCGAAACAGGGTTAGCTGATAAAATAGGAAGTGCTACAATTACTAATATTAAATTTGTTGAAGGTTTTAGAAATAATTTTTCTATTCCTAAAAACTTTTTAAAGAAGTAATTATCCTTTAAAATACTTTAAGAACTCACTATCAAGAAATTTGGTAGTGAGTTTTTTTTTATAGATAATATGTTCATATCATTACTTTATTACCTTAACATGCGAACCTCGTATTGGTTTAAGTTTTCACATTATATTAAGACAATAATAACACTTTGCCATTTAAACTTTATGTAAGTTTGAATCGTGAAACAAAAAGTAAACATTAAAACAATAATCAATATACTTCCAATTTTGGGGTTGGCATTATTGCTGTTGCTTTCACCTTGTAAAGTTCGAAACTTTATCGAAGCAGAGCTTGGCATTCCACAAACGGAAGTCTCTAGTTTGAACAAAACGACCATTAGCAATTCTAACTGTGCTGACTTAAATAGTACCAATAGAACTATCGTTCAGAAAAATTCGCATTCAAAAAATTTACCTGCAATTTTAGCCGACTTAAAGTTGACTTTCTATGTATCTGATTTTTCTAGTAGCTACATTCATCCCCCTGAAGTAAGAAAGCACTCTACATCCACAGTTCCACTCTATATTTTATATCAGAATTTTAAAGATTACCTATAATTAACCTTTTTTTCAGGAAATATAATCAGTTTACAACAACTGATATTGTATTAATTTATAGATCATCTAAAATGAAATTTCAAGAAAAAACACTTGAAGTGAACTACAAATCTGTGGTTATACTTCGTATTATGCTTAGCTTAATTTTTATCGTAGCAAGTACTAGCCATTTTTTTAATACCCAAAAAACCGTAAATAGAATAGAACAAGCTAATATGGGATTTATCGGTAACATTTTTGGATCTCCAGAAATAGCCGTAATTATTTCTGGTATTGTAATGGGTATTGCAAGTATTTCTCTACTTATTGGTTTTAAAACACGAATTGCAGCAATGCTACTAATCGCTATTTTAATACCAATTACTTTAACAATTCAAGTCGGGCAAATGACAACCTTAGGTCCCCTTTTTAAAAATGTAGCCCTACTTGGCGGGTTATTATTTTTTAGTATCAATTCAACTTTAAAAACTCAAAAACAATGAAAAATTCAATTCTAATTATAACAACTTTGTTCCTTTTATTATTTGGAACAACCCAATTAGTAGCTCAAAATTTTAATCTGAAAAAGAATAATTATTTAGTCCTTTCTAAAAACATTCAACAGCTTAAACCTGTTATGTTAGCCGCAAAATCTTTAGAGATAGAAGAAGACAAAAAATATGGCGATTTCTACATTATCCTTTGCGGAAAAACAGTAAATAACATTCCTAATAACCCTGATTTTAGAGCACTTTTAAATGAAGCTACAAAACAAAATATAAAAGTTTTTGCATGTGGTATTTCGCTTCAAAAATTTAATATAAGTCAAGATCAACTGCCTAAGAACATCAAAATTACAGAAAATGGCATTTTATATGGACTACAATTAACAAAAAAAGGATTTACCTCAATAACTATATAAGCAATTCAAAATGAAAAATATCAGTATAAAAAATGATGCAGGCTTATTAGTGCTAGCAGTGAGATTAGTAATCGGTTGGACGTATTTTTCTGCCTTTTGGAGAAGAACAATATTAGCCAATAAACTAGACCCAGAAGTGGCTGGGTATATTGGTGAAAAATTCAACCACTTTTTACCCAACGCATTAGGTATTAAACCAATAATTCTTTACTTAGTAGAAAATCCGGACATGCTTTGGCTAAGTATGGTAATTTTTACAATAGTTGAAGGTATTGTTGGCTTTTTTATCTTATTTGGCTTGTTTACTAGAGCTATGAGTATCGCTGTTTTTGGCTTAGCCATGGGTATTCTTCTTGGTTCTGGATGGATTGGTACAACATGTCTAGATGAATGGCAAATTGGTGTCTTAGGGATTGCTACAGGTTTTACGTTGTTTTTAACAGGAAGTGGCAAATATTCTGTAGACAATTATTTAATGAAAAATAATTTTGCAATCACTAAAAAGAAATGGTTTCCGTGGATAGGATCTGGAATCTTACCTATTAAAGATCGTATATTCTCTAAAGTGGTACTTATTGGTTCTTTACTTATTTTTGGAATGACTTTAATGACCAACCAAATATTTCATGGAGGACTTTGGGGAACGCTTCACAACAAATCTGTGAAACCAAAACTCGAAATTACAGAAGGTAGCATTAACAATAGCACACTATCTTTTGATGTATTTAGAACGGAAGGTGTAGATGTTTATGGTTCTTGGCTTATCGGTATTGAGTTAACTGATAAACAAAACAATATAGTACTAGAATACACTCAGGAAGATTTAGCTTCTTTAGACAAAGAAAGTATTTCAAACTATTATGTAGCTAAAATAAAACCAGGCAAACATAGCTTGATTATTCCGCTAGGAGCAAAAGCAAAGTTGAATTTAAAAAATGAAGCCTTGTTAAAATTAACCAAAGGTAGCTATATTTTAAAAATGACAGATATCAGTGGTGCATACTGGAAGCATGAAATATCGATAACTAATTAAGTTAAAATTAAGATGTAAAAAAATAGCAGTTTGAATATAAAACTAAACTGCTATTATTTATAGAACTAAATATTTTTATTTATGTAAAATGTTGTCCATTTTATAAAAAGCATATAACGATAGCAAAAAATAAATGCGCATAAAAAATCCCCATGATTTCTCATGGGGATTTTTAATTTTTATATTTTAAAAATAATTACACGTTAAAACGGAAGTGCATTACATCACCATCTTTAACAATGTACTCCTTACCTTCTACTCTCATTTTACCTGCTTCTTTTACTTTTGCTTCAGAACCATAAGTTACAAAATCTTCATATGCAATAGTTTCTGCTCTAATAAAACCTTTTTCGAAATCTGTATGAATAACTCCCGCAGCTTGTGGTGCAGTAGAACCAATAGGAATTGTCCAAGCTCTTACTTCTTTTACACCCGCCGTAAAATACGTTTGTAAATTTAATAATTTATAGGCAGAACGAACCAATCTAGCAACACCAGCTTCTTCTAAACCAATATCTGCTAAAAACATTTGTCTTTCTTCGTAGTCTTCTAACTCTGTAATATCTGCTTCTGTAGCTACTGCTAAAACAATTACTTCTGCATTTTCATCTTTTACAGCTTCTCTTACTTTTTCTACATAGGCATTTCCTGAAACAGCAGAATCTTCATCAACATTACAAACATATAACACTGGTTTTAAAGTAATGAATTGCAAAGGTGCTACAAATTCCATTTCTTTCTCAGAAAACTCTAATGTTCTTACAGAAACTCCTTTTAATAGAGTTTCTTCAATTTTTAACAAAACAACCAATTCTGCTTGTGCCTCTTTATTACCTGTTTTTGCCGTTCTTTTTACGCGTTCTAAACGTTTTTCAACCGCTTCTAAATCTTTAAGTTGCAATTCGATATCAATCGTTTCTTTATCTCTAACAGGATCTACAGATTCATCTACATGAATAATATTATCGTTATCGAAACAACGTATTACATGTAAAAGCGCATCTGTTTCTCTAATATTTGCCAAAAACTGATTTCCTAAACCTTCTCCTTTACTTGCTCCTTTTACAAGTCCTGCAATATCTACAATCTCTACAGTTGCAGTTAAAACTCTCTCAGGGTTTACCAGTTCTTCTAACTTTTCAATTCTTTTGTCTGGTACATTTACCACACCTAAATTTGGTTCAATCGTACAAAAAGGAAAGTTAGCACTTTGCGCTTTTGCATTTGATAAACAATTAAATAAAGTTGATTTTCCTACGTTTGGTAATCCTACAATTCCGGCTTTCATGTCTATAAATTTTAAACGATAAGAATAGAATTAACATAAATTAGGTTAATCTTCTTAAAATTTTGAGAAGGCAAAGATAATACTTTGTTAAATTTATTGGTCTATTTATTCAGGAATTAAAATTTGCTTTACATTTCTGAGTAAATAAAATTCTATGCATCTAAAATTACACTTAATTTTTTTATTTTTCTTTGGAAGTTTTGCTATTTATGCACAAAAAACAACAGGAAAAATATTTTCAAAAAACTTAAACCAACCAATTGAAAAAGTTGCAATTGCTACAAATATTCGCACGGGAACAATATCTAATAAACTCGGAGAATTTAAGCTAGATTTAAAGAATGTAGAAACAATTACTTTTTCTTTTTTAGGTTACGAAACAAAAACATTTTCTGTTCATGATTTAAAAAATTTAGGCTTTACTGTTTATTTATCTGAAACTGTAAACCAATTAAATGAGATTGAATTAAAAATCGCTAAAATCTCTTTAGAGTCGTTAATTTCTAAAACGATAGACAGTATGAAAAAGAATTACATTTCTAGAGCTGTAAAACAAAATTTTTATGTTTTTGAAAAACAAAAAATGGCTTTTCAAAAACTAGCGCTAGACCTAAAATCTAGCTCTTTACTAAATAGAAAAAACAGAAAATTAGCACAGAACGAACTTCAAAGTTTTTCGAATTATTTAAAAGTCAACAGCCCAGAATTTACAAAAGAATTTGTTGGCGTTATTTCTTCCAAAGAAATTTTAAATAAAAAAATAGGTAAGACTTTTAAACTGAATAAAATTGATACCGTCATAGGCTATAAAAAAAATGATATTGGTAAAGGAATCACTATAAATAACATTCAAGACAAACTTCAAAATATAATTTTAAAACATTTAAGAAATGATAAAACGTATAAAATTAAAACAGGTTTATTTAAAGTAGAAGATTCTTTGTCTTTTAAAGAGCTTTCTAAAAAAAATGATTCTATACAAAAAGATAATTCTTATGGTGAATTTAGAGTAACAAGCAATAAAAGAGCCGCAGAAGTAAAGGGTTTATTTTTTAAAAATGAAGATGAACACAACTTCTTAAATGGTACATATTACCATCAAAAATTAGAGAAAAATGAAATTATTAAAGGACAAAAAATGTATGTAGTTTCGTTTAAACCGAGAAAGTCTAAATCTAAATTCTCTGGCAAGGTATATATAAACCCCTATGATTTTACTGTAAAAAAGCTCATTTATAAGTATGCAAAAGGAAAACGCGGAGAACACGTAAACTTAAAATGGCTTTTGGGTATTAAGTATTCTGAGAATGAAAACTCAACTATATTACTTTATAAAAAGAATGAAATAGGTAAGGTTTATGCCTCTTATTTTAAACAAACTATTAAAAATTATGCTTACATAAATAGGCCTATAAAATTCATAGAAAACTCTAAAGAAAAAGAGAAAGTAAAATTTAATATTAAGGTTGAAGTAATTATGAATGAAATAACAGAAGTGCTGCTAAACAACACAACTTATATACTTAAAGAATCTATTACAACCAACAAAAAAGAAGATTTCAGTAGAAGAAAACAATATATTTCAAAAGAAACCTATCTCGCTTCCCATTGGAAAAACAGAAAATTAATTGATATTTATCTGAAATAAGTTCAATAAAAAAATCCCGAGTTTAAAACTCGGGATTTTAATTTTATACTTAGTTAAGATGTATTAATCGTTATGCATAAACTTCTGTTTCGCTAACAATTCTTCTTCTGTCTCTACATTGTCATCATCTGGCACACAACAATCTACAGGGCAAACTGCAGCACATTGTGGCTCTTCGTGAAAACCTTTACACTCTGTACATTTATCTGCAACAATGAAATAGATTTCATCTGAAATGGGTTCTTGCGTTTCATCTGCGTTTACAGACTTACCATTTGGTAAAACAGCCTTTCCTTCTAAATCTGTTCCTTCTGAATATTTCCAATCGTCTGCGCCTTCATAAATTGCAGTATTTGGACATTCTGGTTCACATGCTCCACAATTTATACATTCATCTGTTATTATAATTGCCATAATTTTCTTTTCTGTTTTGTACCTTTGCAATTGCAAAAATAACGCCAAAATTAGTTACAACCAAAATAAATGGATAGTATTCAAAATAGAATTACTGCTTTTATAAAATTAGGAGCTTTTTTAAGTCAGTTTTCTCAAGAAAAATTTGATAAAATTGAAGGAATAGAACATAATGATTTGTTTTTTGATGGTTTTAAACATCAAATAAAAATAGCACAAGAGAAAAACTCTTGGTTTACAAAAGAGAATATTGTTTTTGCTTTAGGAAGTTGGTCTAGAGCACTCACAAAAAACAACCTAGAAGAATGGGTTTCTAAAAATAAGTTACAAATAGAATCTCCCAAAACAGTTGCCATTGTTATGGCAGGAAATATTCCTGTAGTAGGTTTTCATGATTTCTTATCGGTTTTAATTTCTGGTCACTCCGTTTTGGTAAAACAATCTTCTAATGATAAACACTTGTTGCCTTTTTTAGCTAAATATTTAGAATATATAGATGAGTATTTTAAGGGAAAAATTACTTTTACTGAACAAAAAATAGAAAATTTTGATGCTGTAATTGCCACTGGAAGCGATAATACCGCGCGTTATTTTGAATATTATTTTAAAGACAAGCCTAATATCATCAGAAAAAGTAGAAATTCTGTTGCTGTTATTACAGGTAAAGAAACAGAAGAAGATTTACAGAAATTATCGGATGATGTTTTTACCTATTTCGGCTTGGGGTGTAGATCTGTTTCTAAAATCTATGTACCAAAAGAGTATGATTTTAACAATTTCTTTAATGGAATGTTCGTTAAGAAAGACATTATAAATAATGCAAAATATGCCAATAATTACGATTATAACAAGGCTGTTTATTTAATGAGTTTGTTCGATTTGTTGGAAAACGGATTTTTAATGATCAAAGAAGATGAGAGTTACTCCTCGCCTATTGCTACGATTTTTTATGAATATTATGACAATGAAATCGATTTAAAAATAAAATTACATCAAGACAAAGAAAAAATTCAATGTATTGTTGCCAAAAACTTTATAGAAAATGAAGTTGGTTTTGGTCAAACTCAAAATCCTAATTTATGGGATTATGCAGACGGAGTGAATACGTTGGAATTTTTATCAAAAATATAACCCTCGCAGCGGGATTTTTAAATTAATCGCGAAAACTCAATATTTTTCGCAAAGTTCACTAAGCTATTCAACGTTGAATTAAAATATTAAATTTTGAACTTAATACTATGAAAAAACATAATTTTAGTGCAGGACCTTGTATTCTTCCGCAAGAAGTGTTACAAAAAGCATCTGAAGCAATTCTTAATTTTAATAATGACGATTTATCTTTAATCGAAATTTCTCACAGAAGCGAATCTTTTGTGGCGGTTATAGAAAAGGCAAGATCTTTAGCGTTAGAGTTGTTAGGTTTAGAAAATAAAGGCTATCAAGCAATTTTTTTACAAGGTGGCGCAAGTTTACAGTTTTTAATGGTTGCTTATAATTTATTAAATAAAAAAGCAGCGTATTTAAACACTGGTACTTGGGCAGACAAAGCCATTAAAGAAGCAACAGCTTTTGGTGAAGTGCTAGAGGTTGGTGCTTCTAAAGACAAAGGGTACAATTACATTCCTAAAGGATATGCAATACCAAAAGACGTAGATTATTTTCACTGTACTAGTAACAATACCGTTGCAGGAACACAGATGAAAGAATTTCCAGAAACAACCGTTCCTTTGGTTTGCGACATGAGTTCAGATATTTTTTCTCGTCAGTTAGATTTCGAAAAGTTCGATTTAATTTACGCGGGTGCACAAAAAAACATGGGGCCTGCAGGAGCAACTTTAGTGATTATTAAAGAAGAAATTTTAGGAAAAGTAGAAAGACACATTCCTTCTATGTTGAATTATCAAATTCATATCGACAAAGACAGTATGTTTAATACACCTTCCGTTTTTGCTGTATATGTTTCTATGTTAACGCTACAGTGGTTAAAAGATACAGGCGGAATTCAATTTATTGAAGAAGTCAACAACAAAAAAGCGGCACTTTTATATGCAGAAATTGATAGAAATCCGCTTTTTAAAGGAATTGTAGCAAAAGAAGATAGAAGTATCATGAACGCTACTTTTACATTAACAGATGCTTCTTTAACAGAAACGTTTGATAAAATGTGGACTGCAGCAGGAATTAACGGTTTAAATGGCCACAGAAGTGTAGGTGGTTACAGAGCAAGTATGTACAATGCGCTACCTTTGTATAGTGTACAAACTTTGGTGGATGTAATGCAAGAATTAGAAAGAAAAAATTAAAATAATAATTTGAAGTTTTAAAAAATATACTATTTTTTTAAGGTTTCAATTTTTGAATGTATTGAACAGATGATGAAAATATTAGCAAACGATGGAATTTCTCAAAGCGGAATTGACGCTTTAGAAAAAGGAGGTTTTGAAGTAATTACAACAAAAGTTGCACAAAATCAGTTAGAAAATTATATCAATGAAAATAATATTGATGCAATTCTAGTAAGAAGTACAACACAAGTAAGACAAGAGTTAATTGATGCTTGCCCAAGCATAAAGTTAATTGGTTGTGGTAGCAATGATATGGATAATGTAGATGTAGATTATGCAGAAGACCAAGGTTTACACGTAATAAACACACCAACCGCTTCCTCTAATTCTGTTGCAGAATTGGTTTTTGCACACTTATTCGGAATGGCACGATTTTTACATTCTTCTAACAGAGAAATGCCTTTGGAAGGAGATTCTCGTTTTAAAGATTTGAAAAAAGCATATTCTCAAGGAATCGAATTAAGAGGTAAAACGCTAGGTATTCTTGGCTTTGGAAAAGTAGGACAAGAAGTCGCTAAAATTGGTTTAGGTTTAGGAATGAACGTAATTGCAACCGATAAAGTAATTACGAGTGCACCAATTGCTGTTGAATTTTTTAACGGACAAAAAATTACAATTAATATCGATACCGTTTCTAAAGAAGAATTATTAAAAGAAGCAGATTTTATAACATTACACGTATCTGAACAAGAAGATTACATTATTACAAAAGATGAAATCGACAAAATGAAAAATGGTGTAGGAATTGTAAATACTGCCAAGGGAGGAATTTTACATGAAGTAGATTTGGTAAAAGCCATTGAAACCGGAAAGGTACAATTTGCTGGTTTAGATGTTTTTGAAACAGAACCAACACCAGCCGTACAATTATTAATGAATCCAGAAATTTCTTTAACACCTCACATTGGCGCAGGTACAAAAGAAACAGAAGAAAGAATTGGTAAAGAATTAGCACAACAAATTATTCAGCTTTTAAGCTAAAATATGGCAATTGTAAAACCTTTTAAAGCAATTAGAGCAACAAGAGATAAAGTAGCGATGGTTTCCTCTAAATCATACGAAATTTATACTTCAGAAATGCTAAATTCTAAGTTAGCTTTTAACCCGTATACATTTTTACATGTAATTAACCCTGGTTATAAATATCATAAACAAGATGTTAGCGGAGAGTTGCGTTTTAAATTGGTACACAATCGGTATTTAGAGTTTAAAGAAAATGAAATTTTTACGCAAGACAAAATCCCTGCTTTTTATATTTATCAGAAAACAACACCAACAAATTCTTTCTGCGGAATAATTTCTGCAACTTCCGTTGAAGATTATCATAATAATATCATCAAAAAACACGAAGGAACACTTAAAGAGAGAGAATTATTATTTGAAAACTACTTAAAAAACACAGGTTTTAATGCAGAACCAGTGCTTTTAACGTATCCTGATAATAACGTAATTGCTTCCATAATTAAAAAATACAAAGCACAAAGAGCAGAGTACGAATTTTCTACAACAGATAAAGATTCTCATTTACTTTGGGTTGTAAATAATGCCGTTGATATTGAAAAAATTACAGTAGCATTTAAAGAAATTGATACGTTATACATTGCTGATGGCCATCATAGATCTACGTCTTCTTGTTTGTTAGCAGAAAGATTGGCAAAGGAAAACCCGAATCATACGGGTGAAGAAGATTATAACTTTTTTATGAGTTACTTGTTGCCAGAAAGTGAATTAAGCATTTATGAATTTAATCGATTTATAAAAGACCTTAATGGCCTGACTCCGCATGAATTTTTAATAGAATTAGATACTTTTTTCAGAATTGAAAATCGTAGACAAGAATTATATAAACCTAAAGAAAAATATCACTTTAGCATGTATTTAGATGGTGAATTTTATGCTTTATACTTACGTAAATCTAATTATAATTTTACAGATGCATTAAGTAAATTAGATGCTCAAATTTTGTACAGTACCGTTTTAAAACCAATATTAGGGATAGAAGATATTAGAAATGATTCTAAGATTGTTTATTCCCAGGATAAATCTGATAGTTTCGAATTAAAAACTAAAGTTGACTCTGGAGACTTTAAGGTTTCTTTCGGAATGTTACCAACAACCATAAACGAGCTAAAAGAAATTGTAGATGCAGATTTGTTAATGCCTCCAAAAACAACGTACATAGAACCAAAACTAAGAAGTGCTTTAACTATTTATGAATTTTAACACATCGTGTTATTTTTAACTTATTCTATAAGCTAATAAAAAACGTAATTAATGGAAATACAAAAAAAAATACAGGAAATAAAAAATTCAATTCCTGAAAATGTAACCTTAGTTGCAGTTTCTAAAACCAAACCAGTTTCTGATTTACAGGAAGCTTATAATGGCGGTCAGCGTGTTTTTGGTGAGAATAAAATTCAGGAAATGGTAGATAAGTTTGATGTTTTACCTAAGGACATACAATGGCACATGATTGGCCATTTACAAAGTAACAAGGTAAAATACATGGCTCATTTTGTTAATCTGATTCACGGAGTTGATAAATTTAAAACTTTGAAAGAAATAAACAAACAAGCAAAGAAACACAATCGCGTTATTAATTGTTTATTACAAGCAAAAATAGCTAAAGAAGATACAAAGTTTGGCTTGTCTTTTGAAGAAATTGAAAACATCTTACAATCGTCTGAATTAGAAGCATTAGAAAATATAAAGATTGTTGGTTTTATGGGGATGGCAACATTTACAGACAATGAAGAACAATTACAAGAAGAGTTTTTATCATTAAAAGACTTTTTTAACAGTCAACAATTAAAAGCTAAAACAGATAATTGTAAGTTAGAAACTCTTTCTATGGGAATGAGTGCAGATTACAACTTAGCAATAAAAAATGGAAGTACTATGATTCGAGTAGGAAGCTCTATCTTTGGTAATCGAAATTATAATTAATAAATTACTCCTTAAGAAAAAGAATTTGTACGTAATATTAGACATCGAAACTACCGGAGGAAAATTTAATGAAGAAGGCATCACAGAAATTGCCATCTATAAATTTGACGGACATACCGTAGTAGATCAATTCATTAGCTTAGTTAATCCCGAAAAAGAAATTCAAAAGTTTGTTATTCAACTTACTGGAATCAACAATAAAATGCTTCAGAATGCGCCTAAATTTTACGAAGTAGCCAAAAGAATTATAGAAATTACCAAAGATTGTACTTTAGTGGCTCATAATTCAGCTTTCGACTATAGAATTTTAAGCACAGAATTTGATCGATTAGGTTATGATTTCAACAGAAATACACTTTGTACAGTAGAATTAAGTCAGAAATTAATTTTAGACCAACCTTCTTACAGTTTAGGGAAACTTACTAAAGCACTAGGAATTCCTATGACAGATAGACATAGAGCTTCTGGAGATGCCTTAGCAACAGTACAATTATTCAAACTCCTTTTAGAGAAAGATATTGGTAAAACAATTATTCAGAATTCTGTAAAATATCATGATAGAAGAATTGAAAAAGAAAGACTTCAAAAATTATTAGATGCTGTACCTAAAGAGCTAGGTTTGTTTTATATTCATGACGCTGATGGTAAAGTTATTTATATAGGCCGTGGAAAAAACGCAAAATCTGAAGTAAATAAACTGTTTTTAAAACAAACAAGAAGAGCTTTAAAAATTCAAGATAGAGCCATTTCTATTACTTTTGAAAAAACAGGTAATGATTTGTTAACGCGTTTAAAATACTATATAGAGTTAGAAACTTTGTCTCCAAAATACAACCTAAAGAAAAGAAGAAAACCTTTCTTGCTAGATTTTAATAATGAAGATTTTATAATTTTCGACAAAGGAAGAGAAATTGAAGAACGTGCAGTAATCCTTATTGAAAATAGAGAAGTTTTTGGTTACGGTTTTACCAATTTAGCATTTCAAGAAAACAAAATAGATGTTCTTAAATCTATTTTAACACCAATAGAAGATAAAGACTTAGCAAAAGCAATTGTAAAAGATTACTTAAATAAAAACAAAGTCCAAAAAATTGTGAGGCTTTAATTATCTTAAATAAAGATTTTTAATTACCCTACAATAACTTAATTCTCTTTAATTTTTTCAATCATAAAAAAGTGTTTATATGCTTCAAATTGAATATTAAAATTATATTTTAGCATTAAATATGGATAAACTGGATCAATTAATTTTACAATTTCAACAAAAAGATGTAAAAGCCTATGAAAAACTTTACAATATGTATTGTAATAGTATTTCTGGTGTTGTAAACACAATTGTTAAAAATGATGGCGTTGCGCAGGAAATTACTCAAGATGTATTTATAAAGGCTTGGAATAAATCTGATTCTTACTCCGCAAAAAAAGGTCGTTTTTTCACGTGGATTCTAAATATAGCAAGAAATGCAGCTATAGATTATACGCGTTCTAAGAAGTTTAAACAGTCTAAACAAAACCTTAACTCAGATTTTTTCGTAGATATATTAGAAACAAGTGATAACCTAGATAATTCTACAGATGCAATTGGTATTAAAGAGTTTGTAAAAAACCTTGGTGAAAAATGTAAATCTGTAATAGAATTATTATTCTTTAAAGGATATACCCAAAAAGAAGCCTCAGAAGAATTAGACATACCACTTGGTACAATAAAAACACGCAATAGAAACTGTATTGCAGAATTAAGAACAATGGTTGGAGTTTAAAATGAATAAAAAAAAATACATAGAATCCGGAATTTTAGAACTGTACATTGCAGGTTCACTCTCAGAAAAGGAGAATGAAGAAGTGTATGTTGCAATTAAAGAAAACCCAGAATTACTTGCAGAAGTTTTATCGATAGAAAGTGCTATTGTAAAACTAACCGCTGCTGCTAAAAAAGATTCTGAATATTCTTTTGCATCTATAATAAAAGAAATAGATAAAACAAAAGTAATTTCTATTACAAAACCGAAAACAAATTGGTTACAATATTCTGGTTGGGCAGCAACACTACTTATAGGCAGTACTTTAATTTGGTCTCTTTCACAGAACAATAAATTAAAAGAACAAATTGCTTCAGAGAAACAACAATTAGAACAGCAAATACAAAATGCTTCTAATAATTTAGCCGAAGCAGAAAAATTAATAACTGTTTTTAGAGATAGAGATATAATTTCTGTTCCTTTAGCAGGACAACAAGTATCACCAAATTCTTATGCAAAGGTTTATTGGGACAAGAAAACGAAAAGTATTTATTTAGATGCAAAAGGTTTACCAGAACCAC
The DNA here is from genome assembly GCF_002831685.1 of Polaribacter sp. ALD11. Taxonomy (NCBI): domain Bacteria; kingdom Pseudomonadati; phylum Bacteroidota; class Flavobacteriia; order Flavobacteriales; family Flavobacteriaceae; genus Polaribacter; species Polaribacter sp. ALD11. The sequence goes on along the minus strand of NZ_CP025119.1, from coordinate 316,122 downwards.
CAAAAGGAAAAGTATACCAAGTTTGGTCTTTAAAAATGAGTCCGTTAACACCTACAAGTTTAGGTACAATAGATACGTTTACAGCAGATACTAATAAGATTTTTACAATTGAAAATGCAAACGAGTCTGAAGCATTTGGTATTACTTTAGAGAATGAAGGCGGTAGTAAGTCTCCTACTTTAGAACAATTATATACACTAGGTGCAGTTGCTGCAACTCCATAAAAAATAAAATAAATTTAGCTAATATTTGACCAAATCTTAGACGATTTGGTCATTTTTATGTAGGCTTTTTTAATTGGTGAATTTTCTTCTCTAGACAAATTATTGTCTTCTTGTAAAATAGATATTGCCGTGTTTCTTGCAGCTACTAAAATTTTAGAATCTTTTACAACATCTGCAATTTTTAGATTTAAGACACCACTTTGCTGTGTTCCCATGATATTCCCAGGACCACGTAATTTTAAATCTACCTCAGCAATTTTAAATCCGTCTGTAGTTTCTACCATTGTTTTTAGGCGTGTTTTTGCCTCTGCAGACAACTTATAACTAGATAATAAAATACAATAACTTTGGTCTGCTCCTCGCCCAACTCTCCCTCTTAATTGATGCAATTGAGAAAGCCCGAAACGTTCTGAACTCTCTATAATCATTACACTTGCATTCGGCACATTTACTCCAACTTCAATTACGGTTGTAGCTACCATAATCTGAGTTTTGCCTTTTACAAAGCGTTGCATTTCAAATTCTTTGTCAGCAGGTTTCATTTTTCCATGTACAATACTTATTTGATATTTTGGCGTTGGAAATTCTCGAGAAACACTCTCATAACCATCCATTAAATCTTTATAATCCATTGCTTCAGATTCTTCGATTAGCGGATAAACCAAGTAGATTTGTCTTCCTTTATCAATTTCATCTCTAATAAATTTAAAAACAGATAATCGATTGCTATCAAAACGATGAACCGTTTTTACTTCTTTTCTTCCTGGAGGCAACTCATCTATCACAGAAATATCTAAATCACCATAAACAGACATTGCCAAAGTTCTAGGTATTGGTGTAGCTGTCATCACTAAAATATGTGGTGGAAGTTCATTTTTAGCCCATAATTTTGCTCTTTGTTTTACTCCGAATCTGTGTTGTTCATCAATAATTGCAATTCCTAAATTTTTAAACTGTACTTTATCTTCCAATAACGCATGGGTGCCAACTAAAATATGTAAAGTTCCGTCTTCTAAATTTTCATGAATTTCTCTACGTTTTTTTATTCTTACAGAACCGGTTAAAATATCAACTTTAATATTCATTCCTTCAACTAATTCTGAAACCGCAGCAAAATGTTGATTTGCTAAAATTTCTGTTGGAGCCATTATTGTGGCTTGAAAACCGTTATCTATTGCCAGAAGCATCGACAAAATAGCTACAATTGTTTTTCCTGAACCTACATCTCCTTGTAAAAGCCTGTTCATATGTGCACCAGAAACAACATCTTTTCGAACTTCTTTTAATACTCTTTTTTGGGCGTTTGTTAAATCGAAAGGAAGTTTTTCTGCATAAAATTCATTAAAAATAGCACCTACATTTTCAAAAACGTATCCTTTATTTTTTGTTTTATTGATGAGTTTTCTACGTAATAATTGCAATTGAATAAAAAACAATTCTTCAAACTTTAGACGGTACTCTGCTCTTGATAAGTTTTCTTGACTTTTAGGGAAATGCGCATTTAATAAGGCATCTCGTTTAGACATCAACTTAAAATCGGCTACAACTTCTAATGATAAACTTTCTGTAATAGTTTCAAAAAATTGTTGGAATACATTCTGAACATAACCACGTATTAACTTATTGGAAATGCCTGAGTTTATTAACTTTTCTGTGGAATGGTAAACAGGTTGCATTTTAGTTTGCAGCTTCTTTTTGTACTCGGTAACCAATTCTAATTCTGGGTGGGGAATGCTAAAATTACCGTTATAATGGTTCAGTTTACCATATACCACATACGGTTCATTAATTTTAAGCGCATCTTTAATCCATTTTTGCCCTTTAAACCAAACTAATTCCATCGTTCCTGTAGCATCTTGAAAAGTAGCAACTAACCTACTTCCTCTTTTTTGCGCAACCGATTTTACGCGTGTAATTTTTCCAACAATTTGAACTTCAGAAGAATTTGGTTGTAAGTCTTTTATAGCATAAAAAGCCGTTTTATCAATATATCTAAAAGGAAAAAAATTGAGCAAATCATTACACGTCTTTATACCCAATTCCGCATACAAAAGCGCCGCTTTTTGTACACTAACTCCGTTTATATATGTAATAGGATAATCTAAATTCAACTTGAAAAATATATGAATAACGAAAATACAAAATACCTTTTATTTAACGTATATTTGAACCCGATTATAATAAAAAAAATGAGATTACACAGAAATTTAACTTTTGCAGTTATAGATAGTATTAGAGACATATTTAATGAAGGCGTTTACGCAGATAAAGCTGTAGAAAAAGCTTTAAAACGTGATAAACGTTGGGGAGCTAGAGATCGTAAATTTGTTGCAGAAACAATTTATGATATTGTTCGTTGGAACCGTTTATACGCAGAAATTGCAGAAGTAAAAGCCCCCTATGATAGAGATAATATCTGGAGGTTATTTTCTGTGTGGTGTATTTTAAGAGGAATCGCTTTACCAGATTGGAACCAAATTGGTGATGTACCAGAAAGAAAAATTAAAGGCCGTTTTGCTGAACTTTCAAAAACGAGAAAATATAGAGAATCTATACCAGATTGGATGGACGAAATGTGTGTTAATGAATTAGGTGAAGAAATTTGGACTAAAGAAATTGCTGCTTTAAATGTACAAGCTAGTGTAATTTTAAGAACCAATACTTTAAACATTTCTAGAGAAATTTTACAAAAGAAACTAAAAGCAGAAGGTGTTATTACAGAATTTGTTCCTAATCATCCAGATGCTTTAATTTTACCAGAGAGAGCAAATGTTTTTAAAACAGAAGCTTTTCATAGTGGTTATTTTGAAGTTCAAGACGCCTCTTCTCAATTAGTAGCAGCGTATTTAGACGTAAAACCTGGTATGAAAGTAGTAGATACTTGTGCCGGTGCTGGTGGAAAAACCTTACATCTATCTGCTTTAATGGAAAATAAAGGGCAAATTATTGCCATGGATATTTATGAAAGTAAACTCCGTAAATTAAAAGTAAGAGCAAAAAGAAACAAAGCACACAATATAGACATGCGTGTAATCGACTCTACAAAACCAATTAAAAAGTTACAAGGAAAAGCAGATAGAGTTTTGATTGACGCACCTTGTTCTGGTTTAGGTGTTATCCGTAGAAACCCCGATTCTAAATGGAAATTACAACCAGAATTTATAGAAAATATTAAAAAAGTACAACAAGAGGTTTTACAACAATATTCTACAATGGTAAAACCTGGAGGGAAATTAGTGTATGCTACATGTTCTATTTTACCCTCAGAAAATCAAGATCAAGTTAATAATTTCTTAACATCTGAGTCAGGAAAAGATTTTACATTTGTATCCGATAAAAAAGTGTTAGCACATATTTCTGGTTTTGACGGATTTTATATGGCACTTTTAGAGAGGAAATAAAATTTATACTTTTTCAATAAAAAATTTCATTGCTAGAAAAAGAAAGTAACTATTTTATTTAATTTTTAATTAATATTATGATAAAAAAACTACTTCTTTTAATTGCAATGTCTACTTGTGCTTTTACATTTTCACAAGCGCAACAATACTATGACGATGTAAATTTACAATTGTCTGGAACCAATTTAAAAGATGCATTGGCTTCAAAAATTATAAGCACGCATTCTAACATGCTTAGTTATACACCCGGAGTTTGGGAAGCATCTAAAATTACAGACAAAGATTCAGATGCCTCTAGAGTTGTTTTAATTTATGGTTGGGAAAATGGTTCTGACCAAGATGATACTAATGATAGAACTAGGGATAATAGTTTACAAGATAGAGGTAATGGACTAAATTTTGTTTGGAACAGAGAACACGTTTTTTCTAAATCATTAGCAAGCCCTAAATTATTAACCAATGATCCTGGTGCAGGAACAGATGCTCATAATTTAAGACCAGCAGATAAAAATAGGAATTCAGAAAGAAATAACTTTAAATTTGCTTTAGGAAGCGGTAATTCTAGTCGTTCTTCTATTACCTATAACGGCCCCGATGGAGCAAACACAAGAGGTTGGTACCCTGGTGATGAGTGGAAAGGGGATGTTTCGAGAATTATAATGTACATGTATCTTCGTTACGGTAATCAATGTTTACCTACAGCTGTTGGTGTTGGTGATAATCAATTTACAGGTGATGACATGATAAACTTATTCCTAAAATGGAATGTAGAAGACCCTGTTTCTGCAATTGAAATAGCTAGGAATACATATCATGAAAACACAAATAATACCTACGCACAAGGAAACAGAAATCCGTTTATAGACAACCCATATTTAGCGACAAGAATTTGGGGAGGAAACTCAGCTGAAGACAAATGGGATCTTTACAAAAAAACAGATACTCAAGCTCCTACTGCTCCTACAAGTGTTACTGCCAGTAATATTAATTTAACTACAATAGATATTTCTTGGACTGCTTCTACAGACAATATAAATGTAGCAGGTTATAATATATATGTAGATGATATATTAACAGCACAAACCTCTAGTTCTACTACAAGTACAACAATTTCAAACTTAGACACTAATACTTCTTACAAATTTACAGTTATAGCAAAAGATCTTATAAATAATTTTTCTACTCAAAGTACACCTGTAACAGAAAAAACATTACAAGATAGCACACCGCCTTCTGTACCTCAAAATGTTACAATAACGAATATTACAGATAGTTCTTTTAGTGTAAATTGGTCAACTTCTTCAGATAATAATGAGGTTAAGGGCTATGATATTTTTGTTGACGGAGCTTTTAAAGCTTTTACTTCAACAACCACATATACAGTAATAGGTTTAACTTCTGCTACCACTTATAATGTAACTGTTTTAGCAAAGGATCTTGATGATAACAAATCTGAAAAAACAACTCCTTTAAGTCTTAAAACAAACGATGGATCTACTGGTGGAGTAGCTTCAGAATTATTTTTTTCTGAATATGTAGAAGGTAATGATGGGGGTACTAATAAAATATTAGAGATTGTTAACTTAACAGGCACTACAGTTAACCTTGCTGGTTACGAAATTAAAATAGAACGTAATGGCGCAGGAGAGTGGACAACACCACTTGCACTAGATAAAGGCACTGTTAAAAACATTGTTCCTGGTGATGTCTTTGTTATTGGTAATGGAGATAATAACAATCCTATATTACAACCTAATTCCGCTAGTAACACACTCGGGCAAGTAGATTTAGTTCAACCTAGTAATAATGATACTCGTTATGGACAACCGGTAAACTTTAATGGAAACGATGCTGTTGCCTTATTTAAAGATGGTGTATTAATTGATATTATTGGAGTTTTTAATAATGATGATAATTTTGCAGCAAATACAACAATAAGAAGAAATAGAGATATTGCATCACCAAATACTACCTATGATGCTAGTGAATGGAAATCATTTCCTGCTAACACTTACGATGGTGTTGGAAGTCACACAACAACTTTAAGTACGAAAGATTTTATATTTGAATCTTTTAAAATGTTTCCAAACCCTACAAATGGAGACAGAATTTATTTTAGTGTAACAGAAGATGCTACAATTAATGTTTACAATGTTTTAGGCGAGCTGGTTCAATCCTCAGAAGTTACTAAAAGCAAGAATAGCATTGATATATCTAATTTTACAAAAGGTATTTATCTACTAAAAATTAATTCTGACAAACAATTTATCACTAAAAAACTAATTAAAAATTAATTAATTAAATTATACTTTAACAAAAATGACTCGTAATTGAGTCGTTAATAAATCCTAAAAATGAAAAAAACAGTACTTTTATTCTCTCTACTTCTAACATGCGTAATTACAGCACAAGAATCTTATTATGACGACGTAGATTTATCTGCTGAAGGTTTAACTTTAAAAGAAAACTTAGCAGTAAAAACAATAGCAGCTCACACAAACATCTTATCTTATGGTTGGAATGCTTTAAAAGGTTCGGATTTAAACCCAGAAAATAGTTCAGAAGTTTTGTTAATTTACGGATATACTTCTTCAGGTAAAACGGCAAGAACAAGAAGTGTAAATAAAAACGGTGGCGGTTCTACTGATTGGAATAGAGAACATACATATGCAAAATCTTTAGGAACACCTAATCTAGGAACTTCTGGCCCTGGTGCAGATGCACATCATTTACGTCCATCAGATGTAGGCTACAATAGTAATCGTGGAAGTCTAAAATTTGCAGATGGAAACGGAAACTCAGGTCGTGTTTCTGGGGGTTGGTATCCTGGTGATGAATGGAAAGGAGATGTTGCAAGAATGATGATGTATATGTACATTCGTTACGGAGACCGATGTAAACCAAATGGAGTTGGTAATGGAGATACTTCTTCAACTCCTGATAAAATGATTGATTTATTTTTAGAATGGAATGCAGAAGATCCCGTTTCTGATTTTGAAAGACAAAGAAATAGATATCATGTATCTAGCGATAATTATGCGCAAGGAAATAGAAACCCTTTTATAGACAATGCATACTTAGCAACAAAAATTTGGGGAGGAACTCCTGCAGAAGATTATTGGGGTATCTATACCTCAAACGATGCTGAAGCTCCTACTACTCCAACAAGTGTTACTTTAAGTAATAGCACACCTTCATCAATAGATGTAACTTGGTCTGCTTCTACAGATAATGTAGCAGTTACTAAATATGAAATTTATGTTGATGGTACTTTACATGGAAATACAACAAATACAAATTATACAATTTCTGGATTAAGCGCTAACACATCTTATGCTGTTACAGTATTAGCGAAAGATATAGCTAATAATAAATCGGCTAAATCTACTGCTGTAAATGGATCTACAACAATCGACAGTGAAGCACCAACTGTACCAACAAATGTTATAATTACAAATCAAACGGGTACTAGTTTTAAAGCTAACTGGACAGCATCTACTGATAATGCAGCTGTTGTTGGTTACGATATTTTTGTTGATGGAACATATAAAACATCTACAGTAAATACAAGTTATACTATTAATGGTTTAACAGTTTCTACAACTTACAATGTTACAATTTTAGCAAAAGATGGAGCTGATAACAAATCTGCTCAATCTGCCGCAGTAAATGCAGTAACAACAGATGGAAGTAACAATGTTGTAGAGTTATTTTTCTCTGAATATGTAGAAGGAGCAAGTAATAATAAAGCTATCGAGATTGCTAACTTAACAGATAACTCAATAGATTTATCTACATATAGTATAAAAAAACAATCAAACGGAGCAGGAAGTTGGGTAAATGAATTAACTTTATCTGGGACTATTAATGTAAATGATGTTTTTGTAATTATACATTTTGAAGCAGATGATGAAAATTTAGTTCAACATGCAGATTTAGTTGCTCCTGAAGGTTCTAACTATGGAGCTCCAATAAACTTTAATGGAAATGATCCTATTGGATTATTTAATAATGGAGTTTTAATTGATATTATTGGAGTTTTAGGTGAAACTGCTAAGAATCTAGAAAACAAAACACTTAGAAGAAAACTAACAATAACTAGCCCAAACACAACCTATACAGCTAGTGAATGGGATGAGTATGCAGTAGGAACTTATGATGGCATTGGAATTTACGATCCTGCAACTGCAAGTGTAGATACTTCAGACTTTACTTCTTTTAAAATGTATCCAAATCCTACAAATGGAAACAACATCTTCTTTAACCTTACAAAAGATGTAAATGTAAATATTTACAATATTTTGGGCGAATTAATTATAACAGACAAAGTAAATACAACTCGCAATAGTATAGATGTTTCTAAACTTTCTAAAGGAATATACTTAGTAAAAATCAATTCTGAAAATCAATTTATTACAAAGAAATTAATAAAAAAATAACAATCTTTTTTTTAATTGTTAAAAAGACGACTATAAATTTAGTCGTCTTTTTTTTGTTTCATAAATAAGTGAATAACTATAAATTTTCAATTAAAATAATCTTACGTATTAAATTGAAAAAAAGTAAATTTGCATTTTTACAACAACACCCAAATAAAACACTATAATGATTCATTTCTTTGGAAATAAAGACAGTAAAGTATTCGCTGTTCAAACAACAAAAAAGTTAACTGCTAAAACAGTTTCTAAATTGACTTGGTTATTCGCCAATCAACCTAAAATAGAAGAAACAACAATCGATGCTTTTTTTGTTGGTCCAAGAGCAGCAATGATAACTCCTTGGAGCACGAATGCTGTAGAAATTACTCAGAACATGGGTATCTCTGACATCATTAGAATTGAAGAATTTATTACGAGTTCGGAAGAGTTTTCTGATTTTGATCCAATGATTTCTGAGAAGTATAATGGATTAAATCAAGATTCATTCACAATCGAAATTAAACCAGAAGCAGTTTTAGAAATTGAAGATATTGCTGCTTACAATAATAAAGAAGGTTTATCTTTAAGTGATGAAGAAGTTGAATACTTAGAGAGTGTTGCTACAAAAATAGGACGAAAATTAACAGATTCTGAAGTATTTGGTTTTAGTCAAGTAAACTCAGAACACTGTAGACATAAAATATTTAACGGAACTTTTGTTATTGATGGAGAAGAAATGCCAACCTCCTTATTCAAATTGATAAAAGAAACGTCTAAAGAAAATCCGAATGAGATTGTTTCTGCATATAAAGACAACGTTGCTTTTATAAAAGGACCAAGAGTGGAACAATTTGCTCCTAAAACAGCAGACAAGCCAGATTTTTATCAAAAAGAAGATTTCGATTCTGTTATCTCTATAAAAGCAGAAACGCACAATTTCCCTACTACAGTAGAGCCTTTTAACGGAGCAGCAACTGGTTCTGGAGGTGAAATTAGAGATAGACTTGCTGGCGGAAAAGGTTCTTTACCTTTAGCAGGAACAGCAGTTTACATGACTTCTTATTCTCGTTTAGACGAAAAAAGATATTGGGAGAAAAAATTTGAAGCAAGAGATTGGTTATATCAAACACCAATGGATATTTTAATAAAAGCATCTAATGGAGCTTCCGATTTTGGAAACAAATTTGGGCAACCCTTAATTACAGGTTCTGTATTAACTTTTGAGCATGAAGAAAATTCTTCTTCTAGTACTTCGAAACCTAGAAAATTAGGTTTTGATAAAGTGATTATGCAAGCTGGTGGAATTGGGTACGGGAAAGCGGCTCAAGCTTTAAAAGACACGCCTAAAGAAGGAGATAAAATTGTAATTCTTGGTGGTGAAAACTACAGAATAGGAATGGGTGGCGCTGCAGTTTCTTCGGCAGATACTGGTGAATTTGCTTCAGGTATTGAATTAAATGCAGTACAACGTTCGAATCCAGAAATGCAAAAGCGCGCTGCAAACGCAGTTCGTGGAATGGTAGAAAGCGAAGAGAACTTTATTGTTTCTATTCATGATCATGGTGCTGGTGGACATTTAAATTGTTTGTCGGAATTAGTAGAAGATACCGGTGGTAAAATCGATTTAGATAAATTACCAATTGGCGACCCTACATTATCAGCAAAAGAAATTATTGGTAACGAATCTCAAGAAAGAATGGGATTGGTTATTGCAGAAAAACATATCGATACTTTACAAAAAATTGCAGATCGTGAGCGTTCTCCAATGTATACCGTTGGTGAAGTTACAGGAAATAACCGTTTTACTTTTGAATCTAAAAAAACTGGTGAAAAACCAATGGATTTAGCTTTAGAAGACATGTTTGGTTCTTCTCCTAAAACTGTTTTAACAGATATTACTGTAGAAAGAAAATATAAGAATCCTCGTTATAAAACGAAGAATTTAGAAATCTATTTAAAACAAGTTTTACAGTTAGAAGCTGTTGCTTGTAAAGATTGGTTAACAAATAAAGTAGACAGATGTGTTGGTGGTAAAGTTGCCAAACAACAATGTGTAGGTCCGTTACAAATTCCGTTAAACAACGTTGGTGTAATGGCATTAGATTATAACGGTAAAGAAGGGGTTGCAACTTCAATTGGGCACGCTCCTATTTCTGGGTTAATTAATCCTGAAGCTGGAAGTAGAAATGCAATTACAGAATCTTTAACAAACCTTATTTGGGCACCTTTAAAAGACAATTTAAAAAGTGTTTCTCTTTCTGCAAATTGGATGTGGCCTTGTAAAAATGAAGGTGAAGACGCACGCTTATACAAAGCTGTACAAGCTGTTTCAGAGTTTTCTATCGATTTAGGAATCAATATTCCAACGGGAAAAGATTCTTTATCTATGAAACAAAAATATACCGATAGTGAAGTAATTTCTCCAGGAACTGTTATTATTTCTGCTGCAGGAAACTGTAATGAAATTAGTAAAGTTGTAGAACCTCTTTTACAGGTTGATGGAGGAAATATCTACTACATTAATATTTCTCAAGATGAATATAAGTTGGGAGGAAGTTCTTTTAACCAAACTTTAAACGCAATTGGTAGTGAAGCACCAGATGTTACAAATGCTTCTTATGTTAAGAAAACTTTTAATACGATTCAAAAATTAATAAAGGGAGATAAAATTAAAGCAGGACATGATATTGCTTCTGGTGGTTTTATTACAACTTTATTAGAAATGTGTTTTGCTGATGTAAATTTAGGAGCCGATTTTGATATTTCTGAATTAAATGAAGAAGATTCTATTAAAGTATTGTTTTCTGAAAATGCTGGAATCGTTTTTCAAGCAGATGCTTCTGTCGAAGAAAAGTTTGAAGAAATGGGAATTACCATTTTTAATATTGGAGCCGCAAACAATTCTGGAACAGTAAACATTAAAAATAATGAAGAGACTTTCTCTTTTGATGTTACTGAGATGAGAGATGTTTGGTACACAACTTCTTTCTTATTAGATCAAAAACAAACAGCTAATAATTTAGCACAAGACAGATTCGATAATTACAAAAAGCAGCCTTTAACCTATAAATTTCCTGAGAATTTTACTGGAAAAATTCCTGTAATTGAGAGCGGAACGAAGCAATCTCGTCCAAAAGCGGCTATCATCAGAGAAAAAGGTTCAAACTCCGAGCGTGAAATGGCAAATGCAATGTATTTAGCTGGTTTTGACGTAAAAGATGTACACATGACAGATTTAATTTCTGGGCGTGAAACTTTAGAAGATATTCAGTTTATTGGCGCTGTTGGTGGTTTTTCTAATAGTGATGTTTTAGGTTCTGCTAAAGGTTGGGCAGGAGCATTTTTATACAATGCTAAAGCTAAAAAAGCACTAAAAGATTTCTTTAAAAGAGAAGATACGTTGTCTGTTGGTATTTGTAATGGTGCTCAATTATGGATGGAATTAGACTTAATTAATCCAGACCATAAAGTACATGGTAAATTAGTTCATAATGATTCTAAGAAGCATGAAAGCTCTTTTACATCCGTAAAAATTCAAGAAAACAACTCTGTAATGTTATCTAGTTTAGCTGGAACAGAGTTAGGTGTTTGGATTTCTCATGGTGAAGGAAAATTCAACTTACCAGAAGCTGAAGAGAACTACAATATTGTTGCAAAATATGGTTATGAAGGCTACCCTAATAATCCGAATGGTTCTGACTTTAACACAGCAATGCTATCTGATAAAACCGGAAGACATTTAGTTACAATGCCGCATATAGAACGTTCTACGTTTCAATGGAACTGGGCAAACTATCCTACTGGAAGAAAAGACGAAGTTTCACCTTGGCTAGAAGCTTTTGTAAATGCTAAAAACTGGTTGACAAAATAATTTCAAAAAAAAGTATTTCAAAAAGGGCTTTTTCTAAAGCCCTTTTTTTTTTGCTCTAATAATTAATAAAATAGAACTTTTAAGAAATAGGAATGAAAATCCCAGAAAAATATCAATTTATAGTTGCATTAGGAAAGGCGTTGCACGTATACGGTATTCCTTCCTATAAAATTCAGGCTTATCTAACTGAAGTAGCTATAAAACAAGGAATTACTGGTAGTTTTATAGATTCTCCAACATGGATAAATTATGTTTTTTATGAAGATGAAAATTCTTATAATTATGTTGAATGTGTGCTTCCTGGTTCTTTAAACTTAGGTGCTTATTCTAGAATTGCAGAATTAACCAACAAGGTTATTGATTCTAAAATTAACAATAGTGAGATAAATGAAGAATTGAATAGTATTCATGCAAAAACCAAGGTTATAAATCACTACCGTTTAACTTTGGCATACACTTTTTCTGCGGGTTCTTTTAGTATATTAATTGGTACTAATTTGGTGTCTTTTGTATTTTCTTTATTATTAGGTGCATTTATTTATCTTTTGGTTTATTTAACAAGTAAATCTAAATATTTAGAAAACGTATTCGAATCTTTAAGTGCTTTAGTGGTAACTATTATCTGTTGCTTGTTAACATCAATTTTCCCAAACTTTAATCTAGGTTTAACCATATTATCTTCTATCATTATTTTTATTCCTGGGCTAGCAATTACAACTGCTTTAGAAGAGATAACTTCTAAAAGCTTGGTTTCTGGGGGCGCAAAACTTTTCGATTCAATTATCTTGCTTTTTAAACAGTTTTTTGGTGTATTACTTGGTTTAGCATTAATGACATCTTTAGTTGATATTGATTTAACCTATCATCTATCTGAAATGCCAAAATGGACCATCTTTTTTGCAATACCTATATTATCAATTTCGCTTTTACCAATATTTCAAGTACGTAAAAAAGACATGATTTTTGGTGTACTAACGGGTGTTATTGCTTTTTTAATGATCGTATTATTCTCTGGGTATGGCGTATTAGTAAGTACTTTTATTGGAACTTTGGTTGTCGTTGGAATAAGTCGATTATTTGGGCTAATTTCCAAAACCCCGAAAACAGTTTATTTAATTCAAGGTGTTATAATGCTTGTGCCTGGAAGTAAGTCTTTTATGGGGTTAAGTAACTCTTTTTTTAACCCATCTACTACAACAGGTTCTGCAAACTTATTTGAACAAGTTGCTTTTATACTTATGGGTATTATTGGTGGATTACTTTTTGCGGGTACATTTAGAGAAAGAAGTCCTAAAAAAAATAGGATGGCAACCAAAAAATAAATTCCTTATTTTTATAAAAAAAACAGCTTTTAGAAAAATCTAAAAGCTGTTTTTTTTTGCGTTAGGGATAGAACGGTTTGTTTGAGCTCTTTTTTGAGGAACGATAAAAAAGCGAGTAGTGAAAGCCCGACCTTGGTAACGCCCAAAACCTAAAAACTATAGTACTTTTCTTATTGTAGATTCTCCTATAATAATTCCTTTTTTTAATTTAGCAGCTCCTTTATAAGTTACCGTTGCTTCACCATAAGAAGTTACTTTAATTCTTTTAGATACATTAAATTGAAAAACTCCATCGCCATAAGCTGTAATCTTTGTTTCTTTTGAAAGAACATCTGAAGCCATTACTTTACTTGCCCCATATGCTGTTATTTTTTGTTTGTTAACTGTTCCTTTTCCCATATTTAAAAAACTATCTCCGTAAATAGAAATATTTAATTTATCAACTTTAATTTTATGAATACTTACTTCAGATTTTCCGTAGATACGTAATTTACATTCTTCTTGAATTAAGGGAGTTTGAAATGTGATTTTTTCTTCTCCTCTTAAAGAAAATATTTTTATATCTGTGTACGTAATGATTAGTTTCACTACCCTACCTTTATATAATGGAACTTTCCTTTCTGAATTTTTAACAACTATTTTTTTATTTTTAGTGTATGTTTTGGCCCCTTCTAAATACACTTGAAGTGTTCCCTTTTCTAGTTCATATTTAAACTTTTCTAGAGATACAGATATATCTTCAATTACAATACTTGCTTCATTTCCTTGTTTAAAGATTACTTCTATGTGTGGGCTTACAATTATTTTATCAAAACTCGCTTCGAGTTTTATTTTATTTTGTGCGTTTAAATTGCTATTTATAAATAGCAAAGACATCAAAAAAAAGGTTAGTTTTAGTTTCATTCTTTTTATTTTAAAATTAGTTTTTATTAGTAATAATATTTTTAAAGGAACTTATTTCTATACAAAAGACTCGATAATTTTTAATTTGTGACTGTTATTTATTTTTTATTCAAATTTTAGATATTTTATCAAGTCTATTTTTGTGGCATTAAAAGCTTTTAAACCTACCACTACAAATACTAAAATAGTTAGTACTATTGGTGTAATTATAAATGGAAATAATGGCATGTCTATTCTATAAACAAAATTATCTAACCAATTTTGCATAAAATAATAGGCGATAGGAATTAAAATTACAGAAGCTATTATTGTTATTTTTAGGAAACTTTTAATCAATTGAAACATAATTTCTTTTACAGAAGCCCCTAATGTTTTACGTATTGCAACCTCTTTTAATCTTTGCTGAATTGTTAGGGTTGCTAGCGCGAATAAACCTAATAAAGAAATGATGATAACCACAGAGGTTAAAATTAAAAAGAGTGTTTTTTGTTTCTGATATTTAGCATAAGTTCTAGCAAAACGTTTGTTTAAAAATTGTGCACTAAAAGGATACCCTTGTTCTATATTTTCTCCCCAATAATTTTCGATGTATTTTAAAGTTTCTTGCGTGTTGTTTGGTTTAATTTTGAATTGAATCCACCAAAAATTTTGCTTCATCCAGTTAAATGTATTCCAGTGTGTTACCATAGTTGGTAGAATTTTACTATCAAAACCATATGTATGATTATCTTTTACCATACCAATAATATTTAATACTTTAAGAACACCATTTTCATCATAAAAACCTGGCTTTATCTTTTTACCTATTGGGTCGTTATAAATATTGAATGCTTTTGCTAAAGTTTCGTTTATAATAACATTATTAATCGTATCTGATGTTCTATTTTCATCAAAAAAACGTCCTTTTAAAAGTTTCATTTTCATTGTTTGCAAATAATCGAAATCTACAGCATTTGCATACGTTTGCACTGTTACATTCTTATAATCTACATTTGTTGAGTTTGAACTTCCGCCACCAATAATATAAGAATTACTAGTTACCACTTCTATATTTGGGTGTTTGCTTAATTCCTTTTTTGCTAAAAGATATTTCTTATATCTATCTTTATATTCATTCATGGAAACTACTACTACTTGATCTCCGTTAAAACCTAGTTCTTTTTTCATCATATAATCTACTTGATTATAAATTATTAATGAACCTGTTAGAAAAAAACCTGAAATTAAAAACTGAATTCCTAACATAATATTTCTTGCAAAAACACCATGCTTACTTCTAGAAACATTTCCTTTTAATACTTCTACAGTTTTAAATTTTGACACATAAATAGCCGGAATAAAACCAATAATAAATGATACAATTATCGCTATAATTGCAACTCTTAAAAATAAATCGAAATTAAGAATAGAAATTTCTTTATTCATAAAACCATTAAATGATGGTAAAATAAGCTCTACTAATAGCATAGATAATAGAAAAGACACAAAACCCTGAAAAATAATTTCTAGTGCATATTGCATAGTTAAAGTGCTTTTAGAAAGCCCTAATATTTTCTTTACTCCAACTTCTTTAGCTCTCTGTGTTGCTGATGCAATAGATAAATTTATAAAATTGACACAAGAAATTAAGATTAGCAATATTGATAATGATAACATAATTAAAACTAACTGATAATTCCCTTTTCCTTGTGGACCAGAATTATCTGCAATCGTTTTTAACCGAATATCTTTTAAAGGTTCAAAAATAGGAGTTGTTCCGTACTTTTCTATAAATTCTTCTGGTGTTATACCATCTCTTTTAGAAGAAGGTAAAACCTCATTTTGATACCAAATAGCTAGCGCTTTTTTCTCTATACTTTCTATGTTTACTTCTTTTGTTGTTTTAATAAATAAATTATTAGAAAAATTACCCCAATGACCTTCAGGTTCTTTTTTGAATTGAATAACCATACTTGGCATAAAGTAATGCTTGCCAGTTATTTTATAAACAGTGGTAACAATAAAGCTTCTGCCATCGAATTCAATTGTTTTACCAATAGCTATTTTATTTCCAAATAAAATTTTAGCCTGTTTTTCTGAAATTGCTAAATGATTTCTACTCTTTTCAAAATTAGCAGAACTTCCTTCAATAATTTCAAAAGGAAAGAACTCAAAGAAATTAGAATTCCCCTCTAAAATATCTTCAATAAAAACTTGCTTACCTTCTAATTTTGCAACAGCACTTTCTTCCCAATTATTACTCAAATAAAAAGCGGTTATTTCTGGTATGTCTTCTTTATATTTTAAGCCTTCAACATTAGTACTGTTCGCCCAAATTTCTCCATCAGACATTTTATGAATTACTCTGTAAATTTCATTAAGATTTGCATTGTTAGCATTATAGCTTTGTTCATCTTTTAGGTACAATAGAACCAATAATAACCCTGCAAAACCAACTGTTAATCCGAATATATTAACAACAATATGTATCCAATTTTTCTTACTATTTCTGTAAAATATTTTAAACCAATTCTTTAACATAATTATTCGAATTTTAAGTATTTTATTAAATCGATTTTAGTTGCGTTATAAGCCTTTAAACCTACAACAGCAAAGACTAAAACAACTAAAACAATAGGTGTAATTATGTATGGAAGCATAGGCATCTCTATTCTATACACAAAGTTTTCTAGCCAATTTTGCATAAAAAAATACGCCACAGGAATTAATATAATAGAAGAGATTACTACAATTTTAAGAAAGTTTTTTAACAACTGAAACATAATTTCTTTTACAGATGCACCCAAAGTTTTTCTGATTGCAACTTCTTTTAAACGTTGTTGAATGGTTAAGGTTGCCAAAGCAAATAAACCTAATAATGAGATTAAAATTACCAACATAGATAAAATTAAAAACATCATTTGTTGTTTTTGATACTTCTTATATGTTTTTGCAAATTTTTGATCTAAAAACTCATAAGAAAAAGGATATTTAGCATCTATATTTTGCCTCCAATAAGTTTCTATTTCTGCAATTGTTTTGTCAATATTAGTTGGTTTTATTTTAAATTGAATAGCAGGAATCCAGCTATGTGTAAAACTCATACCGTCCCAAAGAACAAGAAACATGGGTGCAATTACATTATCAAAACCATCAAAATGATAATCTTGTACCATACCAATAACTTCAAAAGAATTTTTAGTATCATCCTCTTCCAACCAACCTAAAGTCAATTTTTCTCCCAAAGGTTTGTTATAAATTCCTAATTTTTTAGCGGCCGTTTCATTTATAATAATCTTACTAGCGCTATCTGAAGCAATTTTATCAGAAAAATTTCTTCCTTTTAATAATTTAATTTTCGCAAAATCTATATAATTATAATCTACTACGTTAGAAGCAGTATTTAAACTTTTGTCATTTATTTTATGTCTTAAATCAGTACCACTTACATAGCCATCTCCAGGAACAAACATACTTGACGTTACATCTATAATGTTATTATTTTTTGATAAAACCTCTTTTGCCAATTTATATTTTTTATACTTATTAGGCATACTATAAACATTAACAGAAAGTACTTGTTCTTTATCAAAACCTAAATCTTTTTCCATAATATAGGTAATTTGACTTCCAACAATTAACATGCTAATAATAAAAAATCCTGAAATTAAAAACTGCAACCCTAACATGATATTTCTTGCTAAATTTCCTTTTTTACTTTTAGAAACACTTCCTTTTAAAACTTCAATTGCTTTAAAATTTGAAAGATATAATGCAGGAATACTACCTACAAAAAGTGAAAGAAAAATTGCTGTAAAAAGCAATATCAATAATGAATTTGTATGCAATATTGAGATTTCTGTTTGAACAAACTCATTAAAAAAGGGCAATGATAACTCTACAATTACCAATGCAAAAACAAATGATATTAACCCTTGTAAAACAATTTCAGATATATATTGAAAGAGTAGTTGCTTTTTAGATAAACCCAATGTTTTCTTTACACCTACTTCTTTTGCTCTTTGACTTGCTATTGCAACAGATAAATTAATAAAATTTACACAAGAAATAACAATTAACAAAATAGACAAGCCTAATAATATCATTAATAATTGATAATTACCAGCACCACTTGGTCCAGCTCTTTTTGCTGTATTGTGTAAATACAACGTATCTAATTTATCTAAAAGAACTGTTGGAATTCCATACGTTTTATCAAATTCTTTAATAGTCATTCCATTTTCTTCTACATTTTTTCTATATGCTTTTTCAACAATAACTTGATTCATTTTTACCTTTAGACCTTCTAAATCTGTTCCTTTAGTTATTCTACAGAATACTTCGTTATTATGGTTTCCCCAATTGACTTCAAATTCTTCATCAAACTGAATTAATGCTTCTGGTTCTTGATGTGAGTTCTTCGGAATTTTATAAACACAACTTACAATATAATTTTCCCCATCAATTTTCACAGTATTTCCTACAGCTTTATCTCCTTTAAAAACTCTATCTGCATACGCTTTAGACAAAGCAATATTTGTTCTAGTTTCTGCAAATTTTTGTGCAGATCCTTCTAGAATTTCAAAAGGAAAAAAGTCAAAAAACTGTGGTTCTGTAAATATGGTTTTATCATTAAACTCAAACGCATCTTTATATTGAATTACCTTACTTCTATAAAATGGTTTTACCATTAAAGATGCTGTTACTTCTGGTAGTTCTTTTGGAAAAGTAAGGTACATACCCGCATTTACAGTAAACCAAACTTCATCATTTTTTGGCTGTTTTAGGTTTACCCTATAAACATCATCTTTATTAGGATTCCATTGATTATAGCTTTTTTCTTCGTTTAAATACAATAAAACGATTAATAAACCTGCCAAACCTAAAGTTAACCCGCTAATATTAATCAATGTGTTTAGCCAGTTTTTCTTACTATTTCTAAAAAATATTTTAAACCATGTTGTAAACATCTGTTCTAGTTTTTTTTTGGTTATTAATTACTGAACTAAAACATCTACTTTATGTTCATTTGTTTTTTCTGATATTACTTCTCCATCTTTTAAAGTGATAATTCTTGATGAAAATTGTGCATCATAAGACGAGTGTGTAACCATAACAATTGTTGCGCCTGTTGCATGCAATTCTGTTAATAATTCCATTACATCATTTCCACTTTTACTGTCTAGATTACCTGTTGGTTCATCTGCTAAAATTAATTTAGGATTTGTAACCAAAGCTCTAGCAACTGCAACTCTTTGTTGCTGACCACCAGATAATTGTAAAGGAAAATGTTTTGCTCTGTGTGCAATTCCAATTCTTTCAAGAATTTCTGTAACACGTTCTTTTCTGTCAGCAGACTTTACTTTATTGTAAATTAAAGGCAGTTCTACGTTTTCGTAAACCGTTAATTCATCAATTAAATTAAAATTTTGAAACACAAAACCAATATTAGATTTTCTTAAACCAGCACGTTGTTTTTCATTGAATTTTGCTACTTCAGTTTCATCAAAAAGGTAACTTCCATTATTTAGTGCATCTAACAACCCAATAATATTTAATAAGGTTGATTTACCACAACCAGAAGCTCCCATTATTGATACAAATTCTCCTTTCTTCACTTCTAAACTCAACCTATTTAAGGCTGTTGTTTCTACTTCTTCTGTTCTGTATACTTTTACTAAATCTGTTATTTTTATCATTTTATATGTTTTTAAATTTTAATTTTTTTTGGCTTTTATCTAATTTATATTTACTTCTTCTACTTCTTTATAATCATCATAATTAGAAGTTATTATTCTATCTCCTTCTTTTAAACCTTCTAAAACTTCGTAATAAAACGGATTTTCTCTACCAATTTTTATGCTTCTTTTTACGGCTTTATTATCTGAGTTTAAAACAAAAACCCATGTACCACTTGTACTTTGATAAAACATCCCTTTTGGTAACAACAACGCTTTTGTTTTACCAGATAAAAACATTTTCGTTTTTAAAGACATACCTCTTTTTACGGATGATGAAAGTGAATCTTGTTCAAAAGTTAATTCTAATTTAAATTGTCCGTTTACAATTTCTGAATACACTTTAGAAAGCTCTATTTTATAATTTTTAGCATTTACTGCAACGGTTCCTTTAATACCTTCTTGCAATTTAGAGATATAATATTCATCTACTTTTGCAACTAATTTATAACCATCTAAAACATCCATTTTTCCAATCGGTTGTCCTTGATTGTAGCTTTCTCCCAAAATAGGATTGAACGAAGACAACAAGCCATCTACAGGTGCCTTTACCATAAAATTTTCTTTATTTTTATTCAACAGTTCTAAGCTTTTTTCCATGTTTGTTAAAGATGTATTTATTCTTGATAATTGTATATCTCTACTTTTTTTCTCATTAAAAACACTCTTTTTAATTACGCCACTTCTTTCTTTTTGAAACGTGTACTCCTGATTCGTTTTTTGATAATCATTTCTGGCAATAACTTCTTTTTTGTATAAAGTTGAATCTAATAAATACTGTCTTTTAGCATTTCTAAAATCATTATCTATA
The DNA here is from genome assembly GCF_002831685.1 of Polaribacter sp. ALD11. Taxonomy (NCBI): domain Bacteria; kingdom Pseudomonadati; phylum Bacteroidota; class Flavobacteriia; order Flavobacteriales; family Flavobacteriaceae; genus Polaribacter; species Polaribacter sp. ALD11. The sequence goes on along the minus strand of NZ_CP025119.1, from coordinate 295,455 downwards.
CTCAATAATTGCTGATCTAAACTTAATTGTTGATTTTTAATATTTACACGTAAGTTTCTTAAATTGTTAATCTGCTCAACCATGGCAGTTTCTTGCGTTAAATAATTTAACTCTGCATTCGGATTGTATACTTTTAAAAGTGGCGTTCCTTTTTTAATGGTTTGTCCGCTTTCTACAAAAATCTCTGAAACAGCACCACCTTGAATTACATTTACCAAAACAGACGTTTTAGGTTCTACCGTACTATTAAATAAAACAACATCTTCAAAATCTCCTTTAAGAACTTCTCGAATACTAATAGCATCTTTTTCTAAATTGACTTGTTTTTTTCTAGTAGCATTCATTAATATGATTACCAATAAAAAAGCAACTGGAATTCCCCATAACAACATTTTTTTTGTTTTTTTACTTTTAGGTGTAATCTGCTTATCCATAATTTCTGAGTTCGTTTGGTTATCCATATACCACAAATATGCCATCGAATAATAAAAGTTAAATTATTGATTTATAACTAAATAACGAATTTTACTTTTTAAAATATGTTCAAAAACGAACATTTATTTGTTCATATTCAAACAAAAGGGTAATTATGTACTATGAGAAAAACAGCTGCTTCCATTTTAATTGTAGATGATGATGATGATATTTTATTTTCTGCAAGAATTAGTTTGAAAAAATATTTTACGTCAATTGTAACAGAAAACAATCCGAAAAAAATAAACAATCATTTAACTAAAAACACCATCGACGTTGTTATTTTAGACATGAATTATCGAATTGGTTTTGAAGATGGTAAAGAAGGTTTGTATTGGTTAAAAAATATAAAAGAAGTGAGCCCGGAAACGACCATTCTTTTAATGACTGCTTTCGGAAGTGTAAATTTAGCCGTAGAAGCCATTAAAAAAGGCGCTACAGATTTTATTTTAAAACCTTGGACCACAGAAAAGCTCTATGCTGCTGTAAATGCTGGTGTAGAATTGGCGCGTTCTAAAAGAAAAAACACACAATTAGAAACCATACAAGAACATCAAGACAAAGAATTTCACAAAAAAACAGAACATATTATTGGAAATTCTTCGGCAATGAAATCTGCCACAAATCTGGTTAGTAAAGTAGCACCAACAGATGCAAATGTTTTAATTTTAGGCGAAAATGGAACTGGAAAATTTGTCTTTGCAAAAGAAATTCATTTGCAGTCTAGCAGAAAAAACTATCCTTTTATACATGTAGATTTAGGTTCTTTAAATGAAAATTTATTTGAAAGTGAATTGTTTGGGTATGCAAAAGGCGCTTTTACAGATGCACAAAAAGATACGTTAGGTAGATTTGAACTAGCCAAAGGCGGAACCATTTTCTTGGATGAAATTGGGAACCTTCCACTCCATTTACAATCCAAACTATTAACGGTTATTCAGAACCGAAAAGTAACACGTTTAGGCGAAGGAAAAGAAAGAGATTTAGATGTAAGAATTATTTGTGCTACAAATGCGCCCATTCATAAAATGGTAGATGAACAAACATTTAGACAAGATCTGTTATTCAGAATAAATACCATTGAACTAAATTTACCTGCACTTCGAGAAAGAGCAGATGATATTTCTTTATTAGCTGCTCATTTTTTACACAAACTAACTCAAAAATATCGAAAGAAAATTAATGGTTATAGTAATGAAGCTTTAAAAGCGATGGAAAATTATCATTGGCCAGGAAATATTAGAGAAATAGAACATATTGTAGAACGTGCTGTTATTATTACCGATAATCCTAAAATTGAAGTTTCGGACTTGCACTTTTCAACAAAAAAAATAGACGTAAATTTAGGAGGAAGTTTAAATTTAGAAGATTCAGAAAAAATATTAATTCAGCAAGCCATTCAAAAACATCAAGGCAATATTTCTAGAGCAGCAAAAGATTTAGGTTTAACAAGAGCAGCTTTGTACAGAAGATTAGAGAAACATCAATTGTAAATGGGAAAACCACAATACATTCAAATTATAATTAGAATATTATTATTAATAATTAATGGTGTAATCATAGTATTTAGCTTTAAAAAAGGCTTTTTTGTAAATACTATTGGGTTTTCATTAGTACTATTATTTCAATTTCACCTTTTTACAGAATATCTAAAAAAGTTATTTACAGATATAGAAAAATCTATAGATTGCTTGTTATTTAATGATTATTCGAATACAATCTCTGCGGAAAAAAGAAAAAATCCGTTACACAATAAAACTGCTTTATTATTAGAAAAACATCGCAAGCAAAGCCTTCAAAAATCTTCTGAACAACTCATTTTTACTAATATTATAGAAAGTTTAGGAATCGGGATTTTAATTCTTAAAAAAAATGCAAATAATGAGGTTTCTGTATTTCAGATTAACAAAGCGTTTGCTTCATTTTTAAAAATTCCGAAGTTTTACAACTGGAATCTACTCAATAAAAAAATTGGAACTTTAACAAGTTATATCAACGAGTGGAAAGAAAATAGACTCACAATTTCATTAACAATTAATGAAGAAAAGGAAGAATTTTTCTTAAAAACATCTGTTACACAAACCAATGAATTTGGGTATTTAGTAATTTCTTTAGAAACTATTCAGCAATTAATAGACAAAAAAGAAAAAGAAGCATGGTACAAATTAATGAATGTGATGTCTCATGAAATTATAAATACCATTACTCCTATTAGTAGTTTAGCCGAAAACTTACACACTTTATTGCAAGAAGAAAATACAGATGAAGACACAATTGATGAACTTTCGCAAGGTTTAAGTATTATTAAAAGACGCTCTCAACATCTAACTTCTTTTGTAGATACTTATAGAAAATTGGCTGAATTACCTTTGCCAATTAAAAAAGAAATCAATCTAACTGAAACAATCAAAAACACTTTAGAACTTTACAAACAAGACTTTTTAGCTAAGAAAATTACCATAATTTTTAATGTAGCTGAAGAACATCTTATTAATGCAGACAAACAACAAGTAGAACAAATTTTAATCAATTTAATATCGAATTGCTTGTATGCACTTACAGAAACTAAGAAACCAACAATAGAGGTTCAGCTTTCAAAAAACAAGAATCGTTTGTATCTAGAAATTTCAGATAATGGTGTTGGTATTCCTAAAGAAATAAAAGACACTGTATTTGTACCTTATTTTACAACGCGTAAAAACGGTTCTGGTATTGGTCTAACACTTACAAAAAGTATTGTTGAAGCCCATAAAGGAACGATTCATTTTACTTCGAAAAACAACAAAACTGCATTTACAATTACATTTATTTCTTAAAAACTGTCACAGGTTAACTTTTGGGTTGTCATTTAATAAAACACTTTAAAACTCAAAAAAATGAAATATAAAATTACACTTTTAGCTATTAGTTTCTTTTTAGTCAATTCAATTTCTTATGCTCAGAGAACAGTTAAAGCATCTGCTATAATGAAAGACATAAAAGCAGGTAAATCTATTTCTATAGAGAATACAACTATAGAAGGAGTCCTCGATTTTACATATATGGATGATGCGATGGAAAAACTACCAAGGAAGAGGAAGAGTAGCTGGTTTAACTGGAGTTCTAACAACTCTTCAAATGAAATTAAAAAAATGATAGATGTAAAAATTTCGTTTATAAACTGTACTTTTAAAGAGGATGTTCTAGCATATATACCAGATGAAGATTCTGGTTATACTTTTATTGCAAGTTTTGAAGATATCGCAATTTTTAAGAACTGTAACTTCGAACGTAAAGCCATGTTTAAATATTCTAGATTTGAAAGGGATTCAGACTTTTCTAATTCAACTTTTGATGATGAAAACACCTTTAAGTATGCTAAATTTGATAAAAACATCGATTTCTCAAACACCCTTTTTAATGAAGCTGCTACTTTTAAATATGCTAAGTTTAGTAAAAATGTAAGTTTTTCTAATGCTACTTTTAAAGATAGCGCAACCTTTAAATACACACAATTTAATGACGGAGTTTCTTTTAAAAACACAAAATTTGAAGAGGATTTAAATATCAAATACATGAAGGTTTCTGGCGACTTCAACATTTCTAATATGGATGTTGCCTATGAAATCGATTCAAAATATACAGAAATCAATGGAAGAAGCTTTAGCAAATACTTAATTGACAAAAAATAGGTATTTATACGTGTATCTGCCTAAAAAATTCATACTAAATTGCCCCCCAATGGGAACAGTTAGAGTTCGGGGGCTAACAAAGACCAGATTGCAACTAGCTTCTTTATTTAATAAAGGAGCTAGTTCTTTTTAAGATATATTCTTGCATACCCCGAAATTATCATTACAAGGTTTCCTAAAAACACTTTCATTTCAAACATCTAAAAACCTCATTCTTAATATGTTTAAAGTCATATTTCTTATGGTGTTATAAATTATAACTAAAACATATTATACTAAAGAATTAGAAATAATAATATCAAAAAAATAAAAAATTCGCAATTAATAAACTCTTATAATAAGTATTTGCTAAATAGCAGTAATTTTCCTAATTTGCAATACACAAATTAGAACTTATGGCGATAGAAATTACTAGATTATTTGATTTTCCTTACTACCAATTAGAAACTTATAATTTAAATAAAGCACTTACTACCAAATATAATAATAAATGGGAAAGTATTTCTACCCAAGAATATGTAGATAAAGCCAACCAGCTTAGTAGAGGCTTATTAAATTTAGGTATAAAACCAAATGATAAAATTGCTATAATCTCTTCTAATAACAGAACAGAATGGAATATTTGTGATATTGGAATTTTACAAACGGGTGCTCAGAATGTACCTATTTATCCAACAATTTCTAAAGAAGATTATGAATATGTTTTAAATCATTCAGAATCTATTTATTGTTTTGTTTCTGATGTTGACGTTTTAGAAAAAATTAATAAAATAAAAGGGAACACCAAATTAAAAGGCATTTTTACTTTTGATGATATTGCTGGTGAAAAATCTTGGAAAGAGGTTTTAGAGTTAGGAAAAGACCAAATCAATCAAAAAGAAGTAGAAGATAGAAAAGAGGCTGTAAAGCCCGAAGATTTAGCTACTTTAATTTATACTTCAGGAACTACAGGGAGACCAAAAGGTGTAATGCTATCACATAAAAACATCGTTTCAAATGTATTAGCTGCTAAAGAAAGAGTTCCTTTAGAAGACGGTAATGATGTTGGTTTAAGTTTTCTACCTATTTGCCACATTTTCGAAAGAATGATATTGTATTTATATCAATATTGTGGGGTTTCTATATACTTTGCAGAATCTATAGAAAAACTTTCTGAAAATGCTCAAGAAATAAAACCAAACGTAATGACTGCTGTACCACGTTTGTATGAAAAAATATATGATAAAATTATTCTAAAAGGAGAAACTTTATCTGGGGTTAAAAAAATACTATTCTTTTGGGCAGTAAATTTAGGTTTAAGATACAAGCCGTATGGCGAAAATGGTTGGTGGTATGAAAAACAATTAACATTAGCTAGAAAATTAATTTTTACTAAATGGCAAGCTGCTTTAGGTGGTGAATTAAAATTAATGGTTTCTGGTAGTGCTGCTTTACAACCTAGACTTACAAGAATTTTTGCAGCTGCAAATATGCCTATTATGGAAGGCTATGGACTTACAGAAACATCTCCCGTAATTACTGTAAACGATCAAAGAAACAAAGGTTTTAGAGTGGGTACTGTTGGTAAAGTTCTAAAGCATGTTGAGGTTAAAATTGCCGAAAGTGGAGAAATCTTGGTAAAAGGACCTAATGTAATGATGGGCTATTTTAAAGATGAAGCAAAATCTGCCGAAGTTTTAAAAGATGGTTATTTTTATACAGGTGATAAAGGTGAGCTTGATGATGAAGGTTTCTTAAAAATTACGGGGAGAACTAAAGAAATGTTTAAAACTTCTGGTGGTAAATATGTAGTTCCGCCATTACTAGAAGGTGAATTAAAACAATCTTTATTTATAGAGCAAGTAATGGTTGTTGGTGAAGGTGAAAAAATGCCAGCAGCAATTATTCAACCAAATTTCGATTTTATAAAAGACTGGATTGCTAAAAAAGGACATAAAATTGGCAATACAAATGAAGAAATTGTAAATTCTGAATTGGTTATAAATAGAATTCAAAAGGAAGTAGACAAATGTAATGTTCATTTTGGAAAATGGGAACGTATTAAACGTTTTGAACTAACACCAGATGTTTGGTCTATAGATGGTGGACACTTAACCCCAACTATGAAAATGAAACGAGCAATTATAAAAGATATCTACAAAGATTTATACGATAAAATTTATAGAAATTAATATTTTAAAACCTCACTGCTAATTAAAAGTGAGGTTTTTTTTATTTTGATCAATAGGTTTTTTCCCGTATCAATTTTCTCATTAAAAAACAACTTGGCAAACACTATTCTAAAACATTCAATAATCGTTTTAACGTTAGCGTATTAACCTGAGAGCACTAAACTCCAAACTGCGTTAAATGATGGTCTAAGTGTTTATAAAAAGAATTGTTCCATTCTTTGGCAGATAGTTTACCAAAAGAATGAGATTCTTTACCATCAAAATAGAGATCTCCTAATTCCTGAGTTTTTATCATAAAAGCTATCAAACGTTTTTTCTCTACTTCGAATTCACGTTCATCAGAAATTATAAATTGTGGTGCAGTTTTTCCGTTTTTTGTAAAAGGTTTTTCAGAAACAACAGCATTTTTAACAAATAATTTTAACAGCATTTTTACAAATGCGTTTGGTTTTGGATGTTTATCTGTGTAAATTATTTCATAGGTTACACAGCAATGCGCTAGCATTTGTGAAACAGACATTTTACCCCAATTTGCTTTCGCTTTTGGAGTTAAAAGATTAACTCTTTTAATTACTTCATTTGTAATTTCTTTGTCAAAAATATTTTTCATTTTTAATTTAATTTTAGTGTAAAATTTTAAACAATAGTTCTTTTAAAATATCTTCATTAGATTGGTTTGCACCAACACCTTTACTCTTTACATCTGCATCTCTTAAAAAAGCAATTACTTGCGCCACTTTACGCATCGGATAATTTCTTGCAGCTAAAAAATATTCATCTACAAAATACGGATTCACGCCTAAATTCTTAGCTACAGAACTTTTAGACTTATCTTTTAAACCATGAAACATTAGAAGTTGAGTAAAATAACCATTCAATAAAGAAATTGTCATAACCAACGGGTTATTCTTAGGATTTTCTGCAAAATAATTAATAATTCTATTTGCTTTTACAATGTCCTTCTCTCCTACTGCTTTTCTTAATTCAAAATTATTAAAGTCTTTAGAAATACCTATATTTTCTTCAATATGTTTGTCGTTAATAATGGTTTCTTTTGGTAGCACCAACATTAACTTATCTAATTCATTAGAAATCTTACTTAAATCTGTTCCTAGAAATTCAACAAGCATTAAAGATGCTTTGGGTTCAATTTGATATTTTTTTCCACTTAAAATCCTACGAATCCAGTCTGAAACCTGATTTTCATATAATTTTTTACTTTCAAAAATAAAACCCGTTTTTGCAATTGCTTTGTGCAACTTCTTACGTTTGTCTAATTTCTTGTATTTGTAATTTAAAACTAAAACTGTGGTTGGTTGCGGATTCTCTGCATAAGAAACCAACTTCTCTATATTTCTACTTAAATCTTGCGCTTCTTTAACAATTATAACTTGTCTTTCGGCCATCATTGGGTATCTTTTTGCTGCGGAAACAATATCTTCTATTGTTGCATCTCTACCATACATTACTTGCTGATTAAAGCCTCTTTCGGCTTCATCTAAGATATTATCTTCTATATAATCAGAAATTTTATCTATATAATAAGGCTCATCACCCATTAAAAAATAAATAGGTTTTATGTTACCGCTTTTAATATCGGAAACAATGGCTTTTATCTCGTTCATTTATTTTTTTATAATTATTGCGTTCTGTAACTCCTCTTTTGTAGGGGTTTCAAACCAACTTTCCATAAACTCAAAATTATCTTCGCTTACTTCAAATTCAAAAGTCTCTCCTTTTTCTAAGTTTCTTTTTAGAATTCTTTCTTTTCTAATTGTTCTTGAAACATCTAAGAAATGAGTTTTAACTTCTATCTTATTTTCTTTTGCAAACTTTCGATACTTTTCTCTGTGTGCAAATTTAGAAAGTCCTACATCTAGAATACTATCTACACCAGATTTTTCTAATTGCAAAATTAAATCTTGCATTAATAATTCTGCTCTTTCAATTCTATCTAAAAACCAATCTAAACCATCTTTTTCTGTTTTGTCTGGTAAAAACAATATTTTATTCCACTTATCTAGCGTAAAAACAACACCATTTATATCTACTTTTAATTTATTTGCAAACGTAGATTTTCCCGCGCCAGTATTACCAACTAATAAATGTATCATAACTGATTTTTATTTACTTTTGATTGATGCAAAAACTCAACCTACCAAACTATAAATTCAGACTCAAAAGTAACGAAAATAAGATGCTTATTTTTGATAATTTGAGAAAAAAATATATGGTTTTAACTCCAGAAGAATGGGTTCGTCAACATTACGTTCAGTTTTTAATTGAAGAAAAGAAATATCCAACCTCTTTAATTGCTTTAGAAAAACAGTTAACAATTAATAATCGTAAGAAAAGAACCGATATTTTAGTTTTTAATACTGAAGGAAAACCCGATATTATTGTAGAATGTAAAGCGCCACAAATTAAAATAACACAAGCTACTTTCGATCAAATTGCACGTTACAATTTAAAACTGAGAGCTAACTTCTTAATTGTTACCAATGGTTTAGAGCATTTTTATTGTAAAATGGATTTTGAAAATGAAACCTATATTTTCTTGAAAGAAATTCCAGATTATACAAAATAAACCTCAAGAAATATTTTCTTAAGGTTTATAATTAAATCATATATAATAAAAGATATTAACCCGTTACAGTAATTGTAGGATCCCATTGGAAATATCCAAATAAAATAGGATTTCCATTTTCGTCTCTTTTATAAAAAGCAAAAACTACTTTGTAATTTTCTGTACCCGCAATTATTACAGATGATTGATAAAACCAAAATTGCTGACTACCAATGTGTGCAGGTAATACATTTTGATTAGAAGGAGAAACTCCATTTTTGGTAAAAGTTAAACTCATAAAAGGGCTAAATACTTCTACCCCTCCAAAACGATCAATACCGTAAAGAAGTATCGCATCTTCAAAATTATTTGAAGCTGAATTCCCAAAAAACCTTACTGTGTCTCCAACTTGTGCGCTAAAATTAAGATCACCGGTTCCACTACCAGAAATAGTATTAGAAGTTGCAATCATATAAGAAAAATTGTGCCCAATTCCTGTTGGATTGTTAAAATCTTTACTAGGATTTGAATAAGCTTTTGCTAGGGCGATTGTGTCGATTGTTACATGAACATTTATTGTTTTACTCATCATTAAAAATTTAAAATAACGCTTACTCTTTTAGGATTTTCAGCTAACTCCTTTAATGATATATCATACTTCAAAGTTATTTAAGATTATAATTAAAATGAAGAGTATAAATACGCTTTAAATAAAAGGGTGTATAACACTTAAGTAGTTTTACCCTTTAGATTTTAACAAAATGATTTGTTTTTTTATTCTTGACAAAAGATTTTAAACTGTAAATTCGCATCCTTGAAAACAGCAATCATCATATTAAATTGGAACGGACAAAAACTTTTAGAACAGTTTTTACCTTCTGTGGTTAATTTCAGCTCTGAATTGGCTGAAATTTATATTGCTGACAATGCTTCTACAGACACTTCTATAAAATATGTAAAGGAGTTTTATCCTTCGATAAAAATCATAGAAAACACCACAAATGAAGGCTATGCAAAAGGTTATAATGATGCTTTAGCTAACGTTGACGCAGATATTTATTGTCTTTTAAACTCTGATGTTGAAGTTACTAAAGATTGGCTTCAACCTCTTTTAGAAGTTTTTAAAAGAGAAGAGAAAACAGCAATTATACAGCCAAAATTATTAGATTATAAAGACAAAAATAAATTTGAATATGCTGGTGCTGCCGGTGGTTTTTTAGATTTATATGGTTACCCTTATTGTAGAGGTCGCATTTTTAATAATTTAGAAACCGATAATGGGCAGTTTAACGATATTTCTGAAATTTTCTGGGCTACTGGTGCTTGTTTATTTATTCGTTCTAAAGTCTATCATCAATTAGGTGGTTTAGATGAAGATTACTTTGCGCATCAAGAAGAGATTGATTTATGTTGGAGAACCCAAAACATAGGTTACAAGGTAAAATATGTTGGTACTTCTACTGTTTTTCATGTTGGTGGCGCAACGCTACAGGAAACAAATCCGCATAAAACCTATTTGAATTTTAGAAATAGTTTATTAAATGTAGTTAAAAACGTTCCTAAAAAATGGTTTTTGTTCGTTATATTTTCTCGTTTAATTTTAGACGGAATTGCGGGTATAAAGTTTCTAATTGAATTAAGACCAGTTCATACACTTGCAATTTTAAAAGCACATATTAGTTTTTATAAAAACTTTTTTAAATTCTTAGGAAAACGAAAAAAACTTCAAAAAAAACAAGATTACAATTTACATACTAGCATTGTTTGGCAATATTTTGTTTTAGGTAGAAAGAAATTTAAGAATTTAAAGTAATTAGCTTTTTTTAAACTTAGTAATTTTAATTAGTTTACGATACTTTTTTTTATCTTTCAAAAAATCACTAGAGCTGATTAGTTTTCAACTTCGAAACTAATTCTACAAAATATCTAAACTTCCTTTTCCTTGTCTAACTACTGTTGGTTCATCTGTTAAATCGATTACTGTAGAAGGTTCATTATCTCCAGAACCACCGTCAATTACAAGATCAACTAAATTTTGCCATTTTTCAAAAATTAATTCAGGATCTGTAGTATATTCTAAAACATCATCATCATCTCTAATAGAAGTCGACATTATTGGGTTGCCCAGTTCTGCAACTAAAGTTCTTATAATATTGTTATCTGGAATTCTAATTCCTACCGTTTTTTTCTTTTTGAATACTTTTGGCAGATTATTACTACCAGGAAGAATAAACGTATAAGGTCCTGGCAATGCTCTTTTTAAAATTTTAAAAGTCGCGGAATCTATTTGCTTTACATAATCTGAAAGATGACTTAAATCGTTGCAAATAAATGAGAAGTTTGCTTTCTCTAAATTGATACCTTTTATTCTTGCAATTTTTTCTAAAGCTTTAGTTTTTGTAATATCGCAACCTAAACCATAGACAGTATCTGTTGGATAAATAACCAAACCGCCAGCTTGTAAAACTTTTACAACTTTGGCTATTTCTTTAGGATTGGGATTTTCGTTATATATTTTAATGAATTCTGCCATCCCATAAAAATACAAAAAACTCAGCTTGTTTTACGAACTGAGTTATTTTATTAGGGAAGTATTTTAAATTTAGATTTTATCTACTAATCTAAAGCCTTCTCCGTGGATATTTAAAATCTCTACTTTATCATCTACTTTTAAGTATTTACGCAATTTTGCAATATATACGTCCATACTTCTAGATGTAAAATAATTATCATCTCTCCATATTTTTGTTAATGCTAATTCTCTTGGCATTAAATCATTTTTATGAATTGCCAACATGCGTAACAATTTACTTTCTTTTGGAGACAATTTAATTGGCTCACCATCTTCACCAACAGTTAGATGACGTAATTTAGAATTAAACAAGAAACTACCTACTGTAAACTCAAATTGCTCGCTTTCTGGAGAATTGTCTATTTCCTTACGTTGTAATATTGCTTTAATCTTGTGTAATAAAACCTCCGAATCGAAAGGTTTATTTAAATAATCATCTGCACCAACGGCATACCCTCTTAAAACATCTTCTTTTAATGTCTTTGCTGTTAAAAAAATAATTGGCACTTCTTTATTTGTAACTCTAATATCTTGTGCTAAAGAAAAACCATCTTTTCTAGGCATCATTACGTCTAAAATACACAAATCATAATCGCTATTTTTAAACATAATAAGACCTTCTATTCCGTCTTTTGCATGTGTTACATTGTAATCGTTTAATGCTAAATAATCTTTTAGAACCGTTCCAAAATTAGGATCGTCTTCTACTAATAAAATTTTTTTACTTCCCATTGTTTTATACTTTTAAATTAAAGGTAATTTTACCGTGAACATGCTTCCTTTTCCTTTTTCACTTTCAACAAATACTGTTCCGTGGTGTTTTTCTACAATTTCTTTTACGTATGCTAATCCCAATCCATGACCTTTTATGTCATGAATATTTCCTTTTTGTTCTCTGTAAAACTTATTAAAAACTTGTTTTTGTACCGCTTTACTCATTCCTATTCCTGTATCTTTTATTTTGAAAATAAAAAACTTACTACTACTTTCTGTATATACATCTATTATTGGAGCGCCTTCTGAATACTTTATAGCATTTTCTAACATGTTCACCACAACATTTGTAAGGTGAAATTGATTTCCTGGTAATTCAGACACAACCGCTTCTAAGTGCGTATCTATTCTCCCCTTTCTATCTTCAACTAATAAACTTACATGCGTAATAGCATCTTCTATAGTGTCGTGCAGGTCTATGGTTTCCTTACTTAAATCAATCTGATTTTTTTCTAATCTAGAAATTCTTAATACATTCTCTACCTGAGAGTGCATTCTTTTATTCTCTTCTCTAATCATTTCTACATAACGCAAAACTTTTGCATCGTCTCCTAAAATTTTAGGATTTTTAATTGAATCTAAAGCCAAATTAATGGTTGCAATTGGTGTTTTAAATTCATGCGTCATATTATTGATAAAATCTGTTTTTATTTCAGAGATTTTTTTCTGTCTAATTAGTTGATATAAAGAGCTAGAAAAAGCAATAATAATGATGAAAATAAAAAATAATGACAGTAATAAAATACTTGAAATACCCGATAAAATATGATCATTTTTATCAGGAAAAGTAACGTGTAAATTATAGCTTATATTCCCTAAAGAGTCATAAAAAAGTGGGTATTTATAACTGTCTTTTGTATTTATAGTATAATAACCAGATTTTAATTTTGTTGCTAATTCATCAATACTATAGACACCATATTTAAAATCTAAATAAACATTTCTTTTGGCTAATTCCTCTTTAATAATTCTATTTAGCTCATTATTACTAATTCTCTCATGAATTAACTTCTTTCGATTAACATCATTCAATAAATCTATCGTTTGCAACCTATCAAATTCTGAATAGGATTTAATAAATGAATATCTTTCTTCATCTATTTTTGGAAAATAATTGTCTGGACTTTTTATTAAGGAAGATCTAAAAAAGTCTTTTTTTCCTGTTACCCTTTTATATATAATAGAATCGTTATTTAAAAAATCCGTTGGTAACTTAAAATTCTCTTCTAAAAAAGTACCTCCAAAGGTTATTTTTTCTTTAGTTGTAGTATCTATTTGCTGTATTAAATAACTTTTTAATTCGGCTTTATCAGCTAAACCTTTCTGAGCAATAAGACCTTCTATTTTCTTTTGAAACTCTGCTTGTTCTTTTTCGTTAATTCTTTCAGTTGCTGCTCCTAAAGATTTTTGAACATCATTTTTAAATTGTGCCTTTTTACTTTCTAACGCATTGTTTATCCAATATAGCTGTACAGTTATAATTCCTATCAAGGAAGTACTCATTAAAACAACAATAAGAATAAACATTTTTTTACGCATAAATCAAATTTACTACTTTCATAAGTTGTAATTATTGATTTTAACCTAAATTAACAAGTTTGTTGGAATTTTAAGAGTTATTTAACAATATAAATATATTTTACGAAAAAGTAGCTGCCTTTTTTGTTAAAATATTATGAATTTTTTTAACAGAAGATTCGGTTTCTTGAAGTGCGTAATTATTAATTACATAATTAGATAAGAGTAGCTTTTTATCTTCTTTCCATTGACTATTAATTCGACTTAAAACTTCTTGTCTTGTAGAATTATCTCTATCTAAAACTCTTCTAATTCTTTCTTCTAAATCTACAAAAACAGAAATAACAAAATCAAATTGATGTTGACTATTGCTTTCAAATAGAATAGCACTTTCATAAACAATATATGCTTTATTGGTGTTGTTCTCAATAAATTTCTGAAAATGCTTTTTTACTTCAGGATGCACAATACTGTTTAAAATGTGAAGTTTTTCTTTATTATTAAAAACAATACTTGCTAAAAATGGCCTGTTTAGTTGATGCTTTTGATAGGTTTTTTCGCCAAATGCTTCTATCAGTTTTTTTCGAATTATATCCGAAGAATTCATCAGTTTTTTGGCCTCAACATCTGCTATATAAACTGCTACTGTATTAAAGTTGTGAAACAGTTTAGCAACTGTTGTCTTTCCGCTTCCGATTCCACCTGTTAAACCAATTACCATATTAATGCTGAATTAAAAAATCGATCTTATTGGGTATAATTTTATAACTTTTTATTTCTGATGGTTTGTAAACCAATTTAGGAATCAAATACCCTAAATTATTAGATTCAGACATACTATAATCACACTCTATTTGAAGTGAGTTTTTATTTATTTTATTAAAACTAGATAACCCCACAATAAAAGTAACTTGTACTTCCTTAGATAAAGTATTAATTACAATGCCTTCTGGCACATTTATAATGGTATACCTTACATCTAAAGTACCTTCTGTAAACTTTTCTACTTTTCCAGAAATAGTTATTTCTTTGGTTTCAAATTTTAAGTTCTTAATTCCTTTTGGTATTTTAATTGCAGCTTTCTTTGCAAAATCTGCTTTTACACCTTCTAATTCTAAAGGTAAAAGTTCTATGTTTTTAATTTCTGAAATATAGTTTTCAGGCCCAGAAACTAAAATACTGTCTGGTTTTACACTAATTTCTTCAGAAAGATCATAACCAATATGATACTTTATTTTTAAATTTGGTTTTAAAGGAAGTTTCTTTGTCACCAAACTACCAACATCTAAAAACAATGTATCTTTAATAATCTCCTCTAAAACAACCCCAGAAGGTAATTGTTTTTGAATCCTTAACTTTTGATTCTTAACCAGTAAATAATGTGTTGTTCCCTTTTTTTTGATTAATGCATTTGCCTTAATTGTAATACTTTTGGTGTTTACTCTTGTTCTTAAAATCTTAAATCCGTTTGTTTTAACAACAATTTCTAATTCATTTACTGGCGCGGATAATAACAGTTTATTTTGAGAAATATTGCTGTAGTTTATTGGAAAATAAATACTAGTAACATACTCTTTAGATAATGTTATTAACAACCAAATAAGTACAGAGGCTAATAAAAAACTAACAAACGTTTTAGGTATTTTCTTTTTAGGTTTCAAAAGTGATTTTTAGAATATGCAATTTACATAAAAGCTTAGAAAGAAAAAAGTGAGTATTATCTAAAAAAGACAATACCCACTTTAAATATGTATTAATGAAGTAAAATTATTTTTTAACCGGAGCTAAATATTTTTTACTTAATTCCATAGAAATTGCAGAACGTTCAAATTTAATTTTACCTGCTCCTGTTTCTATTGTAATAGTATTATCTGTATTATTCACATCAGTAATTTTACCGTGAATACCACTAGAAGTTATTACTTTAGATCCTGTTTTTATTTCAGCTTGAAAAGCTTTTTCTTTCTTTTGACGATTCATTTGTGGTCTTATCATAAAAAAATATAAGACTAAAATCATTGCAGCAAAAGGCAACATACTAGCTAAACTACTTGAATCGAATTGTAAAAAAATTGTGTTGAACATTATTATAATTTTGCTTTAGGTGTTACAGAACCTCTAAGTGTTAATACTTCTCTACCAGATTCTGTATTGGTAGTTAAAGTAACTGTTTTCATTTGTCTATTTGGTTTCCCAGAAGTATTAAACTTTACACCTACTTCACCAGTTTGTCCTGGTTTAATTGGTGCTTTTGGCCACACAGGAACAGTACAACCACAAGAACCTGTAGCATTTGTTATTACTAAATCTGTTTTTCCAGAATTGGTAACTTTAAATATAGTTTCTACAATATCACCTTCATTTACAGTACCAAAATCGTACTCTTTTTTATCTAATGATATAGAAGCAACTCCTTTTTTAATTTCTGCATCTCTAGATTTTGCAGTATTTAAATTACTTTTATTAATTTTAGTTGACGCACTTCCGTTTCCACAAGAAACCATAAATGTTGTTCCGACTAAAAAAGCGAATAAGAATGTTATTTTTTTCATTGTTAAATCTATTTTTGTAAAAATAATAAATTTTTTTAGTTTAAATAAGTCCTCTACCTATTTTAACTATTTTTTCGTTGGCAATAAATTCTTTAGAAATCTTATCTAAAACTCCGTTTATAAAATAACTACTTTTTGAAGTTGAGTAATCTTTCGAGATTTCTATATATTCATTAATAGTTACTCTTGTTGGTATAGACGGAAAGTTCATAAACTCTGTAATAGACATTTTAATTAATATCATGTCTATTTCTGCAATCCTATCAGATTCCCAGTTTGGTGTTTTGTCTTCAACGTATTGTTCGTATTCAGCTTGTTTTAAGACTGTTTTTCTAAATAATTTAGAAACAAAATCTTCATCATCTTTGTCTTTATATAAAGAACCTAAGACAAACAACCCAGTTGCTTTTTGTTTACTCAACGTCTTTACAATCCAAGTATTTACAAAAGGAATATCATCTACCCAAGAAATCATCTTGTCTTCATAATATTCTGCTAACTTTTCATTAGGTGCAATAATTTCTTTAAAGAAATCTACTACAAAAGCCTTATCAAGCTTAAAAGAGTCTTCTTCTGTGGATAAATATTTTTTGTACAAATCGCTTTGTTGCAATTCTTCAAAAATAATTTTCACATACTCATCATTTTCTTCCCAATTATTTAAATTATTTAACTCAATATAACCTTCTACACTTACACTTTCTGCAATGGTATTAATTACTTTGTTGTCAATAAATTTTGTGTTGGGTTTTAAATCTGCTGCTGTAGCAAGAATTTTCTTTTTAGAAAGTGCCATTTTTTTGGTAGCTAATTTCTGAACTTCTACCAGCAATTGAATGTTTAATACATATAAATCAAACATTTTTAAGACACTATGTTTTAAGAATTTTTCTTCTCTAATGATATCATCATTATGAGACTGCAACATAGCGTACACAGATTGCATTACTTTAACTCGAATATGTCTTCTGTTAATCATTTTCTAAAGAACTTTTATTAAATAAAATCATGATGATTTCGTTTCTAACGAACCACAAAAATAATATTATTTTACTTCTAAATGCACAACTATTTTAAATTCTTTTTGCATTTTATTTTAATGATTTCCTCTTGGCTAAAAAGTAATCATATTATTTATAAAAATGTATCTTCGTACTTCAAATAAATACTACTTACTTCATTTATTTTAACAGAAAATAAAGAAAGATAGGTGGTATAAATTGTAATTTTATTTTTTAAATTTCGTATCTGAATTGAAGGCTCTAAAATATATAAATAAATACTTTGTAAAATATAAATGGCGATTATTAATTGGTATTTTAATCACCATTTTATCAAAGTTATTAGCACTTAAAGTTCCGCAAATTGTTGGTGACTCTTTAAACATTGTTGAAGATTACCAAAACGGTACCATAACCGACATAGAAGCTGTAGAACACGAGCTTTTAATGAATGTGTTAATTATTATAGGTGTTGCAATTTTAGCTGGTTTTTTCACTTTTTTAATGAGACAAACTATTATTGTTACTTCTCGCTTAATCGAGTTCGATTTAAAGAACGAAATCTATCAACAATACCAAAGATTATCTCTTAATTTCTATAAAAAAAATAGAACAGGAGATTTAATGAATCGTATTTCTGAAGACGTTTCTAAAGTAAGAATGTACGTTGGGCCTGCTGTAATGTATAGTATGAATATGATTGTACTTTTAGTTGTTGGTTTTACACAAATGATGAATATCGATGTAAAATTAACGATGTATACCTTACTTCCTTTTCCTATTTTATCAATTTCAATTTTCACTTTAAGTAAAGTAATTCATAAAAGAAGTAGTATTGTTCAAGAATACTTATCAAAATTAACAACTTTTAATCAAGAATTCTTCTCTGGAATTAGTGTTGTAAAATCTTACGGAATCGAAAATTCTATTATTAACGATTTTGATGCTATTGCAGACAAAAGCAAAGAAAAAAACATTCATCTTCAGCAGGCAAACGCATTATTTTTTCCTTTAATGATTTTATTAATTGGTCTAAGTAATCTTATTGTAATTTATATTGGTGGCCAACAATATATTAATGATGAAATTCAAATAGGAACCATAATAGAGTTTATGCTGTATGTAAATATTTTAACATGGCCCGTTGCAGTTGTAGGTTGGGTTACTTCTATGGTACAACAAGCAGAAGCTTCCCAGGTTAGAATTAATGAATTTTTAGAGCAAGTTCCAGAAATTCAAAACAAGAATACAAAACCTACGTTATTAAAAGGAAAAATAGCTTTTAAAAATGTTACTTTTACTTATGACGATACAAATATTACTGCTTTAAAAAACGTTACATTTACTGCAGAAGCTGGCGAAACGATTGCCATATTAGGTAAAACGGGTTCTGGGAAATCTACTATTATAGAATTAATTGCAAGATTATACGACATAAAAGAAGGAACTATTCTTTTAGATGACACCTCCATTGAAACGACCAATTTAAACGATATTAGAAACCAAATTGGTTTTGTTCCTCAAGATCCATTTTTGTTTTCGGAAAGTATTGGTAACAATATAAAATTCGGAAAAGAAGATGCTACTCAAGAAGAAATTATACAAGCAGCCAAAAATGCCGTTGTGCATGAAAATATTATCGATTTCCCTAACGGGTATCAAACCATTTTAGGTGAACGTGGTGTTACTCTTTCTGGCGGACAAAAGCAGCGTGTATCTATTGCAAGGGCAATTATTAAGAACCCCAAAATATTAATTTTTGATGATTGTTTATCTGCTGTTGACACAGAAACTGAGGAAAGAATTTTAGCGAATCTAAAGAATGTTTCTAAAAATAAAACTACTTTTATTATTAGCCACAGAGTTTCGTCTGCAAAAAATGCAGATAAAATTATTATCTTAGACAAGGGCAAAATAATACAACAAGGCACTCATAATCAACTAATAACACAAGAAGGCTATTATAAATATTTGTACGAACAGCAACTTTTAGAAAAAGAAAATTAATCTTTAACATTGCTACGTAAAATATTTTGTTAGATTTGTTACTATAAATATAATTACATAACTACTATTTTTAAAGAACATGGCAGAGAGAGTTGAACAGGAAGAAATTTTTTCACAAGTATTAAGAGCTGGAAGAAGAACGTATTTTTTTGATGTAAGAGCAACAAAAGCAGACGATTATTATTTAACAGTTACAGAAAGTAAAAAATTTACACACGATGATGGTACTTTTCACTATCAAAAACATAAAATTTACTTGTATAAAGAAGATTTTACAGACTTTCATGAAATGTTAAAAAAAGCTACTGACTACATTATCAACGAAAAAGGTGATGAAGTAATTAGTGAGCGTCATCAAAAAGATTTTAAGAAAGAAGAAATTAAAACAGATGCAGAAGAAACAACTACTTCTACAGAAAGTTTTACAGACATTTCTTTTGACGATATATAACAGTCGTAGATTATTTTTGTATAAATTGATTTGTGAATAAAGAAAATTCATAAAAAAACTTTATACAGAAAACAATTTCAATTCAAATTCAATTTTACACACAAGGAAAAAACCGCAAATTTACTATTTGCGGTTTTTTATGTTAAATTTAGAAAATAAATATTTAAATATTATAAAACACGTTTCATCGTTTTAGCCTTAGAAACAGTTTCCTCCCACTCATTTTCTGCATTACTGTCTTTTGTAATTCCGCCACCAACAAATATAGAAGCGGTATTATTTTCAATTTTCATACAACGTAGATTCACAAATAGAGAAGAACAATTTTCAGATTCTTTTGTGCCTCGAAGATTTAATTCTCCTAAAAAGCCTGAATAAAAGCTTCTATGGTAGTTTTCATTAGTAGTAATAAAATCTTTGGCATTTCCTCTAGGCAGACCACAAACTGCTGGTGTTGGGTGTAACGCTCTAATCATTTTTTTTAAATTTGAAGAGTTTTGTAGTTCTCCAGAAACCTTTGTTCTTAGGTGTAGCAGATTCCCCGCTCTTACAGTCTCTGTTTTATCTATTTCTAAATTAGTTGCAATGGTTACTAACTTATTCTCTATAAAATTAGTCACCAATTGTTGTTCTTCTAATTCTTTAGATTTCCAAACTACCGTTTCATTCTCTTTATAAAGTTGTGTTCCTGCCAGAGACATGGTATTAAACTTAGTTCCTTCTATATTTAACAACGTTTCTGGTGTAGCTCCGAGCCACAAGCCTACTTTAGGATGAAACCAAATATAAACAAAGGCATTCTTATAAGTAGAAAGTAACTTCTTATAAATTTCAAGTAAATCGAAATCGCTAATAAAAATCAGTTCTTCTCTAGAAATTACAACTTTTTGTAAATCACCCGCCTTAATTTTTTCAATTGCTTTTTCAACAGTTCTTACATGTTTTTCTTTGGATGAATTATCTACTTTAAAAACAATATCGTCTAAACTATATGTATCTACTTGTACTTCCTCAAACAAAAAAAGAGCTTTTTTTTCTGGAAATAAAATAGCTTTTTCTTCACTATCAAAAGGGGCAAAAACAAACCCTTCTTCTTCGAAACTTGAAACAAAACTTAACTTAGCATTCGGCATAAAAAAAGCAGCAATATTTTTCTCATTTGGCTTCCTATATGTTACAAAAGGCATTTTTTTACTGTATTGAGCAGTAATTTTATCAAACAAACTATTCAAAACTAAAAATTATTTTTTTCTGATTTCTAAAACAATATTGGTCATTTTTGCAACCGAAATTAACTGATTGTCTTCATCTACAATTCTAACTTCCCATAAATGCGTGCTTTTACCTTTGTGAATATTCTTTGCTGTAGCAAAAACAACGCCTTCTCGTTTACTTTTTATATGATTTATAGACAATTGAATTCCGTTTATAAATTGCGTTTTACTATCAATAAAAAAGTTTGATGCTGCACTACCAACACTTTCGGCTAAAGCCGCAGTTGCGCCACCGTGTAATTGCCCATAAGGTTGATGAACTCTAGAATTTACGGGCATTTTTGCTGTTAAAAAGTCATCTCCAATAGCAACATATTCAATATCAAGAGTTTCCATTAGCGTATTTTTAGAACGCTCGTTAAATGCTTTTAAAATACTAGTTTTATCCATAATCGATTATTTAATATGTAAAAATACGTATAAAAAATTGTATTTTTGCAACTGAAAAGCTAAAGCATTCTATGTACAAAATACGCGTAATTTTAGACACTAAAGAAGATGTAATTAGAACAATTTTAGTTGAAGACAACTTAAATTTAGAAGATTTACACCTAACAATTGCAAAATCATTTGGTTTTGGAGGTAGAGAAATGGCCTCTTTTTACAGAACTGATGAAGAGTGGAATCAAGGTGAAGAAATTCCGTTATTTAATATGGAAGAAGTTGGCGAAGGTATTTCTATGCAAAAGTGTGTTTTAAATGATACATTACCAGAAGAAAATGACAAATTAATTTATGTGTACGATTTCTTAAAAATGTGGACTTTCTATGTAGATGTTATTGAGGTTTCTTCAGAAAAAAAAGAAGGTTTACCTCAAATTATTCTTACCGTTGGAGAAATTCCTAATGAAGCTCCTGAGAAAGAATTTATTGCAGAAAAATTAGATGATGGTTTTGGAGATGAGGAAGATATTGATGACGAATTTGGTCATTTCGATGATGATTTCGACTATACTGAATATTAATACACGTTTAAATCTTAATCTTCTTATTTCTAAATTTACTACCCTTTATTTATTTCAATTAAACATTTACACAATTCAATAATTAAACAGTTTTTAAGTAACAAAATTGTAAATTAGTCGTCTTACATTTATAATCGACTAAACACAATTTCTTTGGAAACTATCTTATCACTTAAAAACCTCGATAAAAAATACGGAACTATTCATGCAGTAAACAATCTTTCTTTTGATATTAAAAAAGGAAATGTTTACGGAATTTTAGGTCCAAACGGAAGTGGGAAATCGACCACTTTAGGAATTATCTTAAATGTTGTAAACAGAACTTCTGGCGAATTTTCTTGGTTTAATGGAAAACTATCTACACATGAAGCCTTAAAAAAGGTAGGTGCAATTATAGAAAGACCTAACTTTTACCCTTACATGACTGCTGTACAAAACCTAAAACTGATTTGTACAATCAAAGGAATATCTGCAGATAAAATTGATGAGAAATTAAAAACTGTAAATCTTTACGATAGAAAAAACAGCAAGTTTAAAACCTTCTCTTTAGGTATGAAGCAACGTTTGGCAATTGCTTCTGCTTTGTTAAATGATCCTGAAATTCTAATTTTAGATGAACCTACTAATGGTTTAGATCCTCAAGGAATTCATGAAATTAGACAAATTATTAATGAAATTGCAAGTAGAGGAACTACTATTTTATTAGCTTCTCACCTATTAGATGAAGTTGAAAAAGTGTGTTCTCATGTGGTTGTTATTAGAAAAGGAGTAAAATTATACAGCGGTAGAGTCGATGAAATGACTGCCTCTAATGGTTTATTTGAGTTGAAAGTAGATGAAAATGAAGAAAAGTTATTGGCTGAATTAGAAAAACACCCATCAATAAATAAAGTAACCAAAGATCATGAAACGATTATTGCTACTTTAAATGATGCTCTATCCCCCAAAGAAATGAACACCTTTTTATTTAACAAAGGCATTGTTTTAAGTCATTTGGTAAAACGTAAACCAAGCTTAGAACAACAATTCTTAGATTTAACAAACAACAACTAATTATAAAATGTTCGTTCGAGCGCAGTCGAGAACTATTTCAATAAAACACAAAACATCATGTTAAGATTATTAACGATAGAATTTCATAAATTAAAATACAACAAAGCAAGTAAAGTTTTGTCGCTAATTTATTTTGGCTTATTAACTTGTATTGCCCTAATAGCAGCAATAAAGTTCGATGTTGGTCCAATTAAATTTCATTTAGCAGAGATAGGAATCTTTAACTTCCCTTACATCTGGCATTTTAACACGTATATGGCTGCTATTTTAAAATTCTTTCTACTCTTAGTTATTGTTTCTATGATGGCGAATGAATATAGCTACAAAACATTAAAACAAAACTTAATTGACGGTTTAAGTAAAAAAGAATTTATTCTTTCTAAATTTTATACCGTAGTTGTTTTTGCTCTAGTATCTACAGTTTTTGTTTTTGTAATTTCATTAATTTTAGGTTTATGCTATTCAGATTACAATGAGTTTGCCATTATAACTTCAGATTTACAATATCTTTTAGCATTCTTTATTAAATTAGTTGCTTTCTTTTCTATGGGTTTATTCTTCGGTATTTTAGTAAAAAGATCTGCTTTTGCCGTTGGAGCAATGGTGGTTTGGTTCTTTGCTGAAAGTATTTTTAAGGGCTACTTATTTTGGAGTTTCAAAGATTCTGAAAACATCAGTGAAAAAGTAGATGCTATAATGCAATTTCTTCCTTTTGAAGCAATGTCTAACTTAATAAAAGAGCCTTTTACAAGATTAGGCGCCGTTAGATCTGTCGCAAACCAAATAGGAGAAACATTTACAAAAAGCTACGCTGTAGATTTCTCAACAATCATAATTGTTTCTGTTTGGACATTTATATTCATCTACTTGTCTTTCGCACTGTTAAAAAAGAGAGATTTATAATACTTTTTAAATATATTTGGTGTTAAGAAAAGAAATACCATCAAATGAAAAATATATTAACTCTATTTTTACTTTTTATTGCATTAAATACATTTTCTCAAAAAGAAGCTAATTTTTGGTATTTTGGCGAGAATGCTGGTTTAGATTTCACTAGTTTTCCTCCAAAAGCAATTAGAGGAGCACTTTCTACAGATGAAGGTTCTGCATCTATTTCAAATTCTGAGGGTGTTTTACAGTTTTACACTGATGGTCAAACTGTCTACAGTAATACTGGTACAATTATGTCTAACGGAAGAGGGCTTCTTGGTAATTCATCTAGTACACAATCGGCCATCATTGTTCCAAAACCATTAAATAATAATATTTATTATATTTTTACAGTTACTGACGGTAATAACATAGACGGAGTTAATTATTCCACAGTAGATATTTCTAGAAATGATGGTTTAGGTGAAGTTACAGATAAAAATATTTATTTACCTACAGCAATTAATGCAATCGCAAACGAAAAAATAACTGCAGTTAAAGGTAAGTTATGTAACACCTTTTGGGTTGTTACTTCAGATAGCAATAAATTTTACGCTTACCTCATAGATAGCAACGGAGTAAATAGAACGGCGGTAATATCAGATCATAGCTTTATATCAAACTTAAGAGGAGCTTTAAAAGTTTCTCCAGATGGTAAAACCCTTGTAAGTGCATCTCAAGGAGACGGAGCCACTTACTTGTACGATTTTGATCCTGCTACAGGTGAAATATCCAATGAAAAAAACTTAGATATTCATGGCTTAAGCAGCTATGGTGTAGGGTTCTCTAGAAGTAGTAAAAAATTATACATATCTACAGGAGCCCACAGTCAGCTTAATAATCGTACTGGTTTAATAAACGCCCCAAGTAATGCTAGTATTGTTCAATATGATTTAAGTAGCAGTGATATAACAGCTATAAATGCTAGTTCTAAAGAGATATATAGAACTTCAACAGGGTACAGAGGTGCATTGCAACTAGCTTCCGATGGAAAAATATATTATGCTAGAAGTCGTCAAAGTTTTTTAGGTATCATTAATTTCCCAGAGAAAGATGGTAGTGCTATTAATTTTGTAGAAGATGGCTTGCCTCTAAATGGTCAAAATTCCACAGAAGGCTTACCTCCATTTATTCAATCTTTCTTCTTAGATGTAGGTATTAAAGACGAAGACACAGATGAAGTTGTTAACTTTGAAAATTTACAGGTTTGCATTGGAGAAAGTAAAACCATTATCCCAGAAACTATTACAGGTACTAATTTAAACTATACATGGACTTTTGATAACGGAACTACTAAAGTAGAACTACCTTCTTCTGCTCCAGCATATAAACTAGAGTTAACCAACCTACAAACTACAAATTCTGGTAGTTATAGTTTAGTTATTACACTAGAGGATTCATGCACTAATACTATCGAATATAATGCTACATTTAATTTGACAGTAAACACTTTACCTCAAGTAAATTCAATTGACACCTATAATCAATGTGATTTTGATAGTGTTTCTACCGATGGTATTACATCCTTCAATTTAGAGTCTAAAGAAACAGAATTGTCTGAAGGTGCTACTGACGTAAATGTAGATTTCTTTGAACCGGGAGATACTAATTATACAACTCCTATTATTAATAAGGTTGGGTACAGAAACCCATCAATAAATCCCTTTAACCATAAATTATTAGTAAAAGTTACGAATAATATTACAGGCTGTTATAGCACAGGAGAAATCGACTTAAAAATAACGGCAACCTCTTTAGATACTTATACTGATATATATGAGAGTGAATTAGATGAAAATATAAATAGCCTCAATGCAAGAAATAGTAAAGGTTCTGGAGATACTATTTTTAATTTTGACGCTAAGATTGACGATATTACACTTAAAAACAGCTCTTTTAATAAGACAGATTTTCAGTTTTATTTCTACTTAAATAAACTTGATGCAGAAAAAGAAATAAATAAAATAGAAACCTATACTCAAAATAATTTTACAGACAGCACAGTAATATACGTTCGAATATCTAAAGGAAATACATGTGCTGGGGTAGGTAAGTTTAACTTTTATGTAAATGAACGCCCAACACCAAAAGGCAACACAACTCCCATAATTCTTTGTGTAAGCAATCCTATTGATTCTCCACAGCCATTTACAGAAAACTTAGATGCAGATACAGGTGTTCCTACCGATAGCTATATCTGGTATTTAAACGGAAGTTTATTATCTGGTGAAACAAATGCTATTTTAGAAGCAAATAAAGAGGGAACATATAGAGTTGAAGCTTCTAGAGGTTATGAAAATGATACGAGCATAACAACAGATAATTCTTTTACCACAGGCTACAATACATTTACCGTATTAGAATCTAATGAAGCACTTTTAGAACCTGAATCAATTACCTTTATAGACGATCAAGAAAACCCTACAGACAATACAATTACAGTTAAAGTTACTGGTAAAGGCGATTATGAATATGCTCTTAATGATGATTCACTTACAAATTTTGTAAAAGGCTCAGAAAACTTATCTTATACTTTTAAAAATGTTCCCGCTGGTTTAAACAAGGTTTTTATTAGAGATCGAAATAATTGTGGCCGTATTATAAATACAAAAAAAGTTTCTTTTCTCTTTTTCCAAAGACATTTCTCTCCAAATGAAGACGGTGTTCTTGATAAATGGAAAATACTAGGAGTAGATAATACTTTTTATAACGAAGTAAAACTCCAAGTTTTTGACAGATTTGGCAAAATTCTAAAGAATATAGATCTAAAAACAAATGATGGTTGGAATGGTACTTATAACGGAAAGTTACTTCCTTCCAATGATTATTGGTACAGTGCTACTTTAATTGACCTGAACGGTAATGTCAGAAAAAAGACAGGTCATTTTTCGCTAATAAGAAAATAATATTAGGTTTATTTTTTTATGAAAGAAGTATACGTATTTTTACAGTATGGAATTCAAATTAGTCTCAGAATTTTCTCCAACAGGAGATCAACCACAAGCAATTAAAGAACTTTCTGAAGGTATTATTGCTGGTGAAAAGTTTCAAACATTATTAGGTGTAACAGGTTCTGGTAAAACTTTTACAGTAGCAAATGTTGTAAAAGAAGTTAAAAAACCGACCTTAGTTTTAGCGCATAATAAAACGTTGGCAGCACAATTATATTCAGAGTTTAAGCAGTTTTTTCCAGAAAACGCCGTTGAGTATTTTGTTTCTTACTATGATTATTACCAACCAGAAGCATATATTCCAGTAACAGGAACCTATATAGAGAAAGATTTATCTATTAATGAAGATATAGAGCGTCTACGTTTAAGCACTACCTCTTCCCTCCTTTCTGGTAGAAGAGATGTTTTGGTGGTTGCTTCGGTTTCTTGCCTATATGGTATTGGAAACCCTGTAGAATTTAAGAAAAATGTAATTCCTGTTCAAGTTGGTCAATTAATATCTAGAACAAAATTTTTACATCAATTGGTGCAAAGTTTATATTCTAGAACAGAACATGAAATAAAAAGCGGAACATTTAAAGTAAAAGGAGATGTTGTAACTATTTATCCTTCTTATGGAGATAATGGGTATCGAATTCACTTTTTTGGTGATGAAATTGAAGAAATAGAATTATTCGATTTAGAAAGTAACGCAGTAATAAATACTTTCGAAGAATTAAGTATTTATCCTGCAAATTTATTCGTGACTTCTCCTGATGTTTTACAAAATGCAATCCATCAGATTCAAGATGATATGATGAAACAAGTTGCTTTTTTCAATGAAATAGGAAAACACTTAGAAGCAAAACGAATTAAAGAACGCACAGAATTCGATTTAGAAATGATTCGTGAATTGGGCTATTGTTCTGGAATTGAAAATTATTCGAGATATTTAGACGGAAGATTGCCAGGAACAAGACCTTTCTGCTTGTTAGATTATTTTCCGGATGATTATTTAATGATTATTGATGAAAGCCATGTTACCGTACCACAAACACATGCAATGTATGGTGGCGATAGAAGTAGAAAAGAAAATTTAGTAGAATACGGATTCAGATTACCCGCAGCAATGGACAATCGTCCTTTAAAATTTGATGAGTTTGAAGCAATTCAGAATCAGACCATTTTTGTTTCTGCAACGCCTGCAGACTATGAATTAGAAAAAACAGAAGGTGTTTTTGTTGAACAAATTATTAGACCAACAGGTTTATTAGATCCGATTATAGAAGTACGCCCAAGTTTAAATCAAATAGATGATTTAATTGAAGAAATACAAATTCGAGTAGAGAAAGACGAACGTACTTTAGTAACCACACTTACTAAAAGAATGGCAGAAGAATTAACAAAATATCTAACAAGAGTAAATATACGTTGTAGATATATTCATTCAGATGTAGATACTTTAGAGCGTGTAGAAATTATGCAAGATCTTCGTAAAGGTTTGTTTGACGTTCTAATTGGTGTAAACTTATTGCGTGAAGGTTTAGATTTACCAGAAGTTTCTTTGGTTGCCATTTTAGATGCAGATAAAGAAGGTTTTTTAAGAAATGTAAAATCACTTACACAAACTATTGGAAGAGCCGCTAGAAATGTAAATGGATTGGCTATTTTGTATGCTGATAAAATGACAAAAAGTATGCAAAAAACCATTGATGAAACAGATAGAAGAAGAGAAAAACAAATTGCATACAATACCAAACACAACATTACACCTACTCAGATTAACAAAAAAATAGATGATACTTTAACAAAATCTGCTGTTTCCAGCTACCATTATGACAATGCAAAGCAGGTGGCTGCAGAACAAGATTTACAATATTTACCTAAAGAAGAAATAGAAAAAAGAATTAGAGAAAAACGCAAGCAAATGGAAGCCGCTGCTAAAAATTTAGACTTTATTGTTGCTGCTAAATTACGTGATGAAATTGCTGTTTTAAAAGAAAGTTTGTAATTAGAACGAAATGCAATATCGAAAATTACTCTTTCTTTATTCTCAATTTAATAATACTATCAATTAAAATACTGGCTTTTTTCTCATAAATTGAATCGTCTTTTATTGTCCAAATTTCTTTTGCATTTTTGTTTACTCTAGCATTATTAAGAAACTTTAATTGTTTTTGAAGCTTTTTTATAACCTCATCTGCGTCTAGTTTTTTTGTTGAACTTTCCCCTAATTCTTCTAAACTATCTCTTAGTTTATTAATTTTAAGGAGATAGTTATTTTCATTAGAATCAGACCATTTTTTCAAAACCATTAATCGTTCACGTTTTTTTTCTAAAGCATTTAGTTTCGCTTTTATCTTTTTAATCAATATTCTATTGTCTTGATAATTGTATTCAATGAAAGATGAATAATTAGGTGTAACTTCCATATTTAAGGCTTTTATGGAAGGTAAAAAGAAAAATCCGAAGAAAAATAAGTAAAAATATTTTTTATTCATTTTTTAAAAATACAAAATTAATCCTAAAAAATAAGCATAGACCGCTTAGTAGAAAAAAAGTACGTAAAGTTATTCCCTCTTTTATTTCATTTTTGAATAATAAAAAACAGGATAAATTAAAATTTACCCTGTTTTTTTACCTGCAACAAAAAACTTATTCAAATAACCAAGTTCCTTCGCTAATTTTATCGCCAGAAGAAAATTGTCTTTTAATAGCCTCTGATAAATTTATTGGATTATCAATAGATTCTTCATTAGGGTACATCCATCTTCTAGGTACAGAAACACCTGCTGTTCCTGCTCCTGAAACATCTAATACAGGATATCCTGTTCTTAAGAAATCAAAAAATGACACCCAACCTGAATTTAGAAAAGTTGCAATATGCTTTTGATCTAAAATTTGTTGTATTTCTCTTCCTGCAACTAAAGCTACATTTGAATTTGAAAGGTATGTTGCCGCCTTATCTGAAACTTCGTAAAAAGTAAATGATGACTCAATTCCTTTTTGATAATACTCTTGTGCATCACCAGAAACCCAACCTCTAACAATTGCTTCAGATAAAATAAAATTCAATTCTGCATAACTAATAACAAAACTCGGTTTATTAACAGGGTTTGAAAAGTAGTTTTCATTAATTCTAGACGAATTTCCATTTGTATTTTGCGTTTGATTATCGCTTAACAATCCACTTCCTAAAACGCCATTATACGCATTAAAATCAGTTGTACTTAAACTAGCTGCTGAAGACATTTTTTGTGCTATTTCAAACAACCTTGGGTCTTCTAAACTTTTCATTTTGTCTATAAAAGTCTTTTCCATTGTGTAAGCTGTTTGCAAGCTATTACTATTAAATAGAGGAAATCTATTTTCTACAATATCTAAAAACTTCAACTGACCACTTTCATCATTG
Source organism: Polaribacter sp. ALD11 (assembly GCF_002831685.1). Taxonomy (NCBI): domain Bacteria; kingdom Pseudomonadati; phylum Bacteroidota; class Flavobacteriia; order Flavobacteriales; family Flavobacteriaceae; genus Polaribacter; species Polaribacter sp. ALD11. Next base: position 265,134 of record NZ_CP025119.1, on the reverse strand, counting down.
TTTTCAATTAAAGGATACAAAGTTGGATTGGAAATAATTTCACTAAACCTTCCTTTTATATTCAAATCTGCATCACCGGCATGTTTAGATAATTGCAGCAATACTTTTAAATAAAAAGAATTGATTAGTTTTTTCCATTTTAGAGGGTTTCCATTATAAATAATATCTCCTTTAAAGCTAATTCCTGAGCTTGGTAAATTAGTTGAAGCTTCTTTCAACTTATTCAATACCTTTAAAAATATTTCTTTTTGTGAATCGTATTTTGGCTGTGAAATTCCTTCTGTAAGTTTTAAAGCTTCAGCATACGGAATATCTCCAAAAAAACTGGTGGTATTCACAATAAAATAGGCTTCAAAGAAATCTGCTAAAAACAAATAATGTGTATCACCTGTTCTTTCTGCTTCTTTTCTCATTAGCACAACTTCCCTCAAATTATCATAATTATTAAAAGAAGCTCTATTCCAAGTATAGTATTGACTGTCTGCATTTGAATCTACATTTGCCATTTGCCTTGAGGCTAAAGCAGCATCTAATGATACATTGCTAAATGCGTTGATACAAAGTTTTGTTAAAATTAAATCTGGTGTAGCTTCTGTGGTTCTATTTGGATCATTTTGTAATTCTTCAATATTTGTGCATGATAAAAACATCAATATTGAAAAAATTATAACGTTATATTTTATATAGCTTTTCATTGTAATTGAATTAAAATTTTAATTTAAGATTGATACCTATATTACGTGTAGATGGTGTTTGTAAATTGTCTGAACCAGAATCTGGATCAATATTTGGCGCATCTGAGAACAACAATAAATTGCGCCCAACCAATGAAAGGCTTGCTGCATTAAAAAAGGTGTTACTTAGTACTTGCTCATCAAACCTATAGCTTAAAGTAACCTCACGTAACTTGATAAAAGATTGAGAATAATAGTGATGGTTATAATTAGCTCTATTTGATGTTTTTTGCATAAAGTTGATGTAATTAATTGCAACATCATTCTCTTTATAAGTACGAGTATCTGAAAGAATACCTCCATCTACATTATAAGTAACATCACCTCCTGTTACAACAACACCTTGTCCTACATATGTACTATTGCCATTATTAGCATCATCTCTAAATTGATTTACAGTACCAGAATGTGTGCCTCCCCACCACATTTTTTGATTTGTAGTAGAATAAATTACACCTCCGTTTCTTCCGTCGAAAGAGAATGAAAAATCAAAGTTCTTATAAGATAAATTATTTGTAATTCCGAAGACCCAATCTGAATTTGAGTTCCCTATAAATCTGTTGTAAGGATCTGCTACAGGTAGTCCGTTCTTGTAAATAATATCTCCATTTGGGTTCGTTTGATATACTTCTGTATAAATGGCATCTGTACGCTCTCCAACTTTTATATTATTAGCTGTTTTATCTTTACCTCCATAAATTTCAGTTTGAGTTCTTTCATTCTTACTTAGATTAGCACTAATGTCCCATTTAAAATTCTCTGTTTTCACAGGTTTACCACTCAATACAAATTCTAATCCTTGTCTTTGATACTCATCTCCATTTAACAATACATAAGAGTATGCAGATGGCTTAGAAACAGAACTATTAATAATGTTATTATAATCTCTAGACTTGTAATACGCAACATCTAAACCTAAACGATTTCCTAAAAGTTTAACGTTTGCACCAATTTCCCAAGTAGAAGTGCTTTCTGGTTTAATATCAGAGGAAATATAAGTATTACTTGAGTTAACAGAAGAAGTACCATTCCAACCTCTTCCTTTATCATATCCGCTAATGTAACCATAAGGATCATTACTTATCTTTCCGTCGGAAACCATTGCCCAAGAACCTCTAATTTTAGCAAATGACACCCAATTTGGTAATTCAACTAATTTAGAAACAATTAAAGACCCTGATACAGAAGGATAGAAAAAAGAATTATTTCCAGATCTTAATGTAGAAACAACATCATTTCTTCCTGTTAAAGATAGATAGTAAGTATTTTTAAAGTCAAAATCTACAAAACCATAAATACTATTTACTCCTTGCTTTTGAATCTTATTTTCTGCAACTATTGATGCTCCTGCGTTGTTTGACAAGTTGTAAAACTCGGGAATGTTTAAGCCATCTGTAGATTGAGATCCCGTAATGTATTTGCTATAGAAACTCTCTGTTCCTACTTGACCTCTAATACCAAAATCTTCTGTTATCTCTTTTTTATATTCTAAAGCAACGCCAGAAGTCATATCAAAATAATTAGCTGTAGAAATACTAAAATTACCTCTCGATTTATTTCCGTAACCTATGTAACTTTTTGGCTCTTTATACGTACGGTATAAACTGTAATTATTTACACCTACTCTACCTTTTAAGGTCAAACCTGAAGTAATTTCATAACTCGCATTAAAATTACCAAATACGGTATTTTTATCATAACCTCTTAAATATTCATATGCTTGAAAATAAGGATTATTATAGTAAGAACTATTAAAATGTCTTTGTTGATAGCCTTCTTCTCCTTTTTTCCAATAATTTTTTAAATCTCTAACATCTACATCTGCACCTGTCCAAAGAATTAAATTATATAAATAGTTTGTAGGGCCATATCCTACTTCTGGAAAGTTATCTGAATATTGGTTATTATAAGTTAAACCCCCAGAAACCTTCAATTTTTCTGACAAATCTACAGATGTATTAATAGAGAATGAAGCGTTTTCTAATGATGTATTAGGTACAATTCCTTCCTGAGAAATATTAGCTGCTGAAAAACGTACTTTTGCTTTTTCAGAACCCCAATCAATTCCTATAGAATTTGATAAAATACTTCCTGTTTCAAAAAAGTTTTTAATATTATTTTTTCCTCTAGAAAGAAAAGGTAATGGAACTAAATTTCCGTTAGTATCTGTAGGACTATTAAATTGAGTCGTTTCCACAAAACCACTAGAAGTTGAAGCATCTTTTTGGTCTAATTTTGGCCCCCAAATCCAACCTCCACCTTCAGTACCTCCACCACTTCCATTGATGTAAGCATAATTTCCTTGGTTTCCAGTTCCATAAGTTGTTTGCACATCTGGCACTCTAATAAAAGATGTTTGAAATATCTTTGAAGAATTTACTGTAACAGAAACCTTTCCTTCTTTCCCTTTTTTGGTCACAATCATTAAGGCTCCGTTTCTACCAATTGAACCATACAATGCTGAAGCTGTTGTTCCTTTTAAAACACTAATACTTTCAATATTATCTGAATTTACTTTCCAAATATCTGCAGATCGGTCTGGAATACCATCAATAACAATTAACGGAGTAGAACCACGTAGTTTAACAACTGCATTCTGAAATAAATCTGTAGAATTTTGAATGGTTAATCCTGCTACTTTTCCTGTAAGAGAGTTTACAAAATTAGACTCTTTTGCCTTATTAATATTGTCTCCTTTTACATCTTGAACAGCATACCCAAGTGCTTTCTTTTCTTTTTCAATACCTAATGCAGTCACAACAATTTCATCCATTTGAAAAGCATCTTCTTCTAATAAAATTATTAGATCTGAATAATTTTTTAAATGTACTTTTTTTGTTTTGTATCCCATAAATGAAAACTCAAGTGTTTCGTCTATCGCTACTTTTAACTCAAATTCTCCATTAAAATTAGTACTGGTACCTTTCGTTGTGCTTTTAATTATAACACTAACACCTGGCAATAATTCTCCTGCAGCATCTTTAACAATTCCTTTAATACTACTTTGAGCATATAAAGGGATTATTGTTATCAGGAAAAATAAATAAAATAAAAAAGGATATTTTTTCATCGTTTTAATTCTTTAGTATGATTGTTGTATTTAATATTTGATTTTTGGTTGTTAGAATACATTTAATAGTATCTGTTTTTTCTGTAGGAAAAGCTTTTGTAAATTTTGTATCTGATAGCTTTACGGTTGCTAATTCTATAAAATTGTCTTTACTACCTTTTTTAAAATTATTGGTTGTACTGAAAGAAATAGTTGCATTTTCTTCTAATTGTTCTATACCATCCCAAGAAAAATGAAGTGAATCATTTTCATATTCTCCTCTGAAATTTTTTACTGATTTTGAATTGTAAAATGAAATTCCGTCTAATTCTTGTTGTAGTTCTGCTGGAATATCCACATTAAAAAAATCTGTTATTGTAGGAAAAACATCAACAATACCAACGGTACTTGTTTTAAAATACTTGTTAAAGTCGTTTTTATTCGTTATCATCCAAGTACTTCTTTCTCGATCACTTTGCCCTCCATGACCTCTACCATCCTCAACACTTCTTCCATGATCTGTAGTTACAATGAACAACCAGTCTTCATTAAAATTTTTCTCTCTGTAGTTTACAGCTTCATATATTTTACCAACATTAGTATCTTCAAAATAAACAGCTTCATCAAACTCTTTACTGTCACCATATCCATGTCCCATATCATCACTAAATTGTAAATACACCCAAGAAACATCTGGAGCTTCTTTTTTAATGTATCTATTAGCTTCATTAGAAACAATACTGTCGATATTTCTAATATATTTCCTTTTTCTATCATGAGGAAAACCAACAGTGTCTAGTTCAAAACCATCATAATGATAGTCCAGTTTCATTTTTCTAGTAGCTGGTAAATTTTCTCCTACTAATTTTGTTCTATTATCTAGCCAAGTAGAAAAAATGGCAGTCTTTAAATCTGGTATAGAGTCCTTTAAGAATCGGAAGATTGTTGGATAGTTATAATTTGGTTTGTGAATGCTATTACCGTAAACATTGTGTTTGTTTGCCCATGTTCCTGTTAATAAACTGTTATAACCGACTGCTGAAATTGTAGGTGTTTCTGCTATGGTTTCTTTTATTCCTCCTACAAAAGCATCACTATAACTCCCTTTCTCTGCAATTGCATCTAAAATTGGTGTATTGGCTTTTTTCAATTGATCATTTGAGACGCCATCTACAATTATGAAGACCACTTTTTTCTTTTTAACAGGCACTTCTTCTTTAGCTTTACAGCCGATACCTAGAAAAAGAAAAATCAATAATAATTTTAGTAATTTCATTTTATATTTGTTTTAGTTGTGGCAAAACTAAAGAAGAGAGAAAATAAATTGACCAGTTGGTCAGTTAATAAATACCTACCTTATTGTTAAGAAATTCTAAACAAAATTCATAAATTAAAAAAAAGGAATAGTTTTTAAAATTTCTATTTTTGCTATTAAGAGAAAAGTTAATGGGAAGAAAAAATTTAAGCGTAATAAGAAAGAAAGAAATAATTATTTCTTTTTATGAAGTAGCTAAAAAAATAGGTTTAGAAAACACTTCATTTGCCAAAATTGCTGATGAAATGAATATAAGTAAAAGTCTAATTATTCATTACTTTCAGTCTAGAGAATCTTTATTAATAGGGCTAAATGAATATATGTTAGAACAACATTTACATATAGTTAGTGATAAAAGCCTTAGAATAAACTCTAAAGAGAATATTGAAAGATTGATACATTCTTTATTCTCTAGAAGTTGGAATAGTTATTTTGATGATGGTGTATTTTATAGTTGTTATGCGCTAATATATAGAATGAAAGAATTTAATGAAAGTTTTAAAAAATATTTAGAAGAACTACATATTATTTTAGAAAAACAATTGATAGAAGCTAAAGAAAATAACCTTATTAAAAATGATAATATTAAGGAAGTTACAGAAATTATGTATGCACTAATTGATGGTGCTTATTATTATTTAGGGTTATTCGAAGAAAATGATGAAAACTATAAGAACAAAGTCAAATTATATCAAAAGTATGCTTTAAGCTTACTTCAATTCAACTAAAAACTAAGCTTTTCTATTTTTTAGAAATATTTTAAAAATAGAAATTATTGCAATAATTAACCAAACCAAATTAACCACAAGGTTTGGGGTATCATCTAGATATAATGCATTAATTAATAAACAAATAGCTCCTAAAGCATTAAATATATGATACATTTTTTCTTTTGTAGTGAAAATTTCTAATAGCAAAAACAAATAGGCTATAATAAATAACAAAGCACCTGCCCAACCAAACATATAAATATCAATTTAACGCAAATTAAACAAATATTAATTATCCATTTGTAAACTTCGTGTTATCAAAGTTTTTACAATATTATAAATTTTAAATTAATGTTAAGAAACAATAAAACTAAGCCTTCATTTTATATTTTTTTTTAAAGTATTTAACGAACCTTTTTTTACAGCACCGAAACTTAACTTGCTTTCTATATAGCTTGTTGAAACACAATTTCAAAAAACATACATTTTAACTAATTATATATTCTTAAGATTTAAAAATAACATAAAAAAATAGTCACTAAAACATCAAATATAATAAGAGTTTTACCAAGAGTTTTTTTTAATAAACCCTTTATAACTTGGCTTATGGCAACCATTTTTGTAACTTTGTAAAATGAAAGTAAGGATACACGAACAGCGTAACTTTAGAATATTCAATTTTAATTTTTTAGTTTTTAGAAATCAACCTAAAAAATTCATACCTCCTCACCCTCTATTTTAAGCATTTCATCAAAAGTACTTATTCTTTTTTTTGATTAAAGATTTTATCTTTTTCAGAAGAAAACTAGCTATGTAGCTATTCATTTTATCGCTTTCAGATAAATTATATCAATTAATAATGGTTATAACAACATTTGACGCCTATACAAGGTTGTCGTTCTTAAATATAGATAAAATTACAAATTTTATACACCAACATTTAGAAAAAAATAGAGACGATAAAAGTGCCATAAGAAAATCTTTATTATATGCTGCAAAAGAAATTCCTAGTTTAGGTGGTTATGCTTTTGTTATGGAGAAAGATGATGAAATTATTGGAGCTACCATTATTAATAAAACAGGAATGAGTGAATACCAGTCAGAAAATCTATTAGCTTATTTGGCTGTTCATAAAGAGTTTAGAAACAAAGGCGTTGCCACAAAACTATTAAATGAAGCTATTGACTATTGTAACGGAAATATTACACTGAACATTAATAAAAAAAATGATGCGATTGGATTATTTGAAAAAAACGGATTTGAATCCAAAAAAATTCAAATGACATTGCATAAAAAGTAATCAAAATAAATAATAACAAAGAAAATTAATAATACTTAATTAAAACAAAATGAAAATTTTAGTAATTGGCGCAGGAAACATGGGTCTAACTTATGCTCAAGGAATGTCTAAATCAAAATTGTTGAAGAAAAAAAACATCATGATTTTAGACAAATCTGAAGAGAAGTTAGAAGAATTGAATGAAATTTCTCACTTTGATGCTTTTAAGGAACTAGAAGATTGTGTACCTAAAGCAGACATTATCTTTATTGCTGTAAAACCATACCATGCAGAAAACCTATTTAAAGCTTTAAAACCATTTGTAAAACCAGGGCAAGTTTTAGTCTCTATAATGGCTGGTATTAATATAGAAAACATCAAAAAATATTCTGGTTTAAACAAGATTGTAAGAGCAATGCCTAATTTACCCGCTCAAATTGGTAAAGGCTTAACATCTTACGTAACTTCTGAAGAAGTGTCTAGAATAGAAAAATTAACTGTTGAAAGTTTTTTAGATACCACTGGAAAATCTATGGAAGTAAGCAGTGAAAAATTTATCGATGCATCTACAGGTATTTCTGGTAGTGGACCTGCATACGTTTTCTACTTTATGCAAAGTATGATGGAAGCAGCTTTAAAAATGGGCTTTTCAAAAAAAGACTCTACAGTGTTGGTAAGTCAGACTTTTACAGGTGCAGTAGAACTCTTTAACCAATCTAACTTATCGCCAAATTCTTGGATGGAAAAAGTAGCTTCTAAAGGCGGTACCACACGTGCAGCTTTAGATTCTATGGAAGATAATAATGTAAACGAATTAATTAAAGACGCCGCTTTTGCCGCTTTTAATAGAGCTGTAGAGTTAGGTAAAGAACATTAAAATGTATAAAGAAAGAATAGTAATTAAAGTAGGAACAAACGTAATGACCAACAGAGACAACAGAATTGTTAGACCTGTTTTAAGACGTTTAGTAAAACAAGTTGCAGAATTATATGAACGTGGAATTATTTCCATTTTAGTTTCCTCTGGTTCTGTAATTGCTGGTAAAGAAGTTTTAGGAGAATCTAATATTGAAAATGAAACACAAAGAAGACAAGTATATTCTGCTATTGGACAACCAAGAATGATGCGCCATTATTATAATATCTTTAATGATTATGGTATGAAATGTGCCCAAGTTTTACCTACTAAAAGAGATTTTAGCGAAGGTGTTCATAGAGAAAATATGATTAATTGCTGTGAAGGTTTGTTAGCAGAAGGTGTAATACCAATTGCGAATGAAGACGATGCCGTTTCTGTAACCATGTCTATGTTTTCTGATAATGATGAATTGGCGAGTTTGATTGCACAATTGATTAATGCAGACAAATTAATTATCTTAACAGATATTGATGGATTGTATACCGGACATCCAGAATCTGAAAGTAGCGATTTAATCACAAATGTAAATCCTGATGAAGATTTAGATAAATACATTAAAGACAGCAACAAGAAACCTGGTGAAGGTCGTGGCGGAATGGGGTCTAAATTAGATTATGCACAAGAAGCTGCAGCAAAGAACATTCCTACCTATATCGCAAACGGAAAAAGAGACAATACCATTATTGATATTATCGACGGAAAGTCTGTTGGTACAAAAGTGGCACTTTAAAAACTTACACAATGAAATTATTAAACACAACCATAAAAAATAATGTTTTACAAAGCATGACAAAAATTCTTGATGAAAATCGGGAATTGTTATTAAAAGCAAATAAAAAAGATTTAGATGCTTTTAATAAAGAAGACCAAGCGATGTATGATCGTTTAATTTTAAATAATGGTAAAATTGATGGAATGATAAAAGCCATCAACGAAGTAAAGGCACAAGAAGATCCTGTGAATCAAATTATTAGTAATGATGTTTTAGAAAACGGATTGCAGGTGACTAATAAAACTTCGCCATTTGGCACCATCATGATTATTTACGAATCTAGACCAGATGTTACCGTAGAAGCTGCTGTTCTAGCGTTTAAATCTAATAACAGAATTTTACTAAAAGGTGGTAAAGAAGCGATATTTAGTAACAAAGTATTGGTAGAGTTTTGGCACAAAGCATTAACTGAAAATAATATAAGTGAAGATTATATTAAGTTGTTGCAAATGGACAGAAAAGAAACACAAGAGTTTTTAAAAAACCCAACAGAACAATTAGATTTAATTGTACCAAGAGGTGGAGAACGCTTAATTAATTTTGTTAAAGAACATGCAACATGCGCCGTTTTAATAAGCGGAAGAGGAAATAACTTTTTATATGTTGATGAAAAAGCAGACTGGAATAAAACGTTGGCAGTAATAATCGATGCAAAAACCGCTAAAATTTCTGCTTGTAATGCCTTAGATAAAATCCTTATCAACAAAAATATAGAAGATTTTAACAACAAACTAAAAGAGTTACAAACTGTCTTAAAAGATAGAAATGTAAGTATATTAGTAGACGAGGATGTACAAAATGTATTGAAAAATGAGTCGCTAATTACAGATAAGACTATTTGGAGACAAGAATTTTTGGCTTTAAAATGTTGCATCGGTGCTGTTAATAATCTTAATGAAGCTGTAGAAATGATTAACAAGTATTCTGGCGGACATTCAGCAGCAATCATGACAACGAATGATGAAAACGCAGATAACTTTATGCAACAAGTAGATTGTGCTGCAGTTTATAAAAATTCATCTACCAGGTTTACAGATGGTGGGCAATTAGGTGTTGGCGCAGAATTAGCAATTAGTACCGATAAATTACACCACAGAGGTCCTTTAGGTTTGAAAAAATTAGTAACCAATAAATATTATATTTATGGTAAAGGACATATTCGTAACTAATTTTTTAAGAATAGGATAAAAGTAAAAACGCCTCATGAAAATGAGGCGTTTTTAATAAATATAAAATTATTATTCTATTTAAAAATAAAAATCTAATAATAAGACACATACAATACACTTCCCATAGCTCTCTAATAAGTTAATCTTCACTTCCCCAAGGTGCACTCGGAGTCTTTATTTTTTTCGTTAAGTCAAACTTTACAGAAAAGAGTCTTTCAGATCCTATTCTTCGTAAATTATACGTAAAGCTAGTTTCATTTAAAGTAACCCACCAAATATTATTAGAAGCATAAGGTATTAAGTTTGCTGTATGCTGGTCTGCAGGAAAAAACTGAATATTAGCTAAACCAGTATTAGAGTTTATACCTCCGTACTGTGTTACTTTATCTTCTGCCCCATCTTTATGTCTGTGGTCGTGCTTCAATTGAATTAAATCATCCTCATTTATTGTAAAAACCCAAGTACGCGATTTATCATCACCAACAAAGAAAGGAATTCTAATTGTATTTTCTTCACAAGAACGAACATGCATTACTAATTTTTTCCCCGTAAAACCATCTCCTTCTTTCCCTCCTGCAACTATTTCACCTTCATATGTTTTACCACAGTGCTCTTTTAAGGTATTCCAAAAAACGGTTGAGTTAGGTACTTCCTGTGCCAATATCTGTAAAGGCAATAATAGTAGTATTAAAATTTTTTTCATTTTATGTATATTATTAACGTGTTTCAATATAATTTAAAAAAACAAAAAGCCTCACAAATTGTGAGGCTTTTTTTTATCGTTGATAAATAAAGTTTATGAAGCTTCTAAAACTTCTTGTACTTTATCTGCAGCTTCTTGAAATTCTGTAGCAGAGATAATTTCCATTCCAGAATTATCTATCAATTCTTTTGCTTCTTTAGCATTTGTACCTTGTAATCTACAAATAATTGGCACAGTAATTTTGTCTCCCATACTTTTGTATGCATCAACAACTCCTTGTGCAACTCTATCGCAACGTACAATACCACCAAAGATGTTAACTAAAATTGCTTTTACATTACTATCTTTTAAGATAATACCAAAAGCTTTTTCTACACGTTCTGCATCTGCGGTACCACCAACGTCTAAAAAGTTAGCAGGCTCACCACCAGATTCTTTAATTAAATCCATAGTTCCCATTGCTAAACCAGCTCCGTTTACCATACAACCAACGTTTCCGTCTAAATCTACATAGTTTAAACCAGCAGCTTTTGCTTCAACTTCAATTGGATTTTCTTCACGTAAATCACGCATTTCTGCATAATCCTTATGTCTATATAATGCGTTTTCATCTAAAGAAACTTTAGCATCAACAGCCATAATTTTAGAATCAGATGTTTTTAAAACTGGGTTAATTTCAAACATAGCAGAATCTGAACCAATGTATGCTTTATATAAATTGGTAACAAACTTTGTCATTTCTTTTAATGCAACACCAGATAAACCTAAGTTAAAGGCTACTTTTCTAGCTTGAAAAGGCATGATTCCTAATAAAGGATCAATCTCTTCTGTAAAAATTAAATGTGGTGTTTCTTCTGCAACAGTTTCAATATCCATTCCACCTTCTGTAGAATACATAATCATGTTTTTACCAGTAGCTCTATTTAATAGAACAGACATGTAATATTCATCTGGCTCAGAATCTCCAGGGTAATATACGTCTTCACAAATTAAAACTTGATTTACCAATTTTCCTTCAGCAGATGTTTGAGGTGTAATTAACATCATTCCTAAAATATCATCAGAAATACTTTTAACTTCGTCTAAATTTTTAGCCAATTTAACACCACCACCTTTTCCACGACCACCTGCGTGTACTTGTGCTTTTATAACGTGCCAACCTGTACCAGTTTCTTCAGTTAGTTTTTTCGCAGCTGCAACAGCTTCTTCAGGAGTGCTTGCAACAATTCCTCTTTGAATTCTAACTCCAAAACTATTTAATATTTCTTTTCCTTGGTATTCGTGTAAGTTCATCCTATAAATGTTTTAAAACGGTAACAAAAATACAAATTCAGATGTTATTTACTGCAATGTTTTAAATAAAAATAAACAAAAAAAGCTATTAAATTTCTTTAGGAAATTTTTAACGATTGGTATCTGTCACACTTTTATAATAAAAAGGTCTTTATTACAATTAACACAATTTTGTGAAATGAATTTCATAGGGATAAATACTTTTGCGATCTCCTTATACATAATCAACCAAAAAACCGCATGTTTAAACGAATTTTAGTATTACAATTAGTACTTTTCTGTACATTTAGAATCTATGCACAGACTAATGAAAACCGAAAAAAAACAACTACAACAAGGGTTTCTATAGCGCCTAAAATTGATGGTCTCTTAAATGATAGTGCATGGAAAAATGCAGAAATATTAACTGACTTTGTTATTTTAAGACCAGATAATGGAAAGTTGGTTTCTTCAGAGTATCAAACTGCTGTTAAAGTTATTTATGATAACAATGCCGTATATATTTCTGCTAAAATGCGAGATCCAGATCCTCTTAATATTCCACAAGAATTTGCTGTGAGAGATAATTTTGGTCAAGCAGATTTCTTTTCGGTAACTATTAACCCTAATGATGATGGTCAAAATCCTTTTCAATTCATTGTGCAAAGCACAGGAAACCAAGCGGACGCTAAAGTATCTAATGGTAATGAAGATTTTAATTGGAGTGCTGTTTGGGAAAGTGCTACTATAATTACAGACAAAGGTTGGAATGTAGAAATTAAATTACCTTACAGAGCAATTCGTTTTGCAAATAGACCTGTACAGTCTTGGGGTTTTAATTTTCATAGACGTTTAGAAAAATTAAATGAACAACATACTTGGACTTTTATTGATAATTCTGTTGGAAGATGGACACAATATGATGGTTTAATAGAAGGTTTTAATAATATTACACCACCAACAAGATTAAATTTATACCCTTACGCTTCTGCAACATCTGTTTCTTTTGATGGAAAAACAAAGTTTGACTACAGTGTGGGGATGGATCTAAAATATGGTTTAACAGATAATTTTACTTTAGATGCCACTTTAATACCAGATTTTAGTCAGGTTGGTTTCGACAATGTAGAACTAAATTTAGGTCCATTTGAACAACAATTCTCTGAACAACGTCAATTTTTCACAGAAGGAACAGAGCTATTTAACAAAGGACAATTATTTTATTCTAGAAGAATAGGAGGCTCTCCAATAGATCAATTTAACATTTCATCTAACTTAATAAAGCAAGATAATTTTGATGGAAATGGATCAAGAATTCATGAGGAAATTATAGATTACCCTAGAAAAGTAACGATGCTAAATGCTGTAAAAATATCTGGTAGAACAAAAAGTGGTTTGGGAATTGGTTTTTTTAATGCAATCACAGAAAACACAGAAGCCACAATAAAAACAACAACCGAACAAATGAATGGTGGTAAAACAACCGAAACGATTACTACTAGAAAAGAGGTAATAAGTCCTTTTACAAATTATAATATCATGGTTTTAGACCAACAGTTCAATCAAAACTCTACAGTAACATTAATTAATACAAATGTTACACGTGATGGTAGGTTTAGAGATGCAAACGTTTCTGCTTTAGATTGGCATCTAGAAACAAAAGATAGTAAATACAATGTAGATGGTTCTTTTAAAATGAGTGCTATTTCCGATGACATTAACAACCCGAATACTGGTTATACTTTTGATACGAGCTTTGGTAAAAACTCTGGGCATTGGAACTGGGAACTGGGCTATAATTTTGAAAACAAAGATTTTAACCCTAATGATTTAGGAATCCTATTTTCTAATGACCAACAAAGTATTTATGGTAGTGCAGGTTGGCGAACACTACACCCTACAACAAAATTTAACAGATATAGTTTCAATTTTTACAATCAAGCAAATTTCCAACATTTCTCGGGGATTTTTACAGGGTATGAAGCAGGTCTTAATGCTAGTGCTCAAACAAAACAACGTTTCACTTTTGGTGGAAACTTAAATTACGGTTCAGAAAATAGAGATTATTTCGAACCAAGGCAAGGAAGCACAAGTGGAATATATTTTAAAAGACCTGAAAAATTAAATGTAGGTGGTTGGATTTCGACAAATTCTCAAAAGAAATTAGAGATAAATGCAGATGCCTATTTTACAGGACATTCAAATCACTCACAAGAAAGTTATGGTTTTGAGGTTACACCTCGTTACCGTTTTACAAATCAGTTTTCTCTACAATACAGCCTAAATTATAACAAAACCGACAATGATCAAGGCTATGTAAGCGAAGATGCTAACAACGTTATTTTTGGTCAAAGAGATAGAAAAAGCTACACAAACACCATTTCGGGTAAATATAATTTTAGTACAAACTCTTCATTATCATTAAGTTTTAGGCATTATTGGAGTGATGTTGCTTACAATGGATATTACAATCTAAATGCTGATGGTTCTCTTTCTAAAAAGGCAAACTACAACGGTAAAGATGTAAATTTTAATAGCTGGAATTTAGATTTGAATTACTTCTGGCAATTTGCTCCAGGAAGTCAATTAATTGTCTTTTATAGAAATTCTATTTTTGATGCTAACAATAAATCGGGTTTAGATTTTTATAAAAACCTAGAAAACCTATTTAATCAACCTAATCAACACACGTTATCTCTAAGATTTGTCTATTTTATAGATTATAACGCTCTAAAAAGTATTTTTTAAAACATACTTTTTTAATTTATTTAAAGTTTAAAATTGAAATCAGAAGCGCATTTAGGTGTTTCTGATTTCTTTTTTATACATTCGTTTTTAAATTAGAAAAGGTATGATTGTTTGTAAAAATATTCACAAATATTATGGTGATGTAGAGGTTTTAAAAGGTGTAGATTTACACATCAAAAAAGGAGAAATTGTTGCCGTTGTTGGTCCTTCTGGAGCAGGAAAAACAACATTACTACAAATATTAGGTACTTTAGACAAACCTTTATCTGCCCAAAATTTTGAACTTTCTTTAAACAGTATTTCTCTTAAAAACCTATCAGACAAAGAATTGTCTTCTTTTAGAAATAAACATATCGGTTTTATTTTTCAATTTCATCAATTATTACCCGAATTTACAGCATTAGAGAATGTTTGTATTCCAGCTTATATTGGAAAAAAAACGAAGAAAGAAACAGAACAAAAAGCCAAAGAAATTTTAGATTTCTTAGGTTTATCTCATAGAATAAACCACAAACCGAATGAACTTTCTGGTGGAGAACAACAGCGTGTTGCCGTTGCTAGAGCGTTAATAAATAATCCTTCAGTAATTTTAGCTGATGAACCTAGTGGTAATTTAGATAGCGAATCTGCTAAAAATTTACATGAGTTATTCTTTAAACTTCGTGATGAATTTGGACAAACTTTTGTTTTAGTAACCCATAATGAAGAACTAGCAGAAATGGCAGACAGAAAATTAACCATGAAAGATGGTAAAATAATTTAATTCTGTAATAATTTAGGCCTTTATACTATTAATACGTAAACTTTAACATGAAGGAAACTTTTCTAAACTTAATTACCTATTTAAAAAACCCTGTTCTTGAAAAAGATTCTAATACAAGTCTAAATTACAGATTTACCATATTTTTTCGAATTCTTATTATAAGTCTTTTAACAGGAATCATCATCTCTCCTATTTTTGCATTAATAGAAGAAATGGGATGGGTAAATATGCAAAATCATAAAGTTGAAGCCATGTTTGAAAACATGGGAATTCTTCAAATGTTTTTGTTGGGTGCAATAGCTGTTCCCGCTATAGAAGAAGCCCTTTTTAGAGGTCCAATAACAGCTTTTAAGAAACCAAAATATTTTAAAATTGCATTTTATGCCTTTGCTTTATTATTTGGTTTTATTCACATTACAAATTTTGATATAACAACCAATACTTTGCTATTATCCCCTTTACTCGTATTACCACAAATATTGTTAGGTGGCTATTTTGGGTATATAAGAGTCCGTTTTGGCTTGCAATGGTCTATATTACTTCATGGGTGCTATAACGGAACCTTAATTTTACTTAGTTTTATCTTTAAATAATAAAATTTATGAAAAAATCTGAACTCAAAGAATTTCTAGACGAAAAAGTTATCTTATATAACAATCCTAAATTCATAGAGTCAGATCCCATACAAATTCCGCATTTATTTTCTAAAAAAGAAGACATTGAAATTGCTGCCTTTTTAACGGCTATTATTTCTTGGGGAAACAGAACTATGATTATTAGAAATGCTTCTAAAATGATGGAACTTTTAGACAATTCTCCGCACGATTTCATCTTAAATCATCAAGAAAAAGAGTTGAAAAGTTTAGAAGGTTTTGTTCACAGAACTTTTAATTATATCGACTTTCAACAGTTTATAAAATCGTTACAACATATCTACATAAATCATGGCGGATTAGAAAATGCGCTATCAATAAAAGACAATTCCAACACTTATCAAACCGCAATAAATAACTTCAAAATCTTATTTTTTGAAGTTGAACACCTACAAAGAACTCAGAAACATATTTCAGATCCTTTGAAAAATTCTGCTGCAAAACGAATAAATATGTTCTTACGTTGGATGGTTAGAAACGATGAAAAGGATGTAGATTTCGGACTTTGGAACACACATAATCCTGCTGATTTATCTTGCCCATTAGACATACATTCTGGCAACGTTGCAAGAAAATTAAAGCTCTTACTTAGAAAACAAAACGACTGGAAAGCTGTTTCTGAATTAGATCTAAATCTTAGAAAACTAGACAAAATAGATCCTGTAAAATATGATTTTGCACTCTTTGGGTTAGGCGTTTTCGAAAAGTTTTAATTAAAAATGAACAAGTGTTTCTAAATCCCTTTTTTTGTAATAAATTTATACTTTCATAAAATGAATAATTACAACTAAATGCAATTTAAAAACCCTGAAGTTTTATACTTTTTAGCACTACTAATTATACCGATATTAGTACATCTTTTTCAGCTACAAAGGTTTGTTAAAGTACCATTTACCAATGTTGCTTTTTTACAAAAACTACAAAAGGAAACTCGTAAAAGTTCACGTATAAAAAAGTGGTTAATACTAGCAACGAGATTGCTGTTATTTTTCGCGATACTTTTAGCTTTCTCCCAACCTTACTTTAGTAATAAAAATAGCAATAAAAAGCAACACAACTTCATCTACTTAGACAATTCTTTAAGCACTAATACCAAAGGAAAAAAAGGAAATTTATTAAAGATAGCGGCACAAGAAATTATAGAAAACACAGATTCTAAAAACGTATATTCCTTACTAACAAACACCAATTTCTACAAAGACATTAGCAAAGACGAATTAAAAAATGTACTTTTAAAATTAGAAAACACAGCTATAGAATTAGATTTAGAGACAGTTTTACTTAAAATCGGCCAAGAAAACAAAACCAAAACAAACACTTTAAATAAAAACATATTAATATCTGATTTTCAGAATACTTACAGAAAAAAGTTTACAAATGTAACACCCGTTTTTTCTGCTATAAAACTAGAGGCCAGCCTAAAAAGTAATCTTTCGATAGACAGTGTTTTTATCAACAATAAAAACAATGATAATTTTACCGTAAATGTAATTATAAAAAATCAAGGAAGTAAAAAAGACAACCTACCAATAGCCCTTTTTAACGGAGATAACTTAATTAGCAAACAGTCCTTCCCTATTGAGAAAGATACAGACAAAACAATTCAGTTCACCGTAAAAAACACACCTGAATTCTTAGGGAAAGTAGAACTTTCTTTTAGCGACACTTTTTCGTTTGACAACACTTATTACTTCACACTAAATAACAATCAAAAAACACGTGTTTTAGCTATTGGAAATGATGCTACTTTTTTAAATAAAATTTACACAAAAGAGGAATTTGAATTCACTAATTATTCACCACAAAACATAAATTACAACACCATTCAAAAACAACAATTAATTGTATTGAATGAGTTAGAAAACATTCCAGAAATTTTATTAAAAAGCCTAGTTAATTTTTCTAAAAACGGCGGAAGTATTGTCATTATTCCGAATGAAAAAACAGACATTTCTTCTTACAATATCTTTCTAAAAAAATTGAATTTAGGTAAAATTGAACCTCAAAAAAAGGACACTTTAAAGATTACAAATATCAATTATAAACACCCCATTTTTAAAAATGTATTCTCTAAAAAAGTTTCTAATTTTCAATACCCAACAGTGCAAACCCACTACCCCATTTTAACCAATATTTCTAAAATAGTTTCCTTCGAAAACAACTCACCTTTTATAAGTCAATTAGCAAATAGTAATACTTATTATATTTCTAGCGCGCTGAATAAAAACAACAGTAACTTTTTAAATTCACCTTTAATTGTACCTGTCTTTTACAACTTTGGTAAAATGAGTATTCAATACCCCAAATTAGCCTATCGCATACATCAAGAAAATAAAATAGAAATAGAAACACAGATTAGTAAAGATGAAATTTTAGCAATTTCAAATGCAAATAACTCTTTTATTCCGATGCAACAAACCTTCCAAAACAAGGTTGTAATTACTACCAAAGAGCAACCTCTAAAAGCCGGTTTTTACAAAATACTAAAAGATGATATTAAAATTAAAGACATCGCTTTTAATTACCCAAAAGAAGAAAGTTTATTACATTTTCTAGATTTGAATACTTTAAAAGAGCAGCATAAAAACATCACAATTTCTTCATCTATAGAAGAGGTTTTCGAAAAAATTAATAAAAATAATGAAGTTCATTGGCTTTGGAAATGGTTTTTAGCATTGGCAATTGTATCTTTGTTTTTAGAAATTTTGATTTTAAAATTCTATAAACCATGATTACGCTTATAAAATCGGCAACGATTATAGATTCTTCTAGCCCATACCATCAACAAAAAAAAGATATTTTAATTCAAGAAGGTATTATCAAACAAATTGACGATACCATTCCGTCTAAAAAAGAATACACTATTGTAACTAAAGAAAACCTACATGTTTCTTGTGGTTGGTTCGATACGAGTGTTTCTTTTGGTGAACCTGGTTACGAGGAACGTGAAACGATTAAAAACGGATTGCAAGTTGCTGCAAAAAGTGGCTTTACAGCAGTTGCTGTGAACGCAAACTCAAATCCTGTAATTGACAATAAAGCTGCCGTAGAGTTTCTAATTCATAAAGGAAATGGGTTTGCTACAAAATTATATCCAATTGCCGCCTTAACCACGCAAAGCAAAGGTATAGACATGGCAGAACTGTATGACATGCAACAATCTGGCGCAATTGCTTTTGGCGATTATAAAAAACCAATTGACAACGATAATTTGATGAAAGTCTCTTTATTATACGCTCAGAATTTTGATGGTTTGATATTAAGTTTTCCGAAAAACAGAGCTATTGCAGGGGAAGGAATTGCACATGAGGGCATTAACAGCACAAAATTAGGTTTAAAGGGAATTCCTGCATTGGCAGAAGAATTACAAATTGCTAGAGATTTGTTTTTACTGGAGTATACTGGTGGTAAACTGCACATTCCAACAATTTCTACCGTAAAGTCTATAGCACTTATTAAAGACGCTAAAAAGAAAGGCTTGCAAGTTACTTGTAGTGTTTCTGCACACCACTTAACATTAACAGATAACGAACTAAATGAGTTCGATAGCAATTATAAAACAAACCCGCCATTAAGAACAAATGCAGATTGTAAAGCGCTTCAAAAAGGTGTAAAATCTGGTATTATTGATATTATTACGTCAGACCACAATCCTATTGATATTGAACATAAAAAATTAGAATTTAGCGAAGCAAAAGACGGAGTCATTGGTTTAGAAAGTTTATTTGGCGCAATAAATTCTGTTTTAGATTTAAACGATTTTATTGAAAACATCACCTCAAAACCAAGACAAATTTTTGGTTTAGAAACCAATTCTATTTCGGAAGGAAAAACAGCAGATATCTCACTTTTTAATCCTGAAGAAAAATACACTTTTACAAAAAAAGATATATTATCTACCTCTAAAAACAGTCCATTTATCAACAAAAAAATGAACGGAAAAGTATATGGTATCTTCTCTAATAATCAACTTATATTAAATTAACAATTACATGGAAAATTATACAGTAAAAGAAGGAAAAACAACCGCTATTATTAGTCATTTATGGGTAATTGGCTTACTTATCGCTTTTATTATGAACAACAGTAAAAAAAATTATTTTGCTAGTTTCTATATAAGACAAATGATTGGCTTAAACCTTTTGTACTTTGCTAATCAATACATAGTATATAGATACATTGGTGCTACTGCTGGTTGGATTGTTGGTATTTTAGTTTTTGTTCTTTGGATTATTTCTTTATTCGGAGCAATTAAAGGTGAAGAAAAATTAGTTCCTTTTATTGGTGAACAGTTTCAAGAATGGTTTAAAAATATTTAATTAAGTTTTTTTTAGAATGAGTGATTTACATTATATCGTTAGAGAACCTAAAGTTGCTTTAGAAAACCCATCTTTATTAATTTTACTACACGGTTACGGTAGTAATGAACAAGATTTATTTTCTTTTGCAGAAGAATTACCAGACAATTTGCTAATTGTAAGTGCACAGGCACCGCTTTCTATGGGGTTTGGCGGTTATGCTTGGTATTCTATTAATTTTGATGATAAAAACGGAAAGTTTTCCGATTTAAAAGAAGCGAAAGAATCCATTGATAAAATTGCCATTTTTATTGATGAAATAAAGAAAAAATACAACACAAATTCTGAGAAAACCTTTCTTTTAGGTTTTAGTCAAGGTGCTATTTTAAGTTATTCTTTGAGTTTTTTCTATCCGAATAAAATACAACACGTAATCGCATTGAGTGGTTACATAAATACAGAGTTGCTTCCAGAAAATATCTCAACAGCTATTACAACCGATTATTACTGTTCTCATGGCTCGGTAGACCAAGTTTTACCAGTAGAATGGGCTAGGAATTCTAAACCTTTTTTAGACAAATTAGGTTTTGAAAACGTCTATTCTGAATACAATGTTGGACATGGAGTTGCGCCACAAAATTTTTATAGTTTTAAAAACTGGATTGAAGAGCGTTTGTAACCACAATTAAACTAAAAATGAATAGTTAAAGTTTAATTTAAAGATCATACCAAATTAATCTTGACATGAATACAAAAGAAATTCGATCACTTTTTCCAATTACCGAAGCATTTATTTATCTTAATAGCGCTTCGCAAGCGCCCCTAAACACCCTGGTAAATGATAAGTTGCAGACACTTATAAAATCAGAATTAAATTTTATTGATAAAAAAGGATTTAATCGTGATGATGTTCGTCTTCCGTTATCAAAAATATTAGGTGGTTCGCCAGATGAATACGCACTTACCACAAGTACTGGCGTTGGTTTAGGAATGGTAGCACAAGGCATCGATTTCAAAAAAGGAGACAATGTTGTTATTCCTGAAAAAGAACATTGGAACAACACTTTCCCATGGTTAAACTTAGAAAGTAAAGGTGTTGAAGTTCGGTTTGCAAAGTTAAATAAAGACAATAGTCTTGATTCTAAAGCAATTGAAAAACTTATAGATAACAAAACACGGGTTGTTGCAGTTGCCGCTGTAAGATTTAATAGTGGCTTTAGACCTAACTTATCTAAAATAAGCAAGATAGCACATGCTAATAACGCCTTATTTGTGGTAGATGCAGCCCAAGGAGCTGGAATGGTTCCAATAGATGTCGAGAAAGATCAGATTGATGTAATGTCTGGTTGTGGCTTTAAATGGTTGCTTGGCATGCATGGAACGGGATTCTTATATGTTAGCAAAAGAGTTGTAAAAACAATTAGCCCAATTTTACCAGGAATGTTTGCAGCACCTGCAATTCATGATCAACTTTCTTATCATACCGATTCTCGAAAATTTGAAACAGGCACAATTGCATATTCACTGTTTTCGGCTTGGTCTGCAGGTCTGCAACTAATTCTTAATATTGGCGTCGAAAATATTTATGAGAAAGCACTTCAAAACACAGATCTTATTATCGCTGATCTGCAAGCTAAAGGATATGAAATAGTAACACCAATAGAAGAAAGAGAAGGAAGAACAGCAATTGTTCATTTTAAAACAAGTGCTTTCGAAACAACTAAAGTACTATTTGAAAAACTTAAAGAAAATAAAATATTATTAACTTTACAAGGCGAAAATATTAGAATTAGCCCTAATTTTTTCACCACAGAAGAAGAAATTTCAAGTTTCTTAGCCTTAATTTAAGTCATACTCTTTTTTATACTAATAAACAAAAACACCTTTTCAGCAATAAAAAGGTGCCTTAAAAAAGTTTATATAAAGTAGTTACAATAATACCTTTAGAATCATTTAGAACAAATGATACTAATTGTTTTTGCTCAATTACCTTCAAATTAAATGGCGCCATTAATAAGTTGATTCCACTTTGTTTCTTCAATCGAATTCCTTGTCCTGAAATAATATCTTTATTTGGCGTGAAATTTCCTTCTGGTATATGCTCCGTCAAAACAACATATTTAAAAGCCACTAATTTATGCGCTACGTCTTGTACTTCTGCATTAGATAAATGCTGTAACACCTGCCTTACTAAAACACAATCTGCAGCAGGCAAATCATCTTTAGCAATATCTAAACAACGGAATTCTAAATTTTCTTCTTTAAATTTTTCTTTATTGTAGGCTATCAAATCTTTTACAATATCTATAGCAACGTACTTCTTTGTGTATTGTACCAATTCTTTTCCTACGTTAAAATCTCCACACCCTAAATCGCAAACTGTAATAAGGTTTTTAAAAGAGGTTAAAAACGCTGCAACAGCATTTATATAAGGTTTTACAATCCCAGAATTATGAGAACCGTCACCTGAATAAAAATCAGAGTTGTTATCTCCCCATAGTTTCAGTTTGTAAACCTGATCCATAGCGTCTTTGGTTGGCCAAGGTTTTTTTATTCTTTTAAGTCCGTTTTCTTTCTTATTCATAAATAATATTGATCTAAACCAGACTATAAAAGTAAATTATACACCTATACTATTAAAACAAAATTGAACAAAAAATATACTTACTTTTAAACTACCTTTGCATTAAAAATAATACATGCAGTTTTCTGATTTTCCTTTCAATAAATCTATCTTAAAAGCAGTTGCTGAAGAGAGATTTCAAACACCAACTTTAGTACAACAAAAAGCGATTCCTTTAGTTTTAGATAAAAAGAACGTTATTGTTTCTGCACAAACTGGTACAGGAAAAACGGCTGCTTTTGCATTGCCAATTATACAGTTATTATTTAAAGAACAAGATGCAGAAAAAGGCGATAAAAAGATAAAGTCTTTAATTGTAACTCCTACGCGTGAATTAGCTATTCAGATTTTAGAAAACTTTAAAAGTTTTAGTAAATATTCTAATCTAAGAGCTACAGCTGTTTTTGGAGGCGTTTCTTTAGAGCCTCAAAAAGAAATTTTAGCAAAAGGGGTTGATATTTTAGTTGCAACTCCTGGTAGATTGATTGACTTACAAATGCAAGGAAATATCGACTTAAGCGCAGTAGAAATATTTGTTTTAGATGAAGCAGATTTAATGCTAGACATGGGCTTTATAGCTGACATTAAGAAAATAGAAGCTTTATGTCCTAAGAAAAAACAAACCTTACTTTTTTCTGCTACAATGCCAGAAAAAATCGTTGATTTAGCAAAAAAAGTAATAAAAAGTCCGGTTGTTGTTGAAATAAACCCTGAAGAAACTACGGCTAAGAATATTGGTCAGTTATTATATTATCTTCCAAAAAAGAACAAGACAGATTTATGTTTGCATTTGTTGAGAAATACCATAAATGGAAAAATCATCATTTTTAGACGTACAAAATTTGGTGTTGATAAGTTAGAGGAATCTTTAACTAAAAACGGATATAAAGTAGCTAGTATTCATGGTGATAAAACACAAGGTGTTAGAAATAAAGCTATTGAAGATTTTAAAGAAAAAAAAGCACATATTTTAATAGCTACAGATGTTGCGTCTCGTGGAATTGACATTACAAATGTAGATGCGATTATCAACTTTGATATTCCTAATGTTGCGGAAACTTATATTCATAGAATTGGTAGAACTGGTAGAGCTGGTAAATCTGGAATCGCATTTTCTTTCTGTTCTCCTGATGAGAATGCGTATATTAAATTGATTGAAGTTTTAATTGAAAGACCAATTAAGGTTATTACAGAACATCCTTATGTTATAAATAAACCAAAAAACAAAAAATCACAACCAAATACAGTTAGTAAAAATAAAAAAGGAAGAAAATCTGAAGCTTCTAAAAAGAAGAAAAAACGCTGGTATTAATTCTCTAGTTTTATTTTGAATTAGAAAAACAAACTCGTTTACAGTTATTACAATTACAGGCTATAAAACGATAGATTATTATCTAAAGGAAGCTACAACATGTTTAGACATCAAGGCAAAAGCAGAACTTTAAAACACAACCTTAGAATTGCGACTGTTTTATCTTTTGTTGCTGGCATTGTTAATGTTACAGGGTTTTTATCTTTTAAACAATTAACAACAAATGTAACTGGTCATTTTGCTTTATTTATTAGTGACGTAGCCAATTTCGAGTTTTGGAAAGGCACTGTGTATTTCCTTTATATCTTTTCTTTTCTATTTGGTTCTTTTCTTTCAAGTTTCCTTATTGAGGCGTTTAGAGAGAAAAAGAAATTGAATCTTTTTGTCTTACCAACAATTATTGAATCTTTAATCTTAATAGCAATTGCTCTAATAAGCAATGTTACTAAAATAAAATATCCTGACTTAATTGTTTGTTTACTACTTTTTGCAATGGGTCTTCAGAATTCTTATGTCACGAAGATTTCGAATACCATTGTTAGAACCACACACCTAACAGGGCTATTTACAGATTTAGGAATTGAACTTTCTCAATTATTTTTTCCTAAATCTTATCCAAAAAGAGATCAAATTAAAGCGACTATAAAACTACGAATTTATATAATTTGCTTCTTCTTTCTCGGAGGAATAACTGGAGGATATCTTTATTCTAGTATTGGTTTAGAATTAAATACACTTCTTTTAGGAGCAATCATTTTATTAATAAGTCTGTTTTATGACGACTTGAGGTATCGTTTAATTAAAACGAATAGAAAGTATAAACAAAGAAAAACACAACATATTAATACTTATTAAAATGAATTACACTTCAAAAATAAATCACTAAAGAACTAAACCGATTCGCTTAACAAATTCAACAGCTGTATAAGGTTTTCCTATTACATCATTAAAACCGATACTTTTATATCGTTTTAAATCTTCTGGTGTTGTGTTTGCTGTTAATGCTAAAAAAGGAAGCGCTCTGTTTTCTTTTTTAAAATCATTTTTTTGTTGCACTAACTGTTCGCCAGTAATATTTGGCATGTGAATATCCAATAAAACAATATCAAAAATTGCAGTTTTAAGCACATTTAATGCTTCTAATCCATCTTTTACTTGTGTTAAAATTGAATTTTCCTTTTTAAGAATATGCGCAACAATTGTTTGATTTAAAGCATCATCATCTGCAACTAAAATTCTTTTACCTCGTAAACTTTTTGAAGTTAAAACTTCTACTTTTTCAACAGATACAATATTTGAAGAATTTACTTTTAAAAACGGAATTTCTACCTTAAAAGTGGTTCCTTTATTTAATTCACTTTCAACCAAAATAAAACCATTCATTGCTTTTAAGAGTCTTTTTACTATAGACAAGCCCAATCCTGCACCACCAAAAACACGATTGTCACTTTTTTTATTTTGCTGGTACTCGTTAAATATTTTAGAAGCTTGTTCATTAGTCATTCCTCTTCCAGAATCTGAAATAGAGAAAGTAATCTTCGTAGAATTTCTTTCTTCAGAAATCAAATTAATCTTCAATGAAACAATACCACTTTCTGTAAACTTTAAAGCATTCGATAATAAATTAGATAGTATTTGATTGATTCTTACATCATCTCCTAAAACTAAACTAGGTACATTTTCTGCAATTTCAATAACTAATTTTACTTGAGTGTTTTTATTCTGATATCTAAAATTTTTAATAGAATTTTCAGCAATTTCTCTAATATTTATTGGTGAGTTTATCAACTCTAATTTACCTGCTTCAATTCTAGACAAATCTAAAACATCATTTACAATTACTTTTAGATTCTTGCCAGAAAGCGATAATAATTTTGAGTACTCTTTTACATTCTCATTAATCTGTTCTTCAGAAATCATTTCAGCGTATCCCAAAATAACATTTAATGGGTTTCTTACTTCATGACTCATCATTGCTAAAAAACGTGATTTTTCTTCATTCGCTTTATCGGCAATTTTACGCAACCTATCTAGTTCTAAATTTTTTTCTGCAAGTTCTCTTTTAACAAAGAAAATATCGTTTCTATTTTGGTTTAGCTGATCTACATATTTATAAATTTTTGTTCTATTATGAATTAAAACGGTTACATTTTCTTCACTTTTAAACAATTCTAAATCTACATTATACTCTATCGAGCTAGAAAGAATAATCATTCCTTCCAATAAAAAAGGATCCGAAACTTCTAAAGCTTCTAAAGTACCTTCTAAAAAAGGGCAGGTTTTATAAATAGATTCTTGGAGAGTAAATTCATTCTTAGCAAATTTCCCTGCAACAATGTTTATAATTACTCCAGAAAGACTGGTTGTAATTTGTATAAAAACATCTTCTATTTTTGCAGGTATCAAATACGTTTATTTTATTGCTTGAGACGCTAATTGTAAAAATGCACTTTCTACATTATCATCTTCCTTAGCGCTTGTAATTAAGTCAATTTTTACAGAAACTGTTTTTATAACAGCATCTAATTCTTCTTTGGTTAGTAAATCTTTTTTATTACCAACAATGGTAACCTCCTTTAAACTAGAAAGATTTCTAATACTTTCTAAATGATTTTCTATGCTTAGATATGTTTCTTCTCTACTTAAATCGAAGACAAACATGGCTGCACTTGCGCCTAAAAAATAAGCTTTTGGTATTTTTTCATCTCCACTTGTACCCGCAACGTCCCAAATTAGTAATTTAATTTCTTGCTTTTCAAATTGTACTATTTTAGAACTTACCCTAACACCAATGGTACTTATATAATCTTCAGAAAATTGATTGAGCACAAACCTTCTTATTAACGAAGTTTTTCCAACGCCAAAATTACCAACCAATAAAACTTTCTTAGCTATCATTAACTTGATTCTATTAAATGTTTTTCAATTAGAGTATTAAGTTTTACTTCATCAGCTAAATAAGTACGGTCTCTTAAAATAATTTCTGCTAAATTACTTACATTATCAGCAATGGCCTCTTTAAATTCTCCGTTTAAAACCCCTGAAGTAGCAATGGCAATATAAATAGATTTGTAGTTTTTAATAGTCAGTTGAAAGTTATCGAACTTAATATCTTCTAAATTCTGATTCTCTTTAGAAAAAGCCTCTTCAGCAAAAGACTTAATAGCTGTTAACATACCAGAAACCATATCTTTGTCTGCTATACTACCTCTTGTATAACTTCCAGACAGTAAACCAGAATCTTTCTCAATAACAAAAATCTCTTCTATAATTGGTTCAAAAACTTCTTGCAAAACAACATCTGCATCATTCTTTTTACCCTTAAGGAATCGTGTGAATATTTCTTTTAAAGAAAATTTCTCTTTGATTGTTTTATTTACACTGTCAGATAATTTAGTAATTTCACTAAAAATAGCTTTTTTTATCAATTTACCCATAATTGGATACAAAGCTTCCACTACTTCATCCTGAGAATCTCTAATTTGAATTTTTATTGTTTGAGTAATTGTATCTCCAAAATATTCAGGAAAATTCTTGCGAAGGTCTTCAATTTTTTCATCTACAAGAGGCACAACTCTTTTTGATAATTTTTCTTTTAGAATAATTTCTTCACTTAGAGCTGTAAATTTATCTCTATCCTCTTCTAATAAAAGTTCTCTGAGCAACTCAAAACGATTGTCTTTTTTGTTATCTACAGTTTGCTTTCTCATCTATTCTTGCAACATCAATGCAATTTTTTCTAAGGCTTTTCCTAATTTTTTTCTGTCTGCTTTTTCATCATCTAAATCTGCTAACCTCTTGTCTAGATCATCATTTAAATCTTGAAACTTATGATCCATTAAACTTTCTAAATCTGCTAATTTATTTTCTAAATTACTAACAGAATCTCCTAAGTTCTTTTGTGTTTCATCTTCTAAAGCCTTAATTCTATTGAAAACATCTTCGAATTCAGAGTTATATTGCTGAATATTTTCACCAAAGATTAAGTCTCTAACTGCTGCAATTCTACTATCTACTACTTGATTAGTTTCTGCTGCTTGGTTTTTTTCTGACTTTTTTTCCATTTATATTTTTGTTGAGTTGAGTTTTTGGTAATATTCATTAAACTAGACAACCTTAAATCAATAATAAAAAGGCTATTTAAACAAATATACATTAAAATATAATTACTAAAAATCTAAGACTCAATTTTTAAACCATCAAACGCTAAAAACACATTTTTAGGTAATTTTTTAGAGATTTCGTTGTGAAACCCTAACTTGTGACTTATGTGTGTGAAATATGTTTTTTTAGGTTGAATTTCTTCCACAAACTCTAATGCTTCTTGTAAGTTAAAATGTGTAGGATGCTCTTCTATCCTTAATGCATTTACAATTAAAATATCTAAACTTTTAAGTTTATCCTTTTCTTCAGCAGTGATTGTTTTTACGTCTGTTAAATAAGCAATATTTTGAATTCTATATCCTAAAACTGGTAATTTACCATGCATCACATTAATCGGAATTACTTCTAAATCATCAATAAAAAAAGGTGCATTTCCTACAACGTTTGCCTGTACACTTGGTGCTCCAGGATATCTATTTTCTTTGGAAAAAATATACTGAAAACGTTGTTCTAAACTATCTAATGTTTTCTGATCTAAATAGATAGGCATCTCTCCTATTATATAACAAAACGGACGTAAATCATCTAAACCCGCTGTATGATCTGCATGTTCATGTGTAAATAAAACACCGTTAATTAACGGCACCTCTTCTCTTAGCATTTGCTGTCTAAAATCTGGTCCACAATCTATTACATATGCTTTATTATCCCAAGAAATTAAAACAGAAGAACGCAGACGTTTGTCTTTAACTTCTTTAGATAAACAAACAGGATCATTACTCGCAATCATTGGTATGCCTTGTGATGTTCCCGTTCCTAAAAAGGTAATCTTTAAAAGTTTTTTATCTATTTTCATTCAAACAAAAATAAGATAAAAATTGACTGATAGCACACTTATTCATTACATTTGTTATAACGTATAAAAACCGATTTATGGCCATTTCTTTAAAAGGAGATCAAGAAATAAGTAGTGTACCAACTACTAAAAGCAAAGCACTTAGAATTAACTTAAACTCAGATATTTACGGAACTTTTGCCGAAATTGGCGCAGGACAAGAAACTGCTCGTAATTTTTTTAGATCTGGTGCTGCTTCTGGTACAATTGCAAAAGCAATGAGTGCTTATGATAAAGATTTTTCTGATGCTATTTATGGTATTGAACACGATAAACGTTACGTTACACAGCCACGTCTTAAAAAAATGTTGCGTCACGAAATCGATTTAATGGAAGATCGCCTAAGTAGATCTAAACACCCAGATAAATTGTTTTTTAGTTATGCTAACACAGTAACAACTATAGATTTTGCTAAAAAATTTAAAGGACATGGTTGGATTGGTATTCGCTTTCAATTAGATCCTTTAGAAGAATATAATGAAATTATTTTACATCTTCGCTTCAAAGAATCAGATGCTCGTTTACAACAAGAAACTTTAGGTATTTTAGGGGTTAACTTAATTTATGGTGCGTTCTATTTAAATGACAACCCGAAAGAATTGGTAAAATCTTTTTACGATAATTTAAGTAACGACCAGTTAGAAGTTGACATGATTAATTTCTCTGGCCCACGTTTTATGTACGTAGATAACCGTTTAATGAGTTTACAACTGCTTAAAAACGGAATGACTAATGCAGTAATGTTTGGCCCTGATGGAAACAACTTATTACCTGCACAAGTTTTATATAAGAAGAATATTTTAGCGTTACGTGGTAGTTTTAGACCTGTTACAAAAGTTAATATGGATATGTATGAGAAGTCTAAAAGGCTTTTCTTAGAAGAAAACAAGGTAAAGGAAGAAAACACTCAAGTTATTTTCGAAATCACCTTAAGTAACCTTACTTCCGAAGGAAAAATTAACGAAAGAGATTTCTTAGATAGAGCAGAATTACTGTGTTCTTTAGGACAAAATGTAATGATTACCAGCTTTCAACAATACTTTAAATTAGTAGAGTATTTTAGCGAATTCACAAAAGAAAGAATGGGACTTGCAATGGGGGTTTACAACCTTATTCAAATTTTTGATGAAAAATACTATCGTAATTTAAGTGGTGGAATTCTAGAAGCATTTGGTAAACTTTTCTATAGAGATTTAAAAGTCTACATGTATCCTTACCACGATCAAGCTTCGGGAGATTATATAAATAGTGAAAACTTAAAAGTGCACCCAAGAATGAAAGAATTGTACAAATTCTTTAAAAACAATGGGAGACTTATAAATATTGATGATTTTGATCCTGAAATTCTTGATATTTTCTCTAGAACAGTCTTAAAAATGATTAGAGATGGAGAAGAAGGTTGGGAAGTAATGTTACCAGAAGGTATACCTGAAATTATTAAACAAAAACGTTTATTTGGCTACTCTAGATCTAGAATAAGTAAATAATTTGATTTCATTTTAAACCTTTTGGAAAACATTTTGTCTAAATAAAAAAACATACTTGACAGACGAAATTGTTTTAATAGAACAACTAAAAAATGTTCATACTAGAGAAAAGGCGTTCAGAGAATTAATTTCTCTATACAAAGAACGCTTGTATTGGCATATACGTAAGATTGTAATTTCCCATGATGATGCTGATGATGTTTTACAAAATACATTCATAAAAATTTACAGAAATGTAGGCAAGTTTAACCAAGAAAGTAAACTGTTTTCGTGGATGTATAGAATTGCTACCAATGAATCTATCACCTTCATAAACAAACGTGCAAAAGAAAAAAATGTAGCTATTTCTGAAATACATGAACAACTGGCCTCTAGTTTAGAAAGTGATGTTTATTTTTCTGGTGATGAAATTCAGGAAATTTTACAAAAAGCAATTGCTACTTTACCACAAAAACAACAATTGGTTTTTAATATGAAATATTTTAATGAAATGAAATATAACGAAATGTCGGAGATCTTAGAAACCTCTGTTGGCGCCTTGAAAGCCTCTTATTTTCATGCTGTTAAGAAAATAGAAAGTTATATAAAAAACAAAACAGATTAAACCTTTTATAAAAATAAAGGTCTAAATAGTTGTATGGAAAACAATATAAACAATAGCGAAGATTTTTTAAAACAAGTACTAAATAAAAGTACTGGATTTTCTGTACCTAAAAATTATTTTAGTGATGCTGAAGATCGTTTTTCTTCCTTTCTTATAGAGGATGAACTTCCAAAAGAAAATGGGTTTATAATTCCTGAAAACTATTTTGAAGGTTTAGAAAATTCCATAATTAAGAAAATAGCAACTAAAAAAGAAGTGAAAGTTATTTCCTTAAAGAATAAGTTGTTAAAATACATACCTATTGCAACAGCTGCTTCTGTAGCTTTATTTTTAAGTATTAATTATTTTAATACTTATAGTAACGAAGAAGTTAGCTTCGAAAATTTAGCACAATCAGACATAGAAAATTGGATTATAGAAAACTCAAATGAATTATCCGACCAAGATTTTGCAACTCTTTTACATAGTGAGATTACAAATGAAAATGATTTTGCCTTAACAGATCTTAATAATAATGATATTGAAGAATACATTATTGACTCAGGAAGTACTTCTTTATTAAATGAAAACTATTAATATGAAAAAACACATCATAATCTTAACGCTATTTCTTACAGCTCTCCATGCTTTCGGACAACACAGCAAAGAAAGTAGAGCTAAAATAAAAGCATTAAAAGTAGCTTTTCTTACCCAAGAGTTGCAATTTTCTTCTGTTGAAGCAGAAAAATTTTGGCCTATTTACAACAAACACGAAGAAGAAATTGATTTTCTAAGAAACAAAGGCCGTCTAGAATATAAAAAGAAAATTAAAGAAGTTGGTGACCTAAATAACTTAGAAGAAGCTGAAGCAAAGAAATTTGTACTATTAAGATTAGACTTAGAAAAAAAGATGGTTGCTGCTAAAGAAGATTTTCTTTCTAAAGTTTCTGTGTTTTTACCTTATAAGAAAATAATAAAACTTCATATTTCAGAAAGAGAGTTTACCAGACAGCTAATGCGAAAATATGGCAAAGGAAGAAAGAGTAAAGAATAATATATTTTAGTTGCTAAAATAAAAAGAGGCTAAAAGCCTCTTTTTATTTTTATTATTTTATCAAAGTCATGCAAATTAATAACTCTGGTTTATTTGCTGTAAAACTTTTTAACCAAATTGTTAACTCATCTCTTTCGTAAGGTAACAAACTTTCTAAACCCTTTTTTAATTCTTTACAAAATAACTCTGAATTAAAACTAACTTTCTTTAATACAGTTTTAGTGTATTCAAACATTGCTCTCGCCATATTTCTTAGTATTTAAATTATAACGCACATAATAGTATGTTTAGTATAACGTACTCAAATTTACTAAAAAAAACCATCAACTGATCGTTGATGGTAGTTAAAAAAATGTTTAAAAAATGTTAAGATTTAAAGCTTGTTAATTTTAGCAACTAACTCATTCGCTTTAACTTCTAAATCTGCACTGACTGCTCTGTAATGCGCTTTCTTGTTCTCAACACCTTTTTTGTTAATTTTTGCAATTAAAGCGTCAAAAGTATTTATAGTTTCATCTATAATTGCTTCAACTTCTTTATTATCTCCTTTAACATCTACTTTTTCTGAAACATATCCAATAATATCTCCTAAAGTGTAATTAATATCTTTTTTTAAGTTTTTTATGCTAGCCATAATTTGTTTTAATTTTAAAGGTGCAAAGTTAGTTTATTTATTTAAAAGAGCGTTATAAGTTCTTTGATATTTCTAAACGTTCTATAATCTATTTTTTGCTGGGCTTCTAAAGACACTTCTTCATGAAGCCAAGTTGTATGAAATGGTACGTGAACTGCAGCTGCTCCAATTCTTAACAACGGTAATACATCCGATTTTAAAGAATTACCAATCATTAATAATTGCGATGGTTCGATATCTAAATGTTTTACTAATTTTAAATAGTCCTTATCTTTCTTATCACTCATTACTTCTACGTGATGAAAATAATGCAATAAATTAGATTTTTCGAGTTTTCTTTCTTGATCTAATAAATCTCCTTTCGTAGCAACAATTAGCTTAAACTTGCCTTGTAAACTTTGTAACACCTCTTCTACCCCACTTAATAACTCTATTGGTTGCTCTAGCATTTCTTTACCAATATTTAGTATTTTCTCTATGGTTTCTTGCGGTAATTTATAATTAGAAAGTTCTAAAGCACTCTCTATCATAGAGAGTACAAAGCCTTTAACTCCATAACCGTAAATAGCTAAATTTTTGATTTCAGTTTTAAATAATTCTTGATCTATCTTATTTTTAGTTTCATATTTAGAAAGTAATTCTGCAAAAACTTCTTCAGCTTCCCTAAAATAAGTCTCATTTACCCACAAAGTATCATCTGCATCAAAAGCGATTACTTTTATATCTTTAAGCATTATTAAAGGTTTAAATATTTTTTTGCTTTTTCTAAATCTTCTGGCGTATCTATACCAACAGCTTCTACTGTAGTTTCTACCATTTTAATTTTTTTACCTATTTCTTGGTATCTAATTGCTTCAATTTTTTCTGAAGCTTCTAAAGGCGTCATTGGTGTATTGTAAAAGTCTAACAATGCTTGCTTTCTAAACGCATATACACCTTTGTGCTTGTAATACTTTACATCGATGTCTTTGTCTCTATGAAACGGAATTACACTTCGAGAAAAGTAAATAGCTAAATTATTTACATCTGTAATAACTTTTACATTATTCGGATTTTCTATATCTTCTTTATTTGTTATTTGAACTTTTAAAGAAGCTAAATCAATTTCTTTCTTTGTGTCTTCTTTAAAAACGGCAACTAATTTAGACAAAGACACTTCGTCTATAAAAGGCTCATCTCCTTGTACATTAATAACAATATCTGCATCTATAAACGCTACTGCTTCTGCAATTCTATCAGAACCACATTCATGCTCCTTTATACTCATTATTACGTTTCCGCCAACATTCGAAATATTTTCTCTAATAATTTCTGAATCTGTAACTACATATACCTCTGCAAACAGATTAGTATTTAAGGCAGCTTCGTAAGTTCTTTGTATAACCGTTTTACCTCCTAAGTCTTTCATTAATTTACCAGGAAAACGAGATGCACTGTAGCGTGCAGGAATCATTGCAATAATTTTCATAAACACGATGTATAAGCATCAAAGATAATATTTAAATGGATAGCGTTAAACTTCACTGTATAAATTTTCTAAATTTGAATGAACAAAAAAATTAAATATTATGAGAAGTATTTTGTGGCTTGTAGCCGTAGTTTGTATTATTATTTGGGCTTTAGGAATGTTAGGAGTTGTACCCGGAATGGCAACTAACAACCTAGTTCACACCTTATTAGTTATTGCAATAATTGTAATTCTTTACAATATTATTTCTGGTAGAAAACCTTTGTAATCTACACTTAGTATATTTCTTATTCAGAATAATTATTTATGAACTTAAAAACACCAAGCAAAATGTCAACAAATAAAATTATTATTAAAAACGCCTTGTTAACTACCATTTTGATTGGTGTTTTTTTCCTCTTATGTAAATTATTCGGGTTAGAAGAAAATCCATATTTGAGATTCTTAAATTTAGCATTTGTACTCTTCGGAATTTATTTAGCAATTAAAGAAAGTGTTTTTAGAAATAAAGAAACAAAATACACCACAAATTTAGGAATAGGAATTATAACCTCTGTTTTGGCAGTTTTTTTATCTATAATTGGCGTTGTAGTTTACATTAAATTTATTAACCCAAATTTTATGTCTGTAATGAATAATTCTTTTTTAATTGGAGGGAATTTATCATTGCCTGAAATTATAATTACTTTGGTAATCGAAGGTATGGCATCTTCATTTATTGGTTCTTTTATAATAATGCAGTTTTACAAAAACCATGATAAGAAAAATTAAAGATCAAACATAGATTCGAAATATTATAGAACAAAAAAAACGCCCAAATTTGGGCGCTTTTTAGTTTTTAATAATTAAACCAATTATTGGTCTAAAGGTTTATCGTTAGCTAATAATGCAAAAAACTTATCTAAATTAGGTAGAATAACAATTCTTGTTCTTCTATTCTTTGCTCTATTTGCATTGGTTGTGTTTTCA
Source organism: Polaribacter sp. ALD11 (assembly GCF_002831685.1). Lineage (NCBI taxonomy): Bacteria > Pseudomonadati > Bacteroidota > Flavobacteriia > Flavobacteriales > Flavobacteriaceae > Polaribacter > Polaribacter sp. ALD11. The sequence goes on along the minus strand of NZ_CP025119.1, from coordinate 229,621 downwards.
ACTAAAGGCATTGTAGAACCTCTACCAGAAGCAATTAACCTACTTCCGTCTACCTTATATTTACTTTCTAAAAGTCTTACAATAGAAGTGGCTCTTTTTACACTCAAATCCCAATTATCTTGTACATTAGCATTATTTATAGTTCTAGAGTCTGTATGACCTTCAATCATAACATCCATACTTGGTTCAGACTTAATTATATTTGCTAACTTCTTAATTAACTTAAATGCGCCCTTCTTAACTCTATAACTTGCTGTATTAAATAATAATTTATCAGAGACAGAAATCATTACTACAGTTTGATCAATATCGATATTAATATCATCAGAATTGTTTAAATCTTCTGTATTCATCTTGCTTTTTAAGTTATAAGATATTGCAAGGTTTAAAGAATCTTTTAAAGTTTTTGCTTTTGCTAAAAGTGTAGGATCTACTTTAGACAATGTTGCTCTCATGGTTTCTCTTGTCTTATTAGAAATAACAGCCGTATTGCCAACCATATCTAATTTAACATCATTTTCATTTTGTAACGTAACGTTGTCACTTTTTAAAGAATTAATTTTCTCATTATAACTTGCAACTCTGTTTTCAATTTTCGCAAATTTTCCTTCTAAAGCTTCTTTTTCTAAAGTTGTTTTTTGAAGGTTTCCTTTAGTATCCTTATACTGGCTTTCTAAAGCAGCATATTTTTTCTTAGATACACATGATGTTGCCAATAGGGAAAATGCTACAACTGGAATAATTAGTTTGTTCATAATAAATTAGTTTAAATTACATAACCATTTACCGGTTATTTTGTTATTAAATTATACTATATAATTAGAACAACTATGTTTAAAAAAACCCTACCAAAAAATACGCTTTTTTCTAAAAAAAAATAAAACACAATAAAAAGCCCATAAAAAACTAGTTTTTATGGACTTATATTATGAAAAAAAAATCAACTTTTACTTAAGTGAATTCAAACTACTTTTAATGGTTTCAATTTTAGCAAGGGTATCTGCTTCTTTCTTGCGCTCTAAAGCTAATACTTGTTCTGGTGCATTATTTACAAAACGCTCATTAGATAACTTTTTTGTAATTCCGAATAAGAAACCTTCTGCTCTTTTTAATTCGCCTTCTAGTTTTATAATTTCAGCTTCAACATCTATATTTTCAATAGAAATAGGTACAAAGTATTCATTAGATTTCACTCTAAATGATGCTCCTTCTATTTTTTCTGAAACATAATTTATAACGGAAGTATTTGTTAATTTCTGAATAACAGCATCAAATTCGCTTGAATTCTTATCATTATTAATCACAAATAATTCTACAGCGTCTTTAAAAGAAATATTTTTATCTTTTCTAATTGTTCTAATTCCTGAAACAACTCCTGTTGCAAATTCGAAATCTTCAATAATTTTTGAATCAAAATCTTTAATTACTGGATATTTCGCAATTATCAAGGCTTCTTCTGGTGTTCTATCTGCAATATATTGCCAAATATCTTCCGTTAAAAATGGCATAAAAGGATGCAATACCTTTAAGTTATTTTCTAAAACTTCAATAATCGCATCAAAAGTCTTTTTATCTATTGGTTGTTGGTATGCAGGTTTTACTATTTCTAGTAACCATGAAGAAAAATCATCGTTAATTAATTTATAAATTGCCATTAAAGCATCAGACAAACGGTATTTAGAGAAATGATCTTCTATTTCTGCTAGTGTTTTTTGAAACTTTGCTTCATACCATTCTAAACCAATTTTAGACGTTTCTGGTTGTGGCAAATTGGCGTCTACTTCCCAACCTTTTATCAAACGGAAAGCATTCCAAATTTTATTTGCAAATCCTTTTCCTTGCTGACATAAATCTTCTTCGAACATTAAATCGTTTCCGGCAGCGGAACTTAATAAAAGTCCAACTCTTACTCCATCTGCTCCATAATCTTCAATTAACTTTAAAGCATCTGGTGAATTCCCTAAAGATTTAGACATTTTACGTCTTTGTTTATCTCTAACTAAACCAGTTAAATAAACATTGTTAAACGGTTTTTCGTCTTTATATTCATATCCTGCAACAATCATTCTTGCAACCCAGAAAAACAAAATATCTGGCCCTGTTACTAAATCGTTTGTTGGGTAATAATATTTAATTTCTTCGTTTTCTGGATTTCTAATTCCGTCGAAAACAGACATTGGCCATAACCAAGAAGAGAACCAAGTATCTAAAGCATCTTCATCTTGTTTAAGGTCTGTAGTTTTTAAATCTTCTTTTCCTGTTCTTTCTTTTGCTAAAACTAAAGCATCATCAATATTTTCTGCAACTACAAAATCTTCTTTTCCGTCTCCGTAGAAATAAGCAGGAATTTGTTGTCCCCACCAAAGTTGACGAGAAATATTCCAATCACGTACATTTTCCATCCAATGACGGTACGTATTTTCAAATTTCTTTGGATATAGATTGATTTCTGCATCTTCACCTAAAACTGCATCAATTGCAGGTTGTGCAAGATCTTTCATCTTTAAAAACCATTGATCTGACAATCTTGGTTCTATAACAGCTTTTGTTCTTTCTGATGTACCTACTTTATTTGTATGTACTTCCGTTTTTACTAAAATTCCTTTTTCTTCTAATTCTTTAGCAATTTCTTTTCTTACAACAAATCTGTCTTTCCCTTGATAATGTAATCCGAAGGAATTTAAAGAAGCATCATCATTAAAAATATCAATTACTTCTAATTTGTGTTTGTCTCCTAAATTCTTATCATTTTCATCGTGTGCAGGTGTTACTTTTAAACAACCTGTACCAAATTCTAAATCTACATACTCATCTTCTATAATTGGAATTACTCTATTAGATAAAGGTACTATTGCTTTCTTCCCTTTTAAATGTGTAAAACGCTCATCATTTGGGTTGATACAAATTGCAGTATCTCCAAAAATAGTTTCTGGTCTTGTAGTAGCAATTGTTAAGGTATCGTCAGATCCTTCAATTTTATATTGTAAGTAGTACAAGTTCCCTTGTCTTTCTTCGTGAATTACTTCTTCATCAGAAAGTGTTGTTTTTGCTTCAGGATCCCAGTTTACCATTCTGTAACCTCTATAAATTAAACCTTTGTTATATAAATCAACAAAAACTTTAATTACAGATTCAGACATTTCTGGATCCATTGTAAACGCAGTTCTTTCCCAATCGCAAGAAGCACCAAGCTTCTTTAATTGTTCCAAAATTTTACCTCCATATTCATCTTTCCAATCAAAAGCATGTTGCAAGAACTCTTCACGCGTTAAATCGTTTTTAGTAATTCCTTGCTCTTTTAACTTTGCAACAACTTTAGCTTCTGTTGCAATAGATGCATGATCTGTACCTGGAACCCAACATGCATTTTTACCTAACAAACGTGCACGTCTTATTAATACATCTTGTATGGTATTGTTTAACATGTGTCCCATATGTAAAACTCCCGTTACGTTTGGTGGCGGAATTACAATGGTGTAAGGCTCTCTTTCATCTGGCGTTGAATGAAAATAGTTATTTTTCATCCAGTAGTCGTACCATTTATCTTCTACTTGGCTTGCATCATATTTAGATGGAATTGTCATACTTTGGTATTGTTTTTGTAATATAGTCTACAAAAGTACAAAACTCTATTTTGTAGAAAAAATTAGTAGTTGATTTTTTAAAACAAATTATAAACCTTAATTTTACACCGTAAAATATTAGTTATGAAAGCATTCGGAACATTATTAGCAGTATTCTTTATTTCTTTTTCAATGAATTCTCAAGAATTTAAATTCGAAAAGGAGTCAATTAATTACGGTAAAATTAATAAAGGTTCTAACGGAGAGCGAGTTTTTGTTTTTACAAATATTGGAGACGCTCCTTTAATTATAAAAAACATACAATCTTCTTGTGGCTGTACAGTTCCGGAAAAGCCAGAAAAACCTATTATGCCTGGTGAAAAAGGAGAAATAAAAGTTTCTTACAACACAAGTATTATTGGTGGTTTTTCTAAACAAATCACCATTCTTTCAAATGCAAAAATGTCTAGAAAACTTTTAAAAATTAGAGGCTATGTAGAAAAAAAAGCTCTTTTAGAGAAAGAAAAAAGTATGCTGTTAAATAATTAGATTCTTTTCTCTAAACGAAACTGAAAAGCCATATCGATTCCTTCCCTCTCAATTCTAAAGCGTATTTTTTTGTTGTCTTTTTCGTGTAATTTCAGAATAATATCATTTAATGTATAACCGTAAGCTGGTTTACTGTTAATACTTAAAATAACATCACCCGCTTTTAAACCGGCTCTATCTCCTACAGAGTTTTTAACAACCCCTTTTATCACATAAGTATGGGTAAACTTATAGGTATAATTAGTAACAAAAGAAACGGTATTTTTAGTGTCTAAAGAATTACGATAAGTATCTGATGCTAATTTTTTAGTTGCTACTTTTAGCAATTGTTTTCCATTATATATAATATCTAGACCACTCATATTATAATTAAGACCGCTTTTAAAAGATCCATTTTTCTTTAACATTATTTGTCTATTAGGGTAATCTAACCAAACAATAAATCTTTTTAAAACATTGCCACCAATACTACCATTTCTATTTCTTAGCTTCCTTGCGTTTAACGTAGAAAGTGTGTCTAAAAAAGAGACTGTTGGTTTTTCAATTTCAAAATCCCCTATTTTTAGTTTCGGAATTCTACTTCGATTTCCAAAAATAGAACCACTTAAACCCTCTCCTAAAATATCATTAAAATGTTTTTTAGGTGTTTTAATTTCTGATTTAGAATTTTCAAAAAGCCAAATAGCATCACTTCCACCAGAATCTATTAACATTTTTACATTAGTTAATTTAGCACCAATAGTATCTAATTGCACTTTAACATCTACAAAGGGTTTATTTCTATAAAACTGAATAGGTAAAATTTCACATTTCCTACATTTTTTGTAAGGATGCGCATCAGGATTGTAAAAAATCAATTTTTTACTCTTATAATTCACCTTAACAATAAAATTTCTTAATAAATCGTAACCAATAATTCCATGAATCGTTGTTCCCATTCTACTCGATAAATCAAAAAAATCTTTAAGTATTACATAAATAGATTCATTGTAGCCAATTAAACTTTTTATGTTCATCTTGTTGTTTTTAGATATTATAGCCTCCACTGCCTCACCTCCTCCAAGACCTCTTAAAGTTATTTTCTCTGGGTTTAAAAGGCCAATACTATCATTCTTAAAAAGATTAAAAATGATTGTTTTGTTAACGCCCGTGTCTAAAATAAAAGAAAGTTCTTTTCCATTAATCTCTACAGGAATAACAATTAAGTTATTTATCAATTTAAAAGACACTTTTTGTTTTGTTCTTGTCTTTTCTTGAAAACGAAAACCATTTTGAGAATTACTGTTAAATATTACAGTAAATAATAGTGTTAATAAGGTAAAATATTTTTTTGTCAAATTGTTTTTTTTCTGTTATTTATAAAACTACAACAAAAAAATTAGCATAAATTCTTTTTTAGTAAAAAATTAACGTGTAAAGTTTCAGTAATATATCGCATGATATAAAATATATTTTGCAAATTTGCGGAGACAAATTTTAAAAAAAAATAATATGCCTTCAATATCTAGAAAAGGAATACAAATGCCAGAATCTCCAATTAGAAAATTGGTACCTTTTGCAGAAGATGCAAAAAAAAGAGGAGTTAAAGTTTTTCACTTAAATATTGGGCAACCAGATATTAAAACACCACAAGTTGCGCTAGATGCCGTTAAAAACAATACTATAGAAACACTTTCTTACGCACGCTCTGAAGGCTCTGAAGAATACAGAACTAAATTAGCAAAGTACTATGTAAAGAACAACATTCCTGTTAACGCAAACAATATTATTGCAACAACTGGTGGTTCTGAAGCTTTATTATTTACTATTGGTAGTATTACAGATCCAGGTGATGAAATTATAATTCCAGAACCATTTTATGCAAATTACAATGGTTTCTCTACTGCTTCTGGTGTAACTGTTGTTCCAGTAATTTCTAAAATTGAAGATAATTTTGCGTTACCAAAAATAGAGGAGTTTGAAAAATTAATTACACCTAAAACAAAAGCAATTTTAATTTGTAACCCTGGTAACCCTACAGGTTATTTATATTCTGAAGAAGAGATTGAAAAATTGAAAAAAATTGTTTTAAAATACGACTTATTTTTAATTGCTGACGAAGTATACAGAGAGTTCACATACGATGGCTTAAAGCACACCTCTGTTTTATCTTTAGAAGGCTTAGATAATAATGCAATTGTTATCGATTCTGTTTCTAAACGTTACAGTATGTGTGGTGCAAGAATTGGTTGTATTGTTTCTAAAAACCAAGAGTTTATTAAGACTGCCATTAAATTTGCACAAGCAAGATTAAGCCCGCCAACGTATGCTTTAATTGCAAGTGAAGCCGCTTTAGATACACCACAATCTTATTTTGATGATGTAAAAGAAGAATATGTTGCAAGAAGAAATACACTAATTTCTGAATTAGAAAAAATTAACGGCGTAAAAGTAGCCAAACCAAAAGGTGCTTTTTACTGCGTTGCAGAATTACCTGTAAAAGATTCAGATCATTTTGCACAATGGCTCTTAGAAGATTTCAACTTGAATAATGAAACAGTAATGGTTGCTCCTGCAAGCGGATTTTACTCAACACCAGGAGAAGGAAAAAACCAAATTAGAATGGCCTATGTTTTAAACAAAGCTGATTTAATTAGATCTGTAGAAATTTTAGGAGAGGCTTTAAAGCAATACCCTAACTAATTGAGTATTCAAAAAAACATATCATTAAAAAATTATAACACGTTTGGCATTTCTGTAAATGCCAAACGTTTTATATCTGTTACTTCTGTTTATGAACTACAACAGCTTTTAAAAACAGAAAAAGACTTATTTTTAATATCTGGCGGAAGTAATATGTTACTTACAAAAGATCTAGAAAAACTTGTTGTTCACATAGATATTAAAGGAATCTCTATAGACAGAGAAAATAATGAAGGTGTATATTTAACTGTAAATGCAGGGGAAAATTGGCACGAATTTGTTTTGTGGTGTATTTCTAATGATTATGGTGGAATTGAGAATTTATCTTTAATCCCGGGTAATGTTGGTACGTGTCCTATTCAAAATATTGGTGCTTATGGCGTAGAAGTTAAAGATACTATTACCAAAGTTGAAGCTTTAAAGATTGAAACAGGTAAGTTAGTTGTATTTCCGAATGAAGTTTGTGAGTTTGGTTATAGAAATTCAATTTTTAAGAATGATGAAAAAGGTAAATATATTATTACTTCAGTAAGTTTTCATCTCACAAAAAAAAACCACCAACTAAATACTTCTTACGGGGTAATTGAAACAGAATTAGCTTCAAAAAACATTACGAAACCAACTTTAAAAAATATTTCTGATGCCGTAGTTTCCATTAGAAAATCTAAATTACCAGATCCTAAAAAAATTGGTAATAGTGGTAGTTTTTTTAAAAATCCTGTTATTTCTAAAAATCAGTTTTTAAAACTTCAGAAAGAAAATCCAAACATGCCTAATTATCCAGTTTCTAACACAGAGGTTAAAGTTCCTGCAGGTTGGTTGGTAGAACAAAGTGGTTTTAAAGGTAAACGTTTTGGTGATGCTGGTATTCATGAAAAACAAGCCCTAGTTTTAGTAAATTATGGCAATGCTTCCGGTTTAGAAATTCATCAATTAGCAAAAAAAATACAAGAGACTGTTTTTAATAACTTCGAAGTTTCTTTGGAAATTGAAGTGAATGTCATTTTATAAAAAAAGACTGCCTTATTAGAACAGTCTTTTTTTTATGAATCTTTGTATAAACTATTTAGTCATTGTTACAATACGCTGTGGTAATGGTGCTTCATAACCTGCATTTCCAAGAGCTTCGACTACTTGCTGTCTAGTATCCCAATAAACATCCCAGTAGTTTTCACATCTTGTGTATGGTAAAGCTAATAATTCAACACTATTTTGCCCCAAATTATTTACTGCAACCCTTGGTGTATTTGCGCCTTCTTGTAAAACATTTTTATCCTTTTTAAGAACATCTAATACAATTTGTTTTGCTTTCGAAATATCTGAACCATATCTAATTGCAAATGGCATATCGATACGTAAATTTCCTATTTTGGTTAAATTTGTAATTTTATTAGAAGTAATTGCAGAGTTTGGTATAATTTCTGTTTCATTTTGAAACGTTTCTATAACCGTTACAAAAACAGATATCTCTTTTACAAAACCAAAAGCTCCGTTTGTTTTTATTAAATCGCCAACTTTAAATGGCTTAAAAATAAGCAGCATTATTCCAGATGCAATATGCCCTAAAGAACCATTAAAAGCAGCGCCAATTGCTAAACCAACACCTGCTAATAAGGCTGCAAAAGAAGCCATAGGTAAACCAACAATTCCTGCAATAGAAATTACTAACAATAGCTTTAAAATAAAGCCAATTGTAGTTAAAAGAAAAGGTTGTAAAGTTTCATCTAAATTTGTTTTCTCAAACGCTTTAGACACTGCCTTCATTATCATTCTAATTACCCAAAGACCAATAACTAAAGCAGCAATTGCCCCTATTAATTGAAGTCCCCAATTTCCTAAGCCAGAAGAAATAGATTTATAAAAATTTTGTAAAGATTCTGTAATTGTGTTCATAGATAAATTTTAATTAGTTCTAACTTTTGACACAGTTAAAATTAAAAAGTCACGAAGCAAAATAAAGTTTAGTTGATTTTTTGGGTAACAATTAGAATTTGTATCTTTGCAATTCAAATATTACTTATGAAACTATTACTGATTACTTTAGTATTATTAGGACTTGGTGTTGCAGGAATTGCAATTAAAATTTGGGCAAAAAAAGATGGTAAATTCGCAGGAACTTGTGCTAGCCAAAACCCTATGTTAAATAAAAGTGGTGAATCTTGTGGTTTTTGTGGAAAAACTCCTGAACAATATGAAGATTGTTCGGAACCGCAACATAATTAATTTTATTTTTTTATGATAATATCTGTACTTTTCTACAGCTTTGTAGTTTTTGCAGCAATTCAAATTATGTATTATCTTTCTTTCTCTTCTTTTTTATTTACGGATAAAAAACAAGTGAAAAATTTTAAAGAAATTCCTATTTCTGTTATAATTTGTGCTAAAAATGAAGCTAAAAATCTTCAAAAATTTTTACCTAGTATTTTAGAACAAAATTATTCTGACTATGAAGTGGTTTTAATTAATGATGCTTCTTCTGATGACACTGCTGATGTAATGGAAGCTTTCAAAGAAAAACATGCGAACATTAGAATTATTAGTGTTCAAAATACGGAAGCCTTTTGGGGAAATAAAAAATACGCACTTACTTTAGGTATCAAAGCAGCAAAAAACGAACATTTATTATTTACAGATGCAGATTGTAACCCTGTTTCTAAAGAGTGGATTTCTGAAATGGCTCAAAATTTTAATACAGAAAAAACAATTGTTTTAGGTTATGGAAAATATAGACAAGCAAAAGGTTTTGTAAATTTACTCGTCCGTTTTGAGACTTTGCTAACTGCAATTCAATATTTTAATTACACAAAATTAGGATCGCCTTATATGGGCGTTGGTAGAAATTTAGCATATACAAAAACCACTTTTTTTAGTGTAAATGGTTTTATAAAACATATAAGAATAAAATCTGGCGATGATGATTTATTCATACAAGATGCTGCAAGTAAAACAAACACACAAATTTGTATTTCTGAAAATAGTTTTACAGAATCTGAAGCACCAATCTCTTTAAATGATTGGTTTCAACAAAAAAGAAGACACATTTCTACTGCTAACTACTATAAAGTGCAACACAAATTTTTCTTAGGATTATTTTTTGTTTCTAAAATTCTCTTATTGATTTCTACAATTGTTCTTTTTTTCGTTTATCCTTGGGAATTTATTTTACCAATTATTTTAAGTTATTATGTTGTTAAATATTTAGTAGTTGGTTTTTCTGCAAAAAAATTAAAAGAACCACAAATTACTTATTTTTTACCTTTTTTAGAAATTGGATTATTAATATTTCAATTTAGTATATTTATCACTAATTTGATTTCAAAACCCAATCATTGGAAATAAACAACGAAAACCTAGAAACGTATATTATAAAAGCTAAAAGTGGAGATCAAGCTGCTTTTCGTTTCTTATTGGATTTCTTTTGGCCAAGTGTTTATAATTATCAATTAAAACGTACAAAAAGCGAAAATGATGCTGAAGATATTACCATTCAAACATTTTCTAAAGCATTTGATAAAATAAATACTTTCGATGAAAAATATGTTTTTAAAACATGGTTAATTACTATTTCTAAAAATATTCACATCGATTTACTTCGAAAAAAAAATACTTCAATCTTCACAGAAACATCCAAAGAACAAGAAGAAAAAGTGTATTTGGTTGTTGATGAAAATCCTACTCCCGAAGATAAAATTATTAGAGAGCAAAATTTAGCAAAATTGTTAAGAGACATCAAGCAATTAAAACCTAAATACCAAGAAGTTATTCATTTAAGGTACTTTCAAGAATTGAGCTATAAAGAGATTTCTACTCAAATTAACGAACCGATGAACAATGTAAAAGTGAAACTTTTACGTGCTAAAAAGCTATTGGCAGAGATAATTAAGAGTCATAAATAATGAAAAAATTAGAAACTTTATCTCTTCATGCAAATGGGAAGCAATCTTATCTGGTGGAATTAAGAAAAGAAGTTTGCAGAATAAAGTCTTCTTCAAATATTTTAGAAAAGAAAAACTTTTTAAAAAAATTAAAAGACGCTGAATTTTGTAACTTCTAAATTCAATGAAAAAATTATTCTTACAATCTTTAGGTCCGGGTTTATTATTTGCAGGAGCAGCAATTGGCGTTTCACATTTAGTGCAATCTACTAGAGCTGGTGCAGAGTTTGGTTTTGGTTTAATATGGGCATTAATATTAGTCCACTTGTTTAAATATCCCTTTTTTCAATTTGGCCCACGATATGCAGCAGCAACAGGTGAAACATTATTAGACGGTTACAAAAAGTTAGGTAAAGGAGTTTTAATTGCCTATTACATTATAAACTTTGCGACCATGTTTACCATACAAGCTGCGGTTACTATTGTTACAGCTGGTTTGGCATCGCAACTTTTTGGTTTTACCAATGATTTGGTTTTATGGGCGACTATTTTAATGGTAATTAGTCTGATTTTCTTAGTAATTGGTAAATATAAATTGTTAGATAATTTAATGAAATACATTATTGTAATTCTAACAATTAGTACTATTGTAGCCGTAATTATGGCTCTATTTAGCACAAAAGATGCTTTCGATGTAACTCAAATTATTCCTTCAGGCACGGTAGAATTAACATTCTTAATTGCATTTTTAGGTTGGATGCCAGCGCCTTTAGATATTTCTATTTGGCATTCTATTTGGTCTGTAGAAAAAGATAAAACTACCGTTCTAAAAACAAAAAGAAAAGCTGCTGTTTTCGATTTTAATGTAGGATATATTAGTGCACTTTTTTTAGGGATATGCTTTTTATTACTAGGTGCCTTAGTAATGTATAAATCTGGTGAGAATTTCTCTAATATAGCAGGTGTTTTCGCAACCCAATTAATTGATTTATACACAAAAAATCTAGGCGAATTTTCTTATATATTTATTGCTATTGCTGCCTTTACAACAATGTTTAGCACAACAATAACTGCACTAGACGCATCTCCAAGAGCAATGAACAGAACTACAAAATTATTATTCAATAGAGCGTTTAAATATGGGTATTGGTTTTGGATTCTCTTCTTATTTACAGGTACTTTTTTAATCTTAAAGTACTTTATGGATAATATGGGGATATTGGTTAAAACTGCAACTATTTTATCTTTCTTAACAGCACCTTTTTACGCAATTTTAAACTACAAATTAATTACAGGAAAACATACGCCAAAACAACACAGACCAGGAATTTATTTAAGAATTTTAAGTATTGTTGGTATTGTTTTTTTAATTGGTTTTAGCATTTGGTTTTTAATGAGTTTATAAATAATTCTTTATCTTCACAATAAAATTATTGTTATGACTTTAAAACTAAAAAACAAAACACTTTCAAAAAAAGAGAAAAATAAATTGAGATTTAGAATATTTATTATGGGAGTTTCATTCTATATCACTAAAATTATTATTTCTGATTGGGAACATTTTAAAGCTGGAGTATTTGGTAGTTTTTAAATACACCAGCATTCTTTTTTCATTAAACAATCAGTTTAATTACTAAAGCTATTAATCGCTTTTTTTCATAGAATTCTTTGTAAATTTGCATTCTAATAAAGTTAGAAATGGCAATAGAATCTGTAGTACTTCCTGAAAGACCTAAAAAACCAAAATGGTTGCGTGTAAAATTACCAGTTGGTAAAAAATACACAGAACTTAGAGGTTTAGTAGATAAATATAAATTAAACACCATTTGTACAAGTGGTAGTTGCCCAAATATGGGTGAATGTTGGGGTGAAGGAACCGCAACATTTATGATTCTGGGGAATATCTGTACACGTTCTTGTGGCTTCTGTGGCGTAAAAACCGGTAGACCAGAAACGGTTGAATGGGATGAGCCAGAAAAAGTGGCACGTTCTATAAAAATTATGAGCATTAAACATGCTGTAATTACTTCTGTAGATAGAGACGATTTAAAAGATGGTGGTTCTATAATTTGGGCAGAAACTGTAGATGCAATTCGTAGAGCAAACCCAAAAACAACCTTAGAAACTTTAATTCCAGATTTTCAAGGAAACACAAAACAAATTGATAGAGTTATAGCAGTGCATCCAGAAGTGGTTTCTCATAATATGGAAACTGTTAGAAGGCTAACACGCGAAGTTAGAATTCAAGCAAAATACGATAGAAGTTTAGGTGTTTTAAAATACCTAAAAGAAAACGGAATGCGCACCAAAACGGGTTTAATGTTAGGTTTGGGTGAAACGGAAGAAGAAGTAATACAAACAATGAAAGATCTACGTGAGGTTAATTGTGATGTAATTACAATCGGTCAATACTTACAACCTTCTAAAAAACATTTGCCTGTTAAAGAATTTATAACACCAGATCAATTTAAAAAATATGAAACTTTAGGTTTAGAAATGGGCTTTATGTATGTAGAAAGTGGTGCTTTAGTACGTTCTTCGTACAAAGCGCACAAACATGCTGTGTAAAAATTCTTAAGTTGATAATTCATTCCTTAAAAAAATTAAATATCAATACTAAAAATAAGTATAAACGAACGATTCTCTAACGAGAATCGTTTTTTTATTAAGAATATATAAAAACTACATAAAGCCATCACTTACTTATATTAAAAGGCACTTTGGCACAATACTTGTAAAAGAACAGATGAAAAGAAAACAACGTAGTAAACTGTTTTCATTGTGTAAATTATTTGAATTAGTTAATTAAAAAAAACCATCTCTTTGAGATGGTTTTTTGATTTTATAAAAAGTAAAATTAAACCTATGCCTTCAACTGGATTTCTTTAGCTATTTTTTCTACTTCGTCTAAAACACGTAATAAATTGCCATTCCAAAGTTGTGCTATTTGTGCTTCAGTATATCCTCTTTTAACTAACTCTACAGTAACATTTAAAGTTTCAGAAGCATCGTTCCATCCTTCTATTCCACCACCGCCATCAAAATCAGAACTGATTCCAACATGGTCTATTCCCATTTTTTTAACTAAATAGTCAATATGATCTACAAAATCAGTAACAGCTACAGGTGAAAAATCTGAGGTTTTAATTTTCGTTTTTGCTTCTTTAGAAAGTTTTTTATAGACTTCAATTGCGGTTGCTTGTTCAGCTCCTTCAAGGTTTCCAATCTCCCATCTAGCATGCAATTCTAAGTTTTGCTCATTCGCCAATCTCTTCATCACTTTTTGAAGTTCATCATTATAAGCATTATGTTTTTCTGTATTCACATAAGAGCTAAAAGCAACTGCTTGTACAACTCCCCCATTCTCTTTCATCCATTGTAATTGCTCATCATCTAAATTCCTACTATGATTACACAAGGCTCTTGCAGATGAATGAGACGCTATAATTGGCGCCTTAGACAACGCAATCATATCTTTCATAGATTTTTTTGAAGGATGAGAAACATCAATCATAATTCCCCATTTATTCATTTCTTTAATCACTTCTTTTCCTAGTTCGCTTACGCCATTGTGTAACCAAATGCTGTCTTTTTCTCCTGTATTAGAATCACAAAACTGACTGTGGCCATTGTGAGAAAGACTCATATATCTTGCTCCTAAGTCATGAAACTGCTTCACTCTAGAAATATCTGTTCCTAAAGGATATGCGTTTTCAACACCAATCATGGCTACTTTTTTTCCTGAAGCATAAATTGCTCTAGCTTCTGCAGAGTTTACAGCCAAACCAATTCTTTCTGGCGCAATTTCTTTTGTTAGTTTATGAATTGCCTCAAACTTACTCATTGCATTTTTATATGCTTTGTTATAACCTTCTTCTGTTAAATCTCCTTGCCCAGTATACACTATAAAAAAAGCAACATCTAAACCTCCTTCTTCCATGTTTGGTAGGTTTACTTGGTTGTCTAATTTTTGCGTGTAATTTATAGAATCTGTAAAATTATTTACATTAATATCTACGTGCGTATCTAAAGTCATAACACGTTTATGAATTTCTTTCGCTTTAGACATAACGTCTACTTCTTTTTTGGTCTCTTTACAAGAAGTTACAATTAAAAGTACTGCTAGAATTTTTAGGTATTTCATTTTGATAAAAGTTTGTTATTTTGATAAAGATAGCAAAATTTACAACACTAAAAAACCACCTCAAGGAGATGGTTTTTAACTTTATATCTAAGAGACTAAAACAAGTTTAACTTCATTAAAATTATATTGCGCTTATAATATCATACTTGGTAATAATATCATAGTTTCCGTTTTCTAAATCTACCAAAACAGCCTGATTCTCTTTGGTAATCAACTTAGAAATTACTTCTAACTTTGCAGATAGTTTTACAATAGGATACGGTTTTCCCATAATATCCTTAATTGGTTTATCTGCGATATTTTTATCTGCAATAAAATTGTGTAATAACACAGATTCATCAATAGAACCAACAAAACCATTTACATCTTTTACAGGAATTTGCGATATTTTAAAATCGCGCATTCTCTCAATTGCATGCGAAACTAATTCTTCTGTCTGTGCAGCAACTAATGAATTTCCTGAATGATTCTTAATGATATCTGCAGCCGTTTTAATCTCTTCTTCCAAGAAACCTCTATCACGCATCCAATCATCATTAAACATTTTACCAACATACCTGCTTCCATGATCATGAAACACAACTACAACAACATCTTCTTTTCTAAAATGCTCTTTTAATTGTAACATTCCTTTGATAGCAGAACCCGCAGAATTACCAACAAATATGCCTTCTTCTTTGGCAATTTTTCTAGTATAGACCGCTGCATCTTTATCTGTAACCTTGGTAAACCCATCAATTACAGAAAAATCTACATTTTTAGGTAAAATATCTTCTCCAATTCCTTCGGTTATGTATGGGTAAATTTCATTCTCATCAAAAATACCTGTTTCATGATATTTTTTAAATACAGAACCATACGTATCTATTCCCCAAACTTTAATATTAGGGTTTTGTTCTTTTAAGTACTTTGCAGTTCCAGAAATAGTTCCTCCTGTTCCAACACCAACCACTAAATGCGTTATTTTACCGTCCGTTTGTTCCCAAATTTCTGGTCCTGTTTGCTCGTAATGCGTTAACGCGTTACTCGGGTTGTCATACTGATTTACATACCAAGAATTAGGTGTTTCTGCTCCTAAACGCTTAGAAACCGAATAATAAGATCTAGGATCTGTTGGTTCTACGTTTGTAGGACACACAATTACTTCTGCACCAACAGCACGAAGAATGTCCATTTTTTCTTTAGATTGCTTGTCAGACATTACAAAAATACATTTGTAGCCTTTTATAATTGCAGCCAATGCCAACCCCATTCCGGTATTTCCAGAAGTACCTTCTATAATTGTTCCTCCAGGTTTTAAACGTCCGTCTGCTTCTGCATCTTCTACCATTTTTAATGCCATTCGATCCTTTATAGAATTTCCTGGATTAAACGTTTCTACCTTTGCTAAAACTAAAGCATCAATCTCTTTTGTAACCGAGTTTAATTGCACTAAAGGTGTATTACCAATAGTTTCTAATATATTTTTTGCGTATTTCATTTCTATAATTTACAGTTGCAAAGGTAATTATTTTTTGGGCGTTACCTAAAAAGGTCGTGCTTTCATTACTCGCTTTTTTTAATTTTGTTCTCGATACAAATTTTTGAAAAATGAAAATTCACTAGAACTAACAATAAAAAAGAGCTCAAACACGCCATTCAATCACTAACGCAAATTGTCTGCCAGCAAATAGATGCGCTAAAATTTTATAGAAATGCTGCGTTAGCGATTGAAACGGCATCCTTTTTCGAGGAACGAGGAAAAGATATAGTGAAAAGCGCGACCTGTTTAGGGAACGCCCAAAAGCTATGCAAACTTAATAGACTTCGACGGATTTATTTTGGTAATAATATAAGAAGGAATGATAAGCATTAGAAAACACAAAACTAATGTACCTATATTTAACGCCAAAATTGCGCCAATAGAAATATGAACTGGCATTACAGCAACATAATAAGTTTCTGGATCTAACGTAATTATTTTAAAGAAATACTGAATACCAATAATTGATAACCCAATCATATTTCCCCAAAAAAGTCCTTTTAAGATTAGATAAGATGCGTTGTACAAAAAGATTTTACGAATGCTCGAATTATGACTTCCCAAGGCTTTTAAAATACCAATCATTTGTACACGTTCTAGAATTAAAACTAGCAATGCAGTTATCATATTTATACCTGCAATTAAAATCATAATTCCAATTATAAACCACACATTGTTGTCGAATAATTTAATCCAATCGAATACGGTTGGGTATAAATCTAGAATAGTTTTGCTATTTAAGGTGGCTCCAATTTCACTATAAATCTCATCTCCTTTAGCTTCTATATCATCAAAATTATCTAGCACAACTTCGAAACCGCCAACTTGGTTTTCTGTCCATTTATTTAATTTCTGCACTTCTCTAATATCGCCAATCATCATGTTTTTATCAAACTGAGCGAAACCAGAATTGTAAATTCCAGAAATAATATACTTTCTATTGGATGGTAATTTACTGGAAGTAGTTTTTAAGAAAGTGGCAGCAATAGTGTCGTTTAATTTTAATTGTAAACGACTCATAACTGTTTGAGAAAGCAGCACCTCTTTTGTTCTTGGTTGTCTAAAATCTGGTAATTTTCCTTCCACCAAATATTCCTTGAACAAGGTCCAATCATAATCTGTAGAAACTCCTTTAAACACAATACCTTCAAAATCTGTGTCTGTTCTTAAAATTCCGCCTTTAGAAGCAAATATTTGTACATTTTTTATGCCTTCTATATTTTTAAATTCAGGATAGAAATCTTGTTCAATAGCTATAGGTGTTGTAGAAACATCAGAATTATTATTGTCGTAATTTACAACCTGAACATGCCCTTTAAAACCTGCCATTTTATCGCGAATCTTCGTCTGTAAGCCAGATGCTGTTGCCACAGCAATAAGCATAATCATTATTCCCAATGCAATTGCTGTAATTGCAATTTTTATTATTGGAGATGAAATGCTATTTTTATACTTTTTGCCAGCAATAATGCGTTTTGCAATAAATAACTCGTAATTCAAACTATGATCAATTTTAAACCCTTCAAAAGTACATATTTATTCTTATTTCTCTTACTGAATTTTCAGCTGATTTCTTGTGCACAAAAAGTAAAAGTTCAAGATTCTAAATCTAAAGGTCAAAATTTAGAAAAGGAAAAGTTAATAATTAAAACAGGGGCAGAAAGAACCGATTTATATTTAGATCTTTTAAAAGGGAAAAACGTGGCTATTGTTGCAAACCAAACTTCTGTTTTAACGGTTTTACAAAGAACTGAAGTTGCACCAAATGTAATGGGTTCTAAAAAAATTATGCATCATCTAGTAGATTATTTACACAATTACAATGGTATCAATATTAAAAAAGTTTTTGCACCAGAACATGGTTTTAGAGGAAAAGCAGACGCCGGAGAAGTTGTAAAAGACGGTATTGATACTAAAACAGGATTACCAATTGTTTCGCTTTACGGAAAAAACAAAAAGCCTTCTGTAGCACAATTAGCAGGAATTGATGTGGTGCTTTTTGATATTCAGGATGTTGGTGCCCGTTTTTACACCTACATTTCTTCTTTGCATTATGTAATGGAAGCGTGTGCAGAGGCAGGAATTAAAGTAATTATTTTAGATAGGCCAAACCCAAATGGTCATTATATAGACGGCCCTGTTTTAGAACTAGAGCACAAATCTTTTGTTGGCATGCATAAAGTTCCGGTGGTTTACGGAATGACTATTGGAGAATACGGACAAATGATAAACGGAGAAAAGTGGTTAGAAAACGGTATACAATGTGATTTAAAAGTGATTCCATTAGAAAATTATACGCATAAAACAGAATATAGTTTGCCCATAAAACCATCGCCAAACTTACCAAATGATAAAAGTATAAATCTATACCCGAGTTTGTGTTTTTTTGAAGGAACAAATATTTCTGCTGGTCGTGGAACAGAAATGCAGTTTCAAATCTATGGTTCTCCTTTTTTAACTAAAGGTAATTTTTCATTTACTCCTCAAGCAAATGAAGGTGCAAAATACCCAAAGTATAAAAATAAATTGTGCTTTGGTGAAGATTTAAGAAAAGCAGCAAACCTTAACAAACTCGATTTATCTTATTTAATAAGAGCCCACAAACAAAATACTTCTAAAGACTTCTTTAATAATTTCTTTACCAAATTAGCAGGAACAAAAGAATTACAACAACAAATAGAGCAAGGTGTATCTGAGAAAGAAATTAGAAAAACTTGGGCGGAAGATTTAGAGAAGTTTAAATTGGTTCGAAGTAAGTATTTGATGTATAATTAGTTTTTTATTTATTACTGAACCGAATAACAAGTAGAAAACAACGACCTAAAATCATATTATTTAAAACTAAAAATCACTCAAACGAACAGATTTATGTGTCGATTTGAGTGATTTTCTAATATTTTAAAATTCTTAAAAAATAAAACTAAATTAAGAATGTTTTACTTTTTTATTACCTTCTAAAGGCAAACGTTTCTTTAAATTTTCTACAATTCTATATGCTGCAGGACAAACTTCTGTATTATCTATTGTTAAATCTGTAATACCAATAAACTTTTTACGGTTTGTGTGCGGATATTCTGCACAGGCTTTTGGTCTTACATCATAAATAAAACAAGAATTATCAGATTCATCAAAAAATGAACAGGGCGCTGTTTTTAAGACTAAAAAATCATCTTCATCTCTTAGTAAGTACTTCTCTGTAAAAGCAGCTGCTTTCATTTTTAAAGACTTAGAAATTCTGTCTACATCTATGTTTGTAAAAATAGGACTTGTAGTTTTACAACAATTACCACAATCTAAACAATCTGTTTTTTTAAACTCTTCTTCGTGCAATTCTTGCATTAAATAGTCCAACCTTTTTGGTGTACGTTTCTTTAATCTTGCAAAATATTTCTGACTCTCCTTCTTTGCTTCTTTTGCTAATTTTGGTAATTCTCTTAAACGCTTTTCCATCATAAAAATAGGTTTCGACTCCGCTTTACCTTAGATATTAGAGCTCCAGAATCGGAGTTTGAAGGTTATAACGAATAACCCTGCAAAAATACAATTATTCTTGCCCGAAAATGGTTCTAAAAAACAAATAAAATTCTTAATTTTGCAATTCAATTTTTTTAAGTAAATGAATATTCAAAACACCATAGAAACCAAAGTAAAAGAAGGTTTTTTAGCTTTATATAATACTGAAATTCCATCTGTAGAATTTCAAGCAACAAGAAAAGAATTTGAAGGCGATATTACAGTCGTTGTTTTTCCTATGTTGCGCTATAAAAAAGGAAATCCTGTTCAAATTGGTGAAGACTTAGGGAAATACTTAGTTGAAAACGTCGAAGAAATAACTAATTACAATGTTGTAAAAGGCTTTTTAAACTTGGTAATTGATGATGTTTTTTACACTAATTTTTTCAATTCAATTTATGCTGACGCTGCATTTGGTTTTATTTCGCCAAAGGCGGATGAAAAAGCGATGATGGTAGAGTATTCATCACCAAACACCAACAAACCTCTACATTTAGGGCATGTTCGTAATAATTTATTAGGCTATTCTGTTGCAGAAATTATAAAAGCTTCTGGTAAGAAAGTTTATAAAACTCAGATTATTAACGACCGAGGAATTCATATTTGTAAATCTATGTTGGCTTGGGAGAAATTTGGAAATGGAGAAACACCTGAATCTACCGGTTTAAAAGGCGATAAATTGGTTGGAAATTATTACGTAAAATTCGATCAAGAATATAAAAAAGAAATAGCGCAGTTAATTTCTGAAGGTAAAACGGAAGATGAAGCTAAAAAACAAGCTCCTTTATTTGTTGAAGCACAACAAATGTTGTTAAAATGGGAAGCTGGAGATAAACAAGTCGTTGACTTGTGGGAAACGATGAACTCTTGGGTGTATGCTGGTTTTGAAGTGACTTATAAAAATATGGGTGTTAATTTTGACACGTTGTATTACGAAAGCAATACCTATTTATTAGGAAAAGATGTGGTTGCACAAGGTTTAGAAAAAGGGGTGTTCTTTAAAAAAGAAGACGGTTCTGTTTGGTGCGATTTAACAGAAGATGGTTTAGATGAGAAAATTGTGTTGCGTTCAGACGGAACAGCCGTGTATATGACACAAGATATTGGTACTGCTATTCAGCGTGTAAAAGATTTTCCTGATGTTGGCGGAATGGTCTATACAGTTGGTAACGAACAAGATTATCACTTTCAAGTCTTGTTTTTAATTTTGAAGAAACTTGGTTTCGACTGGTCTAAACAATTACATCATTTAAGTTACGGTATGGTAGATTTACCTTCTGGAAAAATGAAATCTAGAGAAGGAACCGTTGTAGATGCAGATGAGTTGATGTTAGAAATGACGGCTACAGCCAAAACAATTTCTGAAGAATTAGGAAAGTTAGACGGATATTCTGAAGAAGAGAAAAACGATTTATACGAAACAATTGGTTTGGGTGCATTAAAATACTTTATTTTAAAAGTAGATCCTAAAAAGAGAATTTTGTTCGACCCAAAATCTTCTGTAGATTTTCAAGGAAATACAGGTCCTTTTATTCAATATACATATGCTAGAATTCAATCTATTATTAGAAAAGCAACTTTCGATTATTCAAAATCTGTAACGATTGAATTGCACGAAAAGGAAAAAGAATTATTAAAACAATTAGAATTATATCCTGAAACAATTCAGCAAGCAGCTGCCAATTATTCACCAGCAATTGTTGCAAATTATACGTATGATTTGGTGAAGGAATTCAATTCTTTTTATCAGAACGTTTCTATTTTAGGAGAAGAGGACCTAGATAAAAAAGTATTTAGAGTTCAGTTAGCTAAAAAAGTTGCGGATACTATAAAATCTGCATTTTCTTTGTTGGGAATTAGTGTTCCAGAGAGAATGTAAAAAAAGTTGGCAGCTGCAGTATGCAGTTGGCAGTAAGACCAAAAGTTAGTAAATTAGCACGCGTTAGGGATTGAAGTGGCATCCTTTTTTGTTTTTACAAAAAAGATAGAACGGAAAGCCCGCTCGAACGCCCAAAATAAAGAAATAAAAGTTAAAAATACAATTATGAAATACGACATCATTATTATTGGAAGTGGTCCTGGAGGATATGTTACAGGAATTAGAGCTTCTCAATTAGGCTTTAAAGTTGCCATTGTAGAAAAAGAAAATTTAGGTGGAATCTGTTTAAACTGGGGTTGTATTCCTACAAAAGCATTGTTAAAATCTGCACAAGTGTATGATTATTTAAAACATGTGGATGAATATGGTTTAAAAGCTGAAGCTATTGATAAAGATTTCGAAGCGGTTATTAAAAGAAGTCGTGGTGTTGCAGACGGGATGAGCAAAGGTGTTGCTTTCTTAATGAAGAAAAACAAAATTGATATTATTAACGGTTTTGGTAAAATTAAAACGGGTAAAAAAGTTGATGTTACTGCCGAAGATGGAAAAGTAACTGAATATAGCGCAGACAATATTATTATTGCAACAGGTGCACGTTCTAGAGAATTACCAAACTTACCGCAAGATGGTAAAAAAGTAATTGGTTATAGACAAGCAATGACGTTGCCTACACAACCAAAATCTATGATTGTTGTGGGGTCTGGTGCCATTGGTGTAGAGTTTGCTCATTTTTATAATTCTATGGGAACAGAGATTACTATTGTAGAATTTATGCCAAATGTAGTGCCTGTAGAAGATATAGATATTTCAAAACAGTTTGAGCGTTCTATTAAAAAAGCGGGAATTAAAGTAATGACAAATTCTTCTGTAGAATCTGTAGATACTTCTGGTGAAGGTGTTGTTGCAACTGTAAAAACAAAAAAAGGTGAAGAAACTTTAAAGGCTGATATTTTATTATCTGCAGTTGGAATTAAATCGAACATCGAAAATATTGGTTTAGAAGATGTTGGTATTATTGTAGACAGAGATAAAATCTTAGTAAACGATTTTTATCAAACAAATATTCCTGGTTATTATGCTATTGGTGATGTGGTTCCCGGACAAGCTTTAGCACACGTTGCTTCTGCAGAAGGAATTACTTGTGTTGAGAAATTAGCTGGTTTACATACAGAACCTATCGATTACGGAAATGTACCGGGTTGTACGTATGCAACGCCAGAAATTGCATCTGTTGGTATGACAGAAGCGAAAGCAAAAGAAGCTGGTTACGAATTAAAAGTTGGTAAGTTCCCTTTTTCTGCTTCTGGAAAAGCAAAAGCTGCTGGAACACCAGATGGTTTTGTGAAAGTAATTTTTGATGCAAAGTACGGAGAGTGGTTAGGTTGCCATATGATTGGTGCTGGTGTTACAGATATGATTGCTGAGGCAGTTTTAGGTCGTAAATTAGAAACTACAGGTCATGAAGTATTAAAAACAATTCACCCACACCCAACAATGAGTGAAGCAGTTATGGAAGCTGTTGCAGCTGCGTATGATGAAGTAATACATTTGTAAAATTATAGAACCAAGAATTTAGACACTAGATTATTATCTTTTTATAAAACCTGGAAACTAAAAACAAAAGGAATCTAAATATAATTTCAACTACATAATTAGTAGTTTTATCGAAAAACCGAAACAAAATGTTTCGGTTTTTTTGTATATTTATAGTATTAACAACAATTATAAAAAAGAATTAAAATGAAAGCAAAATATCAAAGTGTTCTTAACTTAGGTGAAGAATTAAATATTAAAAATGGTGATGTAAAGGAAGAAAATGGTGTTTTACATGTTACAGGAACTGCAAAAAACCAATATGAAAAAAATCTTCTTTGGGATGAAATAAAAAAAGTTGGCGGCGAAAATCCTTCTGATATTATGGCAGATATTAAAGTAGAAAATACTGCTGTATTTGCAAATCATACGGTTGCTAAAGGAGAAACTTTAGGTAAAATAGCGAAGCAATATTATGGTAAAGCTTCTAAATACACTGTTATCTTTGAGGCAAATACAAATATTCTTAAAAACCCAGATGTTATACAACCTGGTCAAGAGTTAGTGATTCCTAACTTGTAGAAATAACAACATATGACAAAAAAACCGAAGCAAATCGCTTCGGTTTTTTTAGTTCATAAATTAACTTATGAAACCAAAGACTTTTGTAAACCCTTTTCAATATTCTTCCAAAAATAGTTCCAGAAAGATTTTGTTTGATCTCTTTCTAACTTTTCAATTTTCACTTTTACCATTCCGTTTTTCGAAGAATCTCTTATAAATAAATTTGCCAACCAACTGATAACTGTCTTTTTATTTTTTTCTTCATCTAAGATTTTAATGTTGAAATTATTAAAATCTAAATTTAATTTACCGTTAGAGGCAAAATCATTTCCTTCAAAATCAAAATACATTTTATCTATAAAACCATCCATTTTTACATTCATGGTTGGTAATAAGAAAGAACTCATATTTTTAGATGTTATATCTAATAAACTGCCTTTTATCCTAAAATCATCATTTTTATTATTAATATCAAACGTCCATTCAATCTCTAACGGAGAAGATTTCATAAAACTCGATTGAATTTTAGCTGTAGTTAATTTTGTCTCCTTATTACTGTTATTATTAATATTACTTATTTGAGCATTTAGATTATCAAAAATTAAGACACCAGATTCATTTCCTTTTATCGTGTATTCTTCATAAATAAGTTCAGAATTTTTTATTTCCAAATTCTTAATATCAATACCAAAAGGTAAATCTCTAAGACTTTTACTATACAAGTCTTTTCTTTTATTTGGGTGCTCGAGCAAGGTTGCATCTAAATACAAGTTAAAAAAAACATCCTCTAGTAAAACATCATTTGAAGTAAAGGTTAATCGTTCTTTTTCTTCAATTTGAATATTAGAAAATATTATTTTCTTACTAAACAACGTCAATAATTCTTTTTCTTCGGAAACATCGTGAATGTATGTTTTTCTAGATTTTAAAGGAACAATTTCTACACTATCTAAAGATAAATGATCCTTTTCAAAAACCAACCTAGAAAATTTTACTTTTTGAACTTTCGAAAATTGCATTTCAAAATCTGTTATTGAAGCTTCTATATTAGAGTATAGAAAAGGAATTGATGTATTTAAAGTTGAATCTAACTCAAAATTATTAATTTCAAAATAAATACTTTTCGCAATCAATGGAAAACGATCACTCTTTATAATATCAATTTCTAAATTATCGAATTCAATGTTTTCTATTTTCAAGTCCAAAGACTTGGGCTTTGAACTCTCTTTTTCAACCTCTTTATCAGTCTCTTTCTTTGTGATTTTTCCTGTAATTTTCGGATTTATCGTTTTTAAATCAGATATATGAATTGATTTATTTTTTAGATATTGATAATAAGAAATCCCTTTTATTTCTATCTTTTCAATTTTAAAATGAAGACTATCTTTTACTGTTATAACATTACTTAAAGAAACATTTCCTAACAATAAATTCGTAGAAATAGCATCATAACTTAACTCCTGAGACTTTAAATAAGTAGAAATTTTATCTGTAGCATAATAATCAGCCATTTTATAAATTCCCAAAATAGCTGCTAGCACTAAAAATATTTTAAAGGATTTTCTTTTGTTCATGTATTTTTAATTTAATACAAATTTAATACGGAAAAATATTTTTTCTTACACCAATACAGAAAAAAATTAACTGATATCCTTCAATTTTAGTTAAAAATAAGACTAGACTCGATTTTGTATCTTATTTTTGTGGCAAATAAATAATACTTTGATTACAAACAAAAAGGTTTTTTTTACAGAAACTCTAAAAGCTCTTGTTAAATTAATTGTCGCAGGAATTCTTATTGGGGTTTTAAAAGAATATGATTTTTGGATTGCACTTATTTTAGCTGCAAAAATTTTTCATAATATTTATAAAGACATTATAAGGCCCAAAAACAAAAATTGGTTATTGTTAGCAGGAATGTTACTAACATGTTTTGGCGGAATTGTGGGAGAAACTTGGGGCGTTGCAAATGGCTATTGGGAATATCATAAAGTTACAAGAGAATTACCGCTTTGGCTACCTTTTGCTTGGATATTGGCTTTCCATTATTTGTACAAACTAGAGTTAAAATTAATTCCTTTGTTAAAAAATAAAAGCCAAAAAAATAAAATTTTTCTGGCTTTAATACTCGCTTTAATTCTACCAGCTTTTGGTGAAATTATCACTATTTACTTAGGTGTTTGGACGTATTATTGGCCTTACCAACTTTTCGGTGTGCCTTTATATGCCTTTATTTGTTTGGTATTTGTTCACATGTTGGTCTACACAATTTTACATTTTGTTTGTAAAAAGTATAAAATTAACGATGTCGTTTTTAATTAGTTATTTAGTGTTATTGCGAAGAATGAAGCAATCTTTTTATTTTAATAAACAGATTACTTCGTCATTCTTCCTCGTAATGACGTTAGCCTAAAACCTCCAACACGCAATTCTAGTTACTTTATTTCCCTGACTCATTGGAATTACTTTAAACTCTACAGCGCCTAATTTTGCTGAAGATTTTTCTAAGCTCTTAATGTTTTCCTTTTTAGAAACCAAACTAGTAAACCACTTACTTTTCTCTTTAAACAAAGAACTTTCGTATAAATAGTTATGTAAAAATGCTTTTTCTCCACCAATGTACCACAACTCATTGTTGTTACCAGAGAAGTTTCTTACGGTATTATTTCCTAAATTTTTATTCTTACGTTTATTTGCTCCTTGTGCTTCTTCTGCCGATTTAAAAAATGGCGGGTTGCACATTACAGCTGAAAAAGAATCTCCTTCTTTTAAAATTCCTTTTAAAATTTCTTCTTCTTTTACTTGATGGCGTAATTCTATCTTGCTTCCTAAATCATTATCATCTATAATATCTTGAGCGGTATCTAAAGATTTTAAATCAATATCTGAAGCCACAAAACTCCAGTTATATGCTGCAACACCTAAAATAGGGTAAATACAGGTTGCTCCCGTTCCAATATCTAAAATCTTAACATCAGCTTCATCTGAAATTAGATCAGCTAAATAATGAATGTAATCTAAACGACCAGGAATTGGCGGGCATAAATTTTCTTTGGGAAAATCCCACACAGAAATTTTATCAAAAGAAAACAATAACGCTTTATTTAATTCTTTTACAGCCTCCGGATTAGAAAAATCAATCGTAACAACATCAAACTGATTCTTTGAAACGAAAGGTGCTAATTTCTGATTGATTTTGATTAATTCATCAAAGTTATAACCGTTATTAAATTTATTTTTTGGGTGAAGATTTTTTTCTTTCATAATATATCGTGTCATTGCTAATTCCAAAAATTTAGGAGACGCAATTTAAGCTGTAAAATTAGTGTTTATTTTTAGATTGCCACGGTATTCTTACTCGCAATGATGTATAAAATTTATTCTACAATTCTAAAATCGTAAATTCTAGCTCTAAAGGTTTTAAAGATTCTTTTAGAGCTGCTATAAAAGTAGCCCCATATTCTAAATAATACTCAGAGAAATTACGTTGTCTTTCTTCTAAACTTTGGTTTGGTAGCAGTTCATTTTGAAGCGCTGTAATTCTTTCTACTAAATCGCTTTGCCTTCTTTTTTCTGCTCTTAATAATCTTTTCTGAAGATTTTCTAAGCCTTTAATTTGCTTTCTCTCTTGCGCATTTACTGCATTTACAAAAGAAACATCTGTCTTTTCTGCAACTACTTTTAACTCAGAAAACTGATTTTCTAAATATTGAATTTTCTCATTAAAGTCAACTTCAATATCAGCGTTTTCTATTACCTTTTTAGATAATAATTCATGCTGATTTAAAAAGAGTTCTTCATGAGAAATCGTTAAATTATCTAGTTTTTTTTGTTGCTTTTCTGCTATTACTTGCACAGAATTGCGCAATAACAAAATAGGAAAAGGAACATTTACTTTTTCAAAATAATTCTTTAACTCAAACCAATAGGCAATTTCTCCTCCTCCGCCTAAATAGCAAAGATTTGGTAAAATTACTTCTTGATACAAAGGTCTCATAATAACATTGGGCGAAAATGCTAACGGATTTTCATCCACTTCTTTTAAAATTTCAGTCTTAGAAAAAGTGATGTCTGTATTATTTACTTTGTAAACCCCGTTTTCGAAAATAATGCGTTCGCGAGAATTTTTACTCAAGTAAAATAAATTTATTTCTCTTGGGTTTACTTGAATTTTATAGTTTTCTTCTAATTTAGAAATGGTTTTAGAAACTTCTTTAAATGACGTTTCGTTTTCTAATTCGTCTTTTACAAAAGGTATAAAAAGATTTTTCAAATCTTTATCATCACCATCAATAATTACCAAACCATATTCTTTAAACAAATCGTTTGCAATAAAACGTGTAGCATCTGCTAAATTATTGTGTTCTAAATATCCTTTAGAAAATAATTCTTTTAAATACTTGGCATTTTTAGAACCGCCTAATTGGTTTGCAAAAACGGCTAAAACATCTTCCAATCCGTCGGTAGAAAAACGTCCAACTGCGCCGCCATCTTCTCGCGTCCATTTTACTTTTTTCCCTTCAAAATTAAAATAATTAATTTCATCAAAATCATGATCTTCAGTTGCCATCCAATACACGGGAACAAAATTTTTCTCAGGAAATTTATGACCTAATTCTTCCGCTAAATTAATGGCAGAAATAATTTTATACAAAAAATACAAAGGCCCTGTAAACAGATTTAATTGATGCCCTGTAGTGATTGTAAAGGTGTTTTTTAATTTTAAAAGAGCTATATTTTCTTGCGTTTTTTCCGAAACATCAAAATTATGATACTGTTTTTTTAAAGCATCTACTAAAACCAATCGAGATTGTAAACGATATGATTTTTCTTTTTCTTCTATTTGATTGTGAAAACCTGTAATATCTGGAAAGTTGTTATAAAATGGTTGTATCGTATCTTTTTTCTCTAAATAATCTAGCATTGTTTTAGAGAAGAAGCCTGTATTTTTAAATGGAATTTGTGTTACTTTCATTTTTAACTTTTTCTTTGAAACAATGAATAAATATAAGGTCTGTCATCTCCGTTAGGATTTACAAACGTATGATTAAAACTTTTTATAAGCTCAAAACTAGGGCCTAAGTTATTTTGTAACATTGCCACGGAATATCTTTTTAAAGGCAAACCACAACATTTTTCTGCACCATTTTCTGCAAATACCGCAATGATTACAAATCCGTTTAGTTTTAAAATTTTCTTCAATAGATTAAAATAAGTGGCAATCTCTTCCTCTTTTAAAAAGAAGTGTAAAACAGCTCTATCATTCCATAAATCGATATTTTCTAACGTATTTAATTTTGAAGGATTTAATAAATCATCCACCAAAAACTGAACTTTACCACTATCTCCTACTCTACTTTTTAAAGAAGTTAAAGATGCTTCTGCTAAATCATTTGCAATAATATTAGAAAAACCTGCTGCTAATAAATTATCTATTATAGTGGATGAACCTGCACCAACATTTAAAATAGTTGCATTTTTTGCAATTTTTGTTTCTTTAATTAATGCTAAAGTTTGTGCTGAACTCTCTTCGTACCAACCTAACTTTTCAGTTGAATTCTTACTATAGGCAGCGTTCCAATGCTTTTTATAATCTATTGCTGGTGCTGTAATTTTACAGTCAGTTTCGTTTGTAGTCATATATCAAAAATACTAAATTTAGAAGTTACAACGTTGCGTCAAATTGAAACTAACAAATATTTAACGAGTTTAACTTTTTTCATTTTAAAAAGAGCATATATATTCATTACTTTTGAAAACCAAACGGTTTATTTTATGAAATTTATATCATTTTTTATTCTTGCATTATTATTAACAACAAATATTTCTTCTCAACAAGTAAAGTCTCCCTCAGAGTTTTTAGGTTATGAGATTGGTTCTCGTTTTACAAGACATCACAAAGTTGTAGACTATTTTAAATACGTTAGCAGTACTTTGTCTAATGTAAAATTAGAAAAATACGGAGAAACAAACGAACACAGACCTTTGTATGTAAGTTATATTTCATCGGAAGAGAACATTATCAATTTAGAAAAAATTAGAAAAGACAATCTTTCTCAAACAGGAATTATTGCTGGAAATGCTACCAATAAAAAAGCAATTGTTTGGTTAAGTTACAATGTGCATGGAAATGAAGCTTCTAGCACAGAAGCAGCAATGTTGACTTTATATGAATTAATTACCTCTAAAAAAGCCTGGTTAGAAAATACCGTTGTTATTTTAGATCCGTGTATAAACCCTGATGGTAGAGATCGATACGTAAATTGGTACAATCAAGTAAAAAGTACGCCTTTTAATATTGATCAAAATGCAAAAGAACACTCAGAACCTTGGCCAAGTGGAAGACCAAATCATTATTTATTTGATTTAAACAGAGATTGGGCTTGGGCTAGTCAAGTAGAATCTCAACAAAGAATTGCTGTTTACAATAAATGGATGCCACATGTTCACGTAGATTTTCATGAACAAGGAATTAATAGTCCGTATTACTTTGCACCTGCAGCAGAACCTTTTCACGAAGTAATTTCTGATTGGCAACGCAATTTTCAAACTGCAATAGGGAAAAATCATGCAGAATATTTTGACAAAGAAGGTTGGTTGTACTTTACAAAAGAAAGTTTCGATTTATTGTACCCAAGTTATGGTGATACCTACCCAACATATATGGGCGCAATTGGCATGACGTATGAACAAGCTGGTCATGGGCGTGCAGGTTTAGGAATTAACACAGATGAAGGTGAAGTTTTAACCTTAAAAGACAGAGCAGCACATCATCTAACAACAGGCTTGTCTACCGTAGAAATTTCTTCTAAAAATGCTGAGAAATTAAATATTGAATTCAAAAAATTCTTCGATAATTCTAATTTGAATTATAAAAGTTATGTGTTAAAAAATGAGAATGAAGACAAAATGAATCGTCTTAAAAAATTATTAGACACGCATGAAATTAAATATGAAAATGCAAAAAGCGGCACTGTAAAAGGATACAATTACAACACGCAAGAAGAGGATAAATTTGATGCAAATAACACCGATTTAGTAATTCATACAAACCAACCAAAAGGAAAAATGGTAAAAGTTTTGTTTGAACCAAATGCTAAATTAGCAGATTCTTTAACCTATGATATTACTGCTTGGTCTTTACCTTATGCGCATGGTTTTAAAGCCATTGCTTCTAAATCTAAAATAAGTTCAACTTTTATTAATGATACAAAAACGGTAAAAAATATTATTGATACATCTGCTTATGCCTATATTTCTAAATGGAATAGTTTAGACGATGCTACTTTTTTAGGAGCATTATTGCAACACAATATTGTACCAAGATATACTGAAAAAGCATTTTCAGCAAATGGAAAATCATTTAAAAAAGGAACTTTAATTATTCTAAGAAATGATAATAGAAACTCAGACTTTGATACAAAAATAATCGAAATTGCAAATAAGCATCAACGAAGTTTAACCCCTATTTCAACTGGTTTCTCCGAAATTGGTGTAGATTTCGGTTCTTCCTCTGTAAAACCAATTCACAAGCAAAAAATAGCAGTTGTATCTGGTAAAGCTACTTCTTCTTTAAGTTTTGGTGAAGTTTGGCATTTCTTTGAAACACAATTACAATACCCAATTACAAATATTAATTCTACTAATTTTGGTTATACAGATTTAAGTAAATATGATGTAATTATATTGCCAAATGGCTACTATAATGCTGTCTTAAACAAATCAACTTTAACAAAAGTAAAAAAATGGACACGTTCTGGGGGAACTTTAATTGCTATCGGAAATGCCTTAAAAAGCTTTGCAAATAAAGATGGATTTTCTTTAAAAACTAAAAAATTAGAGGAAGAAGAGAAAGGTAAAGAAGACAATTTAATTCCGTTTGAAGATAGAGAGCGTAAAAGTGTTGCTAATTTAATTACAGGAAGTGTTTTTAAAAGTACCTTAGACAATTCGCATCCATTAGCTTTCGGATATGGTAAAGAGTACTTTTCTTTAAAATTAAGTGGAACTTCTTATAGCTATTTAAAAGAAGGGTATAATGTTGGTTATTTTGATAAAAATGCTAAAAATATTTCTGGTTATGCTGGTAGTAAAGCTGTGAAAAATGTACCCGAATCTTTATTATTTGGTGAAGAACCAATGGGTAGCGGAAGTGTAATTTATATGGTAGACAATCCGTTATTTAGATCTTTCTGGGAAAACGGAAAGCTATTTGTAGCCAATGCTGTTTTTCTTTTAAATTCTAATAAATTGAAGTAACATATAAGCGAAATCTAACATCTAAAATATCGTTTTTAAATGAAACCCTTTCTTGTTTAAAAATAGGAAAGGGTTTATTTATACTTCAAATGAATCAAAATTATCTACAGAAAACTCAAAATCCTTTTCTAGTAATTTCTCAAGATATACTTTTCTGCTTTTCAAAATAAATTCAGATTCAGTTCTTATGACAATCCCCCCCTAATTTTAATAAAAACTTTGGGGTCAGAATTCCGATAAAACAATTCAACTTTTGTCTTAATCAAATAAAAGACAACCAAATACCCATTTCTGCCGGCGATTACTATTTTCATGATTTTTACTAATTAGTTTTTAAATTATTCTCTTTACTTGCTTTTCTTCCCTTTAAAAAGAATAGAATAAAAGCAATCATTACAACACCTAAATAGATCGAGAAACCTCCAATTTTACTACTTAAGGTTTCTACTAGATCTGTATAGTCTGCCAATCCATAAATTTTGATAATTCTCAACGCAAAACCGATGTTTAATAAATAGAATCCTATTTTAAAAAGTTTGTTTGTAGCCATTGCAATCTCTACTTTTTGATGAAAAATATCCAACATAAATATTTTACTATTTTTAAATAAATGTTGAGACACTAATGTTGTTAACCCAATACTAATTGGTAAGTAAATGATGTACGCGATTAATTCTAATGAGGTATTCATAATTATTGATTTTTAGTATTTATTTTAATTTTCTTTGGTCATTATTCCTAAATTGATTTTCTCTCCTTTTGTAAACTTAATTTCTCTTACCATCTTCATATCTTCCCACAAATAACTACTTCCTTTTAATCTTTTTGTCTTTCGAACTCTTCTTTCAAAAGCTCTGTATTCTTTCTGTGTAGCTTGTCTTTTAGTACCTAATTTTCCATATAATTTTAGGGCAGGATACTCAGAAAAACTCATTTTAAACAAAGATTTTAACCAAAACCATTTGTTACTATTCACCGCTAAAACACAAATATTTTTATTCGTTTTTGAGTTGATATTTAATTTTGATGCAAATTTTTCAAAATAAAAACCCGTCTGATATTTATTGAGAAACAAAGAACCAATTGGTGTAATTGTTGGTTGATGCTCTTCATTAACAGAAGCAATAGAAACATGCATATTTGCCTTAATAGATTTACTAAAATGTATTCTAATTTTTTGCCAGTTTTCTTCTAAATTAATTTTCATTTTGATTGTTTTTTAAAATGTTTATGAATTAAATACACTGTGTAAATATTAATAAAGTGTAGTGCTGCAATGATTAATAAAATAAAACTTAACCTGCTACTTATTTCAATAATAACCTCTATTGAAGTCTTAATTTCTCTCATAGAATGTAAACTCCAAATTGCCAAACCAAGGTTTAATAAATAATATGCAATTCTTAGTAATTTATTAATTCCGTTTCCGAAGTTTATATCATTAGAGAAATAACTTAAGATGTATACTTTTCCGTTTTTGTAACACCAATTACCAACCAGAATTACAATGGTACTTGAAAGTAAAATATAAAGTGTATAAGTGAGTAGGCTCATCTTTATTTTTTTAATGATTCTAAAATATATGTACAGAAAAGTGATAAAACAACAGGAGCTAGATAGCCTATACTGCTCAAAGTTGGGGTTCTCATAAATACCCCATAAAATATTGATAATAAATAAAAACTAACAAAATAAACTAAGACCAAAGACAAATAAATAACTAAAATTCTTCGGTTATTTTTATTAATATTTTTCCAAAAAATCAGTATTAAAAAGGATGATAAAACTTGGTAAATCCCTAGAAAAAAAGCAATACACAAAGCATAAAATAAGAGTTCGTAAATAGCTATAGAAACTAATAAACAACTTAAAAAAACGGCCATTAATATTAAGTTTAATATGGAGATTACTTTAACTGTACTTTTCATAGTTTCAGAAATATTTGAAAGTTTATCTGCAAATTTTTTTATTTTTTTATCATTTTTGTAAAATTAGACAACAACCAGTGTTCATCTGCTTTTATTGCTGTTTCTAACATACCATTTACTTTTGTGGTTACAGAAGATAAATCGCTTAATACTTTTTTAAATTGCATTCCGTCTTCTGTAGAATCATCAACTTTTTGTAAATCTTCTAATACTTTTAAAACAGGCTCAATTTCTCTTTTCTTGCGCTCTTTGGTAATTTGTTTAAACAATTCCCAAATATCTTTATCAGCAATAAAAAACTCTTTACGCTCCCCTACCACAAATTCTTTCGAAACAATTCCCCAATCAATTAAAGCTCTTACATTCATATTTACATTTCCACGAGAAATCTGTAAAGTATCCATTATTTCTTCAGCAGAAAGTGGCTTTGTAGAAACTAATAACAAAGCATGTACCTGCGCCATTGTTTTATTAATTCCCCAAGAAGTTGCTAAACTTCCCCAAGTCTGAATGTATTTATTTTTTGCTTCGTCTAATTTCATATGTCAAATGTACAACTATTCTCTAAACTTTCAATAATTATTGAAAACTAAATAACTTTATAATTTAGAGATTAATTATTATCTTTCAATTAAAAATAGAAACACATGAAATTATTAGGAGTTGGCTCTAGAATAGAGCATTCAGAATTTGGCTTAGGTGTTGTTACCAACGTTACAAGCAATCATTATTGGGTGACTTTTATAAAAGATGGTTTAGAAACCATAGCTATAGATAGCGATTTTGAAGTAATTGAAGCTGTTGAAGACGAAGTTGATACCGTTAGTTTTTACGAAGTAGAAAAATCTTTAAAAACTATTTTACAAAAATGGTCTGATGTTACAGAGATTTCTCCTATTGCAGACAAATGGAAAAAAGGAACTTTAATTTTTCAACCAGAAGACAAAAATCTATCGAAAAAAGAAATACCTATTGATACCTTTTTTCATAAAATAGTAATGGTTAGAGATCGAATTAGAGTTATGGAGCAAAAGATAAATGCAAGTAAAACTTTAGACGACCAAGATAAAATAGATTTACAACAATACATTACTAGAATCTATGGAAGTTTAACTACCTTTAATATACTTTTCAAAGTGAAATCAGATCACTTTGTAGGTGCAAAATTAACTTAGATTCTTGTTATATAATCAAACCCTATATAAATCTTACTGAATGATGATTTATAGGGACTTTCGAGAAAGTTTATTTTTTTTGCATCTTTTAGATAAATAACTTGTCTATTATATGAACATTAAAAAAGAATATCATGAAAAACACAAATTGTAACTGTAATTGTGAAGGTTGTAAAACTGGAGATTGTAAAAATTGTACGTGTACAAACTGTACTTGCAGTAATTGTAATTGTTAAAAAAAAATTCTAAAACACGAAGCAATCTCATATATTTAAAGGATTGCTTCATGCTTCATAATGATACATATCTGTTATGACTACAAAACAAGTTTGGACTTCTTATTCTAAAGATTTAAAACGATTTATCATCAGCAAAGTAAAAGATACCACTATTGCAGATGATATTTTACAGGATACTTTTATTAAAATTCATACAAAATTACATACGTTAAAAGATTCTACAAAACTGAAATCTTGGTGTTTTACTGTCGCTAGAAATTCTATTTTAGATTACTGGAAATCTACAAATCAGACATTTGAAATCGCTAATTTTGAAAGTAAAGCAGAAATATTAAATGAAATTCACACAGAAAAAGATTGCTTAAGAGGCATCTTAAAACACTTGCCTAAAAAATATAGAGATCCTTTATTTCTTTCTGATATAAAAGGTTTAAAACAACAGGAAGTAGCCAATCAACTCCATCAATCTTTACCAACTACAAAATCTCAAATTCAACGTGCAAGAAAATTAATTGCACAAGGTTTTATAGATTGCTGTGGTTTTGTGCTAAACAAAAACGGCAACTTAGTTGGCGAAATTCAAGATAAGGAAGACTGTAAAGTTTGCAGTTAGTATTTTTAACAGAAGAGTTCTTCATTTTTTTTTATAGCTTAGCATTTTAAACTTAAAAACTCTATTTTTCTATGAAAAAGAATTTAGCTAGTATGATGTGTTTAGACCTATTTATAGCCTCTCAAGATCAAGAAGAATATGCTGCCATAAAAGACCTTCTTGCACCTTCAAAATCTCTTCAACTTCCAATAATTAGTTTCGATTTATATATGGATTATTTTTCTACTGAAATGATTAACTTAGGTATAAAAAATGATATAGATATCGTAAAAAACTTTGCAACTAAGCTTCAATGGACTAATAATGTTGATGAAATTTTTAAGGATGAAGTTTTTGAAACAATTGTACTTACAAATAACAAGCAAGAAATTATTTGGGTAAATGATGGTTTTAAAAAAATGACAGGGTTTAGTAAAAATTTTGCACTTAAGAAAACTCCTTCCTTTTTACAAGGTGAGGGAACTTGCAAAGAAACTAGTACAAGAATTAGAGAAAAAATACGTGCAAAAAAACCATTCAAAGAAGTTGTTTTAAATTATAAAAAAGACAAAACTCCTTATAAATGTGAAATAAAAATATTTCCATTATCTTATAAAAATACAACACATTATATTGCGTTAGAGAGAGCCGTTTAACATTTATATTGTACTAAGCAATAGAAGAAAAAAAATCAGCAAGATGGAAAAAATAAAAAAAGAAGATATTAGCCAAGAAGTATTTGATTTATACGATGATTATGCACACAACAAGCTCAACAGAAAGGAATTCTTACAAAAACTTTCTTTATTTGCTGTGGGTGCAATTACATTACCCGCTTTATTAAGTTTTATTTCTCCAAACTATGCAGATTCAATTATAGTAAAATCTAACGATCCTAGAATAAAATCAGAAACTATTCACTATGAATCCCCTAAAGGTGGTAAAAAAATGAATGGTTTACTATCAATTCAGAAAGATGTAAAAGGAAAATTACCTGGTATTTTAGTTGTTCATGAAAACCGCGGCTTAAATCCTTATATAAAAGATGTTGCCAGAAGAGCTACTCTAGAAGGTTACGTAACCTTAGCTCCTGATGCGCTTGCTCCTATGGGTGGTTACCCAGGAAATGATGATGATGGTAGAGAAATGCAAAACAAAAGAGATAAAAATGAAATGCTAGAAGATTTTATTGCGGGGTATAAGTATTTAAAATCTCACAAAGATTGCAACGGAAAAGTAGGTGTTGTTGGTTTCTGTTTTGGTGGGTGGATTTCTAATATGATGGCGGTAAGATTACCCGAATTAGGAGCTGCTGTTGCGTATTATGGAAGACAGCCTGAAAAAGAAGATGCTGCAAAAATTAAAGCCCCTTTATTATTACAATATGCAGGTTTAGACAAAAGAGTAAATGAAGGTTGGCCAGCTTTCGAAAAAGTTTTGAAAGAAAATAAATTAACCTATGAAGTCTATATTTACCCTGAAGTTAATCATGGCTTTCACAATAATACAACACCTCGATTTGATGAAACTGCAGCAGATTTATCTTGGGAGAGAACCATTGCTTTTTTAAATATACATTTAAAAGGATAGTGCTGTCATTGTGAGGAAGAATGATGAAGCAACCTGCTTCTGTATTATTTTTTATCTCAGGTCTCGCATTAACTTTCTTACCTTTCATTTTAAATTAAGTACTTTTATCCTTTAAATATTTAAGGTGAAAAAGAAAACTCTTATTAGTAAAGAATTAGACGATTTTTACAACAAAGCTTCAGAAGAAACCAGACTAGAAAAAGGAATGGGAATTTTTGAATTTGAACGTATTAAAGAACTCATAGCACAACATATTTCAAAACCAAATAGCACTATTATTGATGTTGGTGGCGGAACAGGAAAATATTCGGAATGGTTAGCTAAAAACAACCACACTGTTCATTTAGTAGAACCTGTTTTAAAACACATAAAACTTGCCGAGAAAAGAGCTAATAAACTTAAGAAACCTTTTTCTGTTACTATTGGTGAAGCAAAAAAGTTACCTTTTAAAGACAATTCTGCCGATTTAGTAATTTTACACGGCCCTTTATATCATTTACAAAAAAGAGAAGATAGAGTTGCCGCTATTATTGAAGCAAAAAGAGTGCTGAAAAAAAGCGGAATTATTTTAGGTTTCGCAATTAACGCAACGGCTTCTACAGTGGTTGGTTTAATGAACGGAATGATTCATGCCAACTCATTTTTTGATATGTGCAAAGCAGAACTTACCACAGGTGTGCATGATGCTCCTAAAGATTTTCCTTTTTTATTAGCAGATGCTTTCTATCATAAACCAGCAGGACTAAAAGCAGAATTTTTAGAACAGAACCTCAACTTTGTAAATATTTTTGCAGTGGAAGGAATGATTTGGTTAGACAACGAATATTTTGCAAATATGCTAGATAAGAAAAAGTCGAAGACCTTAAAAGCATTACAAACGCTTACTCAAAATGATGAATATTTGTTACCATTTAGTCCACATATGATGATTGCTGTGAAGAAATAGTTTGAATATTAAATAGTCGCAGAAAAGCAAAATACTGATTTAAGTTAAGGAAACTGGAAAAGAAGAAAAATAAAAAGTCTAATTGGATTATTTGTCAGGACTGTAAAGGTGATGGCAAAAAAAAACAGCGTCTTCACAAGAAAGCACGACTGAATTACCAAATGGCATTAGAACAATTTGAGAAATCAAATGGTGAAGGAACTGCTCCTATTTCTCCTAAAGTACAAATCCAAGCTTGCATAAACTGTAAAGGATCGGGCTTGACTCCTACTACAAGTTATCCAATAGCAGACAAAGAAAATTTGCCACATATTGCAATTATTGGTGGTGGAATTGGAGGTGTTGCGCTCGCAATAGCTTGCTTGCATCGTGAAATTCCTTTTACACTGTATGAACGAGATAACAGCTTCGATACTCGGTCTCAAGGCTACGGACTTACTTTACAACAAGCCAGTAAAGCAATGGCGGGTTTAGGCATTCTCTCTTTAGAATCAGGAATCACTTCCACCAGGCACGTAGTACATACTATCGATGGAAAAATTATTGGCGAATGGGGAATTAGAAAATGGGGCCGACCAGCCAACAAAACCTCTCCAAAGCGAACAAACATTCACATTGCAAGACAATCTTTACGCTTAGCACTGCTTGAACAACTTGGTGAGCATAACACTGTAAAATGGGGCCATCAATTATTGAGTTTTAATGATTCTGACGACGGAACTGTACATTTAAAATTTGAAGTAAATAACGAAATAAAATTTGCCAAGGCAGATCTTGTAGTTGGCGCAGATGGAATCCGAAGTACCGTAAGAAAATTACTCATTGGAGAAAATAAGACTCCTTTGCGTTATTTAGATTGTATCGTCATTTTAGGAATTTGTCCGTTAAAGAGTTTAGAAAATATAGAAAGTCCACTACTCGATTCGGCTACTGTATTTCAAACTGCAAATGGTCATGAACGCATCTACATGATGCCTTATGATTCAGAGACTATTATGTGGCAACTTAGTTTTCCTATGTCAGAAAAAGAAGCTAAAAAACTCAATATACAAGGCACAAAAGCACTAAAAGAAGAAGCGTGTAAAAGAACGCAATGGCACGATCCTATTCCTCAGATTGTATCAGCTACTCATGAAACTCAGATTTCTGGTTATCCGGTCTATGATCGAGAAATACTAACACCTGAATTGTTTGAAAAAGGAACGAAAGTAACACTAATTGGAGATGCTGCGCACCCAATGAGTCCGTTTAAAGGACAAGGTGCAAATCAAGCATTGTTAGATGCACTAGCATTGGCTCGAGGAATTTCAAAAAAATGCAACATTTCTTCTCAATGGAAAGAAGTAGGAATACGAAAAAGTGTATTAACTGCCTTTGAGGCTGAAATGATAAAACGTAGTGCTTCTAAAGTGAAAAGTTCGGCAGAAGCTGCAAAATTACTGCATTCCGAAATTGTACTTTATGAAGGAGATGGACCTAGAGGGAAACATCGAGAATAAAAAAAAACTAACATTTAGCTTCAATTAGCAAAAAACGATACGCATTTCTTACTTCTTAACCATTTCATTCCAATCTACTAAGAGATGAATTAAGT
Source organism: Polaribacter sp. ALD11 (assembly GCF_002831685.1). Lineage (NCBI taxonomy): Bacteria > Pseudomonadati > Bacteroidota > Flavobacteriia > Flavobacteriales > Flavobacteriaceae > Polaribacter > Polaribacter sp. ALD11. The sequence goes on along the minus strand of NZ_CP025119.1, from coordinate 189,474 downwards.
AACTCTGCTCCGTAAATAAAATTTAAAATCCTTTTACATTAAAAACTTACTCTTAATTTAAAATACTAATTAACGTAGTAATTTAGAGAATCACTTAACATATTTTTTCCTTATTTCAACGGATATTTTCCTGCACTCACTATATGGTACTTGTTGAGATTCTATTATAGTTTTACTATTGTATCAAATAATTAAACTAATAGAAACAGAGACAATGAAAAAATTAAATCGTGAATTAATATTCCTTAGGGCATTTGCAGCATGTACAGTTGGTGGTATACTATTATTGTCAACTTTTGCTTTTAAAACAAATAAAAATCAAAAGTTTGGAACTATTGATGTTGAACGTATCAATATTGTAGAATCAGATGGTACGGTTAAAATGATTATTACTAATGTAGAGAAGTTTCCAAACGGAGCAACTACTATTAATAATAGAATACTAAATAAGAACAGAAAAAAAAGATCAGGAATGTTGTTTTTTAATGAAGATGGCATTGAGTGTGGTGGGTTTATATATGACGGAACCAAAAATGAAAAAGGTCATAGTTCTGGCCTTTCATTAACTTACGATCAATATGACGGAGACCAAGTAATGCAACTCTTAACTACTGATACAGGAAAAGGTGACAAGAGAAGAGTAACTAGTGCGTTAACTTTTAACGATCGAGCTGCAAATGAAACACAGCAAGGAACACAAAGCATAATGGATGAACTGGACGCTATTAAAGACAAAGAATTATGGAGAAAAAAATACCAAGAATATGTTGATCAAGAACTAATTGGCGCAACACCGAGAATAATGCTAGGAAAAACGAGAAGTGAAAATAATGGATTATTTTTATTTGGAGATAATGGTAAAACAAGAGGTATGTTTTATGTTGATAAAAACAATAAAGTAAAACTAGAAGTCTATGATGACAAGGGGAATGTTACTAATTCATGGCCAGAGTAATTTAATATCATTCCTAAACTTCCTTGAAGCATATTTAATATATTTCAAGGAAGTTTCTTAATTTGCCTTCTAATGAAAAAACTATTAAATTATTTACATGTTGATAAATATTTCATCCTATTTATCTTCTTTATAAGCTATGTACTCGTAGTAAACAATAGAATTAATGTAGGTCAAAAACTAAATGTGATTTTTTTACCAGACGGACCAATTGTACAGTTTTTAGCAGCTTTAATTATCTGTTTTTTTATAAAATTCATCATAAACCATCTGATTGGGAAGAATGTAAAAAAAGTTAGCAATCTTAAAACTTACTTAAAATACTTTGCCATCGCATTCATATTATATATTTGTGTTTCAAACATATTAGGAATTTTAATAGCAATAATATTTGATACTGTTTCTAGAAATTTTAATTTCCAAACTTTAGTGGCCTCAAATATTAGTAGAATTGTTGAATTCATATTATTCGGCAGCCTATATTTAGCATATTTATATTCAAAAGAGAACAACACCTATAGAATTGAGATGAATGCATACGACAAAGCACTCGCCTCAAGTAAAATCCAACAGTTAAAGGCGCAATTAAATCCGCATTTTTTGTTTAATAATTTAAACACACTAGACCAACTTATTGAAGAAGATAAAGATAAGGCAAGTGCTTTTTTACATCATTTTTCAGAACTATATCGTTACTCTTTAATTACATCAGAAAAAAAACTAGTGTTCTTACAAGAAGAAATTCTGTTTACCAAAAGTTACTTTAAATTAATGGAAGAAAAATATTTGGGTTGCTATTCTTTAGAAATCAACCAAGGTACTCTGCTACCAGAAATACTAGTTCCTCCGTTTTGTTTACAAATATTAGTAGAAAATGCTGTGCAACATAATTTAGGATTAATTGAAAACCCTGTACATATTAGCATTTCTATTAACGAAAACATTCAGGTAACTAATAATAAAGTTCTAAAGCAACATAAAAAAAGAACTAGTGGTAGAGCACTTAAAAACCTGTCGACTCAATTCGCTTTATTAGGGAACAACACTATTAACATAGAAGAAAATGACACTCATTTTAAAGTGACGTTGCCATTTATAAACAAGAATATAAATGTATAGAATACTTATAATAGAAGACGAAGCTCCCACAAGAAAAAAACTTAAAAGATATATAGCGCAGGCATGTAGCTCTTATGAAATTGTGGCTGAATTAGAAACCGTTACAGACACTAAATTTCTTTTATCACAGACACATCATTTTGACCTTATTTTTTCTGATATAGAATTAAGAGATGGTAATGTTTTTGAAGTTTATAATGACGTCTCGCTAAATTGTCCAATTATTTTTACTACCGCCTATAATGAGTTTTTAATGAATGCCTTTGAAGCTAACGGAATAGAATATCTTTTAAAGCCATATTCGTTTGAGCGGTTTTCGAATGCTTGGGATAAGTTTATTCGATTAAAAGAGAATTCACCTGTAAATTATAATAAATTGATTGGCAGAATAAATAATCTAGTAAAAGAAAGTCAAGAAAACCTCATTGAATATAAAGACCAATTCGCCATAAAAACGGCAAAGGGAATCTACTTTTTAAAAGTAGATACTATTGTTTATTTTAAAGCAGATAATGGAGTTATTTTTGCTTTTGATGAAATGAATAAGAGACATCTAATGCCTCAAACAGTCTTTAAAGAAATAGAGCCTTTTTTAGATCCAAAAAAGTTTTTTAGAATTAATAGAAGTGAAAATGTACAACGTAAGTTTATTGACAAGCTTGAAAGGTATAATAAAAATACTGTATCCATATATTTAAACTCAGAAAGCAAAATAGTAAGAACAAGCCAAAATACTACAGGAGCATTTAATACTTGGCTAGGTATATAATTCAAAAAACGAAACACCTCATTTTTATAAAGATCTTATAAAAATGAGGTGTTTCGTCATTAATTTTCACATAATTTGTTCGTCAAACACAAATCTATCTCCTTTTCTTAGGCGCTCTACTCACCTTCTTCTTTCGCTTATTAAAAGGAACAGGCACAGCGTCATCAAAAGTATTTTTTACTTCTTTGGCATTTTTATTCTTTTTCCAAGAATTATTTTCTGGCAATAATTTTTGTAATAAATCTTGTCTTCCAACTTTGTTTAGTGTGTTTTTAATCCAATCTTTATTTTCTTTCTTATACCAGAAGAAAAACTTGTGTTGGTCTTCACGCTCCTTTTTAGTCTTCGGAGTTTTAGTTGGCTTTAATGTATATGGATGAAATCCTGAATAATAAATTACCGTTGCAACCGTCATTGGTGTTGGCGTAAAACCTTGTACTTGCTCTAACTGAAAGCCCATATCTTTGGTCTCTGCAGCTAAATTTGCCATGTCTTCCACTTCACTTGCTGGGTGACTCGAAATAAAATACGGAATTAACTGTAAATTTAATTTCTTCTTAATATTTATCTTATCGAAACGCTCTTTAAACATATGAAAATATTTAAAAGAAGGTTTACGCATCAACTTTAAAACAGGATCTGAAGTATGTTCTGGCGCAACTTTTAATCGACCAGAAACATGTTTTGTCATTACTTCTTCAGTATATGCATCCAACTCTTTTGGGTCTGCGTTTTTATTGAATTCTGGTACTAACATATCATGTCGAATTCCACTTCCAATAAAAGATTTTTTAATCTTCGGGTGTTTATCAACTGCTTGATATAACTCCGTTAAAGGTTTGTGAGACGTATCTAAATTAGAACAAATCACTGGAGAAATACAACTTGGCGCAACACATTTGTCACAGATAGATTGTACTTTTCCTTTCATCTGATACATATTTGCAGAAGGTCCGCCAATATCAGATAAATAGCCTTTAAAATCTGGCATGTTAGCCACTTTATCTATTTCTTTTAAAACAGATTCCTGACTTCTACTCGCTATAAATTTTCCTTGGTGCGCAGAAATGGTACAAAAACTACAACCACCAAAACATCCTCTGTGAATATTAATGGAGAATTTTATCATCTCAAACGCAGGTATTGGTCCACGTTTGTCATATTTTGGGTGTGGTAAACGAGTAAAAGGCAAATCGAAAGAACCATCAATTTCCTTTTCTGTCATGGTAGGAAATGGCGGATTAATCACCAACGTTTTTCCTTCTACATCTTGTAAAATTCTTCTTGCTTTTAATTTATTAGATTCTTGCTCAATCACTTTAAAATTAGAAGCAAATGTCTTTTTATCTGCCAAACAAGCTTTGTGAGAATTTATAGTAACATCTTGCCAATCATTCACAACAGGCAATTTTTCTACCTTTTCATCCACAAAAACAGCCGTTTGCTTAATGTTTTTCAAACTAGAAAACGGCACTCCTTTTTGCATTAATTCTACAATTTCACGCAAAGGCTGCTCTCCCATTCCATACACCAACATGTCTGCTTTAGACGTTTCTAAAATAGAAGGCAATAACTTATCAGACCAGTAATCGTAATGCGTTACACGTCTTAAAGAAGCTTCAATTCCACCAATTAATACAGGAATATCCGGAAATTTTTCTTTTAATATTTTAGAATATACAGAAGTTGCGTAATCGGGTCTAAAACCCTTATCTCCATTTGGTGTGTACGCATCTTTATCTCTTCGTTTTTTACTCGCAGTGTAGTTAGAAACCATCGGGTCCATACAACCACCAGTAACCCCAAAAAATAAACGAGGCGTTCCTAATTTCTCAAAATCTTGTAAATTATCGTTTACACTTGGTTGCGGCACAATGGCTACGCGTAAACCGTAACTTTCTAATATTCGACCAATTACAGCAGGCCCAAATGATGGATGATCGACATAAGCGTCTCCACTAAATAAAATAACGTCTAATTCTTCCCAACCACGAATTTTAACTTCTTTGTTTGTTGTTGGTAACCAATCTGTTAGTTGATGTCTCTTTGTGCCTTCCATATTTTGCAAAAATACGAGAATTTTAATTGAATAAACACTTATTTTAAAAATGTCTTTTAGAATAATTAGAAGCTATTTCCTGCTTTCCACTATATCTTTTTTTCGTACCTCAAAAAAGGATGCCGTTTCAATCAGGGCTAGACTTTTTGCTTACTAAAGGCAATCCTTAAAGTTTCACTATTTCTAGAAAAAGAATATAAGAACTCAAAAACACAAGCACAAGAATGCCACTTTGATGAAATATGAGGAAAAGTCTTATTAGAATTCTTCTATTTTATGAGATTTCTCAGTCGCTTAAAAAGCTCATTTTAAAATAACATGGCTACACAATAATTAAATACGGAATCTTATTTAGCTTCAACCAATTATCAAAAGTTCTGCTAGCTACTTTACAAAAGTGTCATCAAAAATTCATTTTAACAGAAGTTTTTTCATCAACTCTTATTTGTTTCGTAATTTTATCAAAACTAATCAACAGTCAAATGAAAAAACTTTTACTATTAACCATTTTTAGTCTTTTCCTATTTGCTTCTTGTAATTCTACAAAGGAACAAGAAGACAAAAAAGACACCTATGTAATTGATAATTACATAAAAAAAGAAGTAAATATTGCCATGCGAGACGGTACAAAACTGCATACAACTATTTATTCTCCAAAAAACACTTCTAATAAATACCCTATTTTAATGCAAAGAACGCCTTATAGTTCTGCGCCTTACGGAGAAGGAAAAATGAAAACAAAAATAGCACCCAATGTTCATTTAATGAAAGAAGGAAATATTGTGGTCTATCAAGATGTTCGTGGTCGTTGGATGAGTGAAGGCGTTTATGATAACATGCGTGCCTATATTCCGAATAAAACAGCACAACAATCTGATGAGGTTTCAGATACCTATGACACCATCGATTGGTTGGTAAAAAATGTAGCAAACAATAACGGAAATGTGGGTACTTGGGGAATTTCATATCCTGGGCATTATGCAACCGTTTCTACAATAGATGCGCATCCTGCATTAAAAGCGGCATCTCCGCAAGCAAGTATTGGCGATTTTTTCTTTGACGATTTTCATCATAATGGTGCTTTTTTATTAAGTTATTTTAGAGCCATTTCTTTATTCGGAACTTACAAAGACACGCCAACAGATTCTGCTTGGTACTCTTTTCCTAAGATGGATTCTAAAGATCAATATCAATTTTTTCTAGACAAGGGGCCTTTAAAAAACCTGAATGAATATTTTCAATATGATAAGTTAGACGTAAAAACAGCGGAAAACAAAGACAGAATCGACGACTTTTTCTGGAAAGAAATTACAGAGCATCCTAATTACGATTCTGTATGGCAAAGCAAAGGAATTATTCAACATTTAGACAAGGTTCCTGCTACTGTAGCAACCATGGTTGTTGCTGGAGAATTTGATGCAGAAGATCTATACGGACCTTTAGAAACTTACAAAGCCATTGAAAAACATGCAAAAGACAATTATAATACCTTAGTTTTCGGACCTTGGGATCATGGAAAATGGGCTAGAAATACTGTAGAAAATTATGTTGGTAATTATTATTTTGGCGATTCTATTTCTTTGAAATTTCAGAAAGATATTGAAACTAAATTTTTCAATCATTTCTTAAAAGGAAATGGGGACAAAAACTCTGGTTTGCCAGAAGCCTACGTTTTCGATTCTGGTAAAAAAGAATGGAAATCTTATGATGTGTGGCCTCCTAAGAGTGTGGTAAAAGAAGATTGGTTTTTATCTGAAAATCAAGAATTAACTCCAACTAAAAAAGCAACAGAAAAAATAAATTTTATTAGTGACATTAAACGTCCTGTTCCCTATTCCGAAGATATTAAAACGGTTTTTACTCCTAGAAAATACATGACAGACGATCAACGTTTTGCAGCAAGAAGACCCGATGTGTTGGTTTTTGAAACAGCTATTTTAACGGAAGATTTTACTTTGGCTGGAGATATTTTAGCGAAATTAAAAGTAGCAACTACGGGTTCTGCGGCAGATTGGATTGTAAAAGTGATTGACGTGCATCCTGATAATGTAGAAGAAACGAACGACAAATTACAAGATCATTTAAAAATGAGTAATTATCATTTAATGGTTCGAAGTGAAGTTTTACGTGGACGTTTTAGAAATAGTTTTGAAAATCCAGAACCTTTTATTCCGAATAAAAAGACAGCTGTAAATATTAAATTGCAAGATGTTTTTCACACCTTTAAAAAAGGACATAAATTACAAATTCAAGTGCAAAGTACTTGGTTTCCTTTAATCGACTTGAATCCGCAAACGTATGTAGATAATATTTACAAAGCAGATGAAAAAGATTTTAAAACACAAACACACACTGTTTTTACCGACTCTTCAATAGAGTTTTCGGTATTAAAATAAATCAATAATTAAGAATGAAAAATAGAATTAAAATTCAGTTTATAGCTTTATTTATTTTAGCTATTTCAGTAAATGCCCAAGAAAAAGCAGCTCCCATATTTAAAGATGGTGAAGCTCAAATTGTAGCTGCTTTTAATGATGACAGCAAATGGATTCGTACCGACTTATGGGTAGAGACTACGTTTGACACAGATGGTGATGGTAAATTAGACAGAATGCATGTAGATGTTACAAGACCTGCACAAACCGAATCTGAAGGATTAAAATTGCCTATCGTTTATGAATCTAGTCCGTATTATGCAGGAACTGCAGGAGATACACCAGGTTTATTTTGGGATGTAAAACATGAAATTGGCGCAAAAGAGAAACAAAGAACACGCGTAGAAGTAGAAAGAAGAGGAAAAAGACCAATTATTTCGAATTCTCAAGTTAAAACGTGGGTTCCTAGAGGCTATATTGTTGTGCATTCTTCTTCACCAGGAACGGGTTTGTCTGACGGTTCACCAACGGTTGGTGGAGATAACGAATCTCTAGCTCCGAAAGCTGTGATAGATTGGTTAAACGGTCGAGCAAAAGGTTTTACTGAAAGAGAAGGAAATGAAGAAGTTAAAGCCTTTTGGTCTACTGGAAAAGTAGGAATGACAGGAACCTCTTATAACGGAACAATTCCTTTAGCAGCAGCAACAACAGGTGTTAATGGTTTAGAAGCAATTATTCCGGTGGCGCCAAATACTTCTTATTATCATTATTATCGTTCTAACGGTTTGGTGCGTTCTCCTGGAGGTTATTTAGGTGAAGATATTGATGTTTTGTATGATTTTATCCACAGTGGAAAAGAAGCTAACAGGGCACATAACAATAGGGTTACCAGAGATACTGAATTGGCAAATGGAATGGATAGAGCTTCTGGAGATTATAATGATTTTTGGGCTGGAAGAGATTATTTAAACGACATGAAACCAATGAAAGCAGCTTTGTTAATGTCTCATGGTTTTAATGACTGGAATGTAATGCCAGAACACAGTTACAGAATTTATAAGAGAGCTAAAGAAATGGGAATTCCTTCTCAGATTTTTTACCATCAAAATGGACATGGAGGACCACCTCCAATGAAGATGATGAATCGTTGGTTTACGCATTATTTACACGGCGTAGAAAACAATGTTGAAAATGACGCAAAGGCTTGGATTGTTAGAGAAAATGATAAAAGAGATGCACCAACTGCGTATGCAGATTATCCGAATCCGGAAGCAAAACCTGTAACATTGCATTTAGAAGCAGGAGCGCCAAAAGCGGGTAAACTATCTGTAAATAATACTTCTAAAGGAAAAGAAACGTTAGTAGATAACTATTCTTTTTCTGGTGAAGCTTTAGCGCAGGCAGAGTATACTAATCATCGTTTACTTTATCTTTCGCCTATTTTAAAAGAAGATATTCATATTTCTGGATTAACTTCAATTACAATAAAAGCGGCAAGTAGTAAACCTGCCATAAATTTATCTGTTTGGTTGGTTTCTTTGCCTTGGAATGATGGTAGAAGGGTGAAAATTACGGATAATATTATTACTCGCGGTTGGGCAGATTTACAGAACTACAAATCATTAACTAAAAGTAAACCTTTAAAACCTGGTAAATTTTACGAAATGACTTTTAATCTACAACCAGACGATCAAATAATAAAAAAAGGACAACAAATTGGTTTAATGATTTTTTCTAGTGATAATAATTATACCCTTTTACCAAAACCAGGAACAGAATTAACTGTTGATTTAAACGGAACTTCTATTACAATACCTGTAGTTGGAGGTAAAAATGCCTTTACAAAAGCAACTGAATAGTTTTTAAAATTGTTCTTAACCTAAAAGGTCTTGATATTTAAATATCAAGACCTTTTTTTATAGAATAAATTAACACCTTTTTTCCTTTTCAATTTCTTTGTTTCTTAAAACATTCCTCTTAAATAAAACTATTTATCATAAAAATACGTAATAAAATAAAAGGATTTTAAAATAGTTTCATTAGTTTAGAGGAACCTAAAAAAGGTATACTATTCTAACTTTTGATTACATTAAAATTAGGGTTATATCGAAGATTTAGATGGAATTCTAATCGAATTTATTGAGACTCATAAAGTACCAATTGTAAAAAAGTTAGGTATAAACATCAATTTAAAAAATAGAGATCCTAAAAAACCATTACCAAATAAGATGATTAAGGGAATCAATTTAAAAAGCGTTAAAAAATTTAATTAACAAGAAATGAAATCTACAGAAATTGCACTTCTTTTAAATGATAATAAAGAACAAGTTACAAGAATTGGAGAAATTATTGGGAAGAAAATTCCTGAAAGAGACAATTTTAGTAATTTGAATAAATTTGAAAAAACATTTATTTATATTGATATTTTAGAACAAAGTATTACCAATGGTGGTTTTATTCAGTTCTTCTTTGGTTCTTCTGGTCAATTTACACATGAAATTTTTCATGCTTATATGGAAATTAAAGCAGAAAAGACAATTGATATTCTTACGAAAGCAATTCACTTGTTTCCACAAATGCCTGTTCCTAAAAATTTAAGAACAAGACAAGCTGTATTAATGCAAAAAGAATCGAATATTGATTTGTGGGATGATTTAGATATAGAGTTTTACAAATATGAAGATGATATTTTAAAGCTTACATTAGATTATGTTCGAGAAAACATTGTCCATTTCGATTAAATATTACTTTTCTAAAATTTCTTTAATATTTGGCTTAAAATAATCTGGTCCTTTTAAAACTTTACCATCTTCTCTGTAAATCGGTTTTCCATCTTCCCCCAATTTACTCATATTACTGCGTTGAATTTCATTAAAAACTTCTTCAATCTTATCTTGCATTCCGTGTTCTATAATGGTTCCGCATAGTATATATAACATATCTCCTAATGCATCTGCAACTTCAACTAAATCATTATTTTCAGCAGCTTCTAAATATTCTTCATTCTCTTCTTTCATCAACTCAAAACGCAATTTTTTTCTCTCATTAGAAATAGCTACTGTTGGTTTGTCTTGAATATTTAATTTAAATGCTGTGTGAAATTGGTGTACTGCTTTTATTTTGTTTTTCATCTGTATTTTAATTCATAGAAGTTTTTAAATTCGTAATTTTGCAACTTCTAATAGGTTCATTTTTAGAAAGACAAGATATAGGAAAAATATTAAAAATTAAACCTAGAATTCTTCTATTCATCAAAATTATAAAGAATATTTAATATGTTTTTAAGCGCTTATTTTACAACTGGTAGAATTATATTTATGATTTTTTTCATTTTAGCTTTTATAGCTTTAATGATTTATAGCTATAGAAAAGACATAAAAAATCATGAGCGTTATTATAAGAATGCAGGTAAAAAAGTACTTATCTATGGTAGTTTAATTATTATCGTTTTTGTTGCTATTCGGTTACTTGCAGGAAATTAATTTACTTTAAGCTACTGTTTTACAGAGCTTTTCATATCTTTTTTAATATTTTTCAAGCTACTTTATGTCTTTTTGTATAAATAAATAAGCAAGTTATATTCAATAAAAAGTAAAATAAGCTAATTCCGCTTGGTGGGTTATTACTCGGTAAAACTTCAAAAATACCAAAGGCAATATTTGGCCATTTCCATACGCCAAAACCTGTACCAACAATTTCTAAAACAGCAACTAATATATACATTGTATAGAAAAATAATTGGAGTTCATGTTTTTTTCTGAATAATAGAAAAACACCAATTGTCATAACAAAACCAAAAACATCCTTATAAAAAACTAAATAGGTAACTGCAAAAATTGCGATTAAAATTGCAAACAACTGAGCGATCTCTTGCTTATATTTTTTTACTACAGATGCTTTACTGAACCGAAAAACTCTGGCAAACAAAACGGCATGACCGAAAGGCACATATAACGGAATGTTTTGTAACCTATAGGAATACATGTTCAATCCTTTAGAAAAAAGGTACTCGCCAATAAATCCTAAAATAACAGCATACAACATAAGCTCTTTAATTCTTGAAACTGCTCTATAAAACATTATAATAAAAGCAGAAATCATAAGTATATTAAGAAATGTTTGTACATCAAAAAACGCTTTGTTAAAATATACTCCATCGAAAAAGAGAATAAAAACTGAAGCTATAAAAACACCCGCCTCCCTTAAAAACACGTTTGCAATTTTTATAAAATCGCCCTTAGGAACAGAGAATATCTTCATAAGTTTAAATGTTTAAAACAATCGGTCGTGTGGTCATTTACCATACCAACTGCTTGCATATATGCATATATAACAGTAGAGCCTACAAATTTAAATCCGCGTTTTTTTAAATCTTTAGAAATCTTATCTGAAAGCTGAGTTGTTGCAGGTACTTCTTCCCTATTATCAAATTTATTAATAATTGGCTCGCTATCTACATAAGACCAAATAAACTTAGAAAAAGAGCCAAATTCTTGTTGAATATCCATAAAAAGTTGCGCATTTGTAATCGCACTTTTTACTTTTAATTTATTTCTAACAATACCTGCATCTTTTAAAAGAGATTCGTATTTATTTTCAGAATACTTAGCTATTATTTTATAATCGAAACCATCAAAGGCTTTTCTAAAATTTTCTCTTTTGTTTAAGATTGTAACCCAACTTAAACCTGCTTGGAAAGTTTCTAAAATTAAAAATTCAAAAAGTGTTGCATCATCATAAACTGGTTTCCCCCATTCTTTGTCGTGATAGTCTATATAAAGCTGACTATCTGAAACCCAAAAACACCTACTTTTCATTTCTATTAAATTTAAAAGTGAAAAATAGTGTTAAATCATTTAAAAATCTATCTATTTTGGAATATTTTTTGCAACTTTACTACTACTAAATTGATTGATTATGAAACTCTTAAAAAACATTTCTCTAGTTATTTGTGTAGGATTTTTTCTTTGTTCTTGTGGTTCATCTCCAATAAACAAGGTGAGAACTCCTAAAGAAGAACCTGTAGTAATTGCCAACGATAGTTTAGAATATAAGATTATAATTATAGATCCAGGTTTTACCTTATATTTAGCAACAACAGCACAACCAGAGGGTTTTTATAGTCAGAATTATCTGGAAGCTAGAAACAGCGCTTGGGTTGTTAGTTGGAATCAAAGAGCGCAAAACCCAATTAATTTTAATCCAAATATTTATGAAAACAGTATCGATTATCAACCTACCATAAATTATGGGTATGAAGTAAATTACAAACTTTTTAACTATTTCTTATTTGCGCAAAGAAAATACAAAATGAGTTTGGGTGGTGGGTTTAGATCTGGTAGAATTAATTAAACTTTCTGATAAGAGATAAAACTATAATCATACTTATTTTTTTCATCAGCTTTAAAGTCTTCTCTACTTACTTCTTTCCAAATTTTAACATCTATTTCTGGGAAATAAACGTCTGCATCAAATTCATTATGCACAACTGTAATATCTAATTGATCTGCTAAGTTTTTAGCAATTGTTTCTTTATAAATTTGAGCGCCACCAATAATAAATAGTTGTTTTTCTTCTTTCGCTAACTCAATTGCAGCCTCTAAACTATTTGCTATTAAGCAACCATCTTTAAAGTAATTTTTATTTCTAGTAATTATTATAGTTGTTCTATTAGGCAAAGGCTTACCTATAGATTCAAAAGTATTTCTACCCATTAAAATGTAATGACCTGTTGTTACCTTTTTAAATCTTTTTAAATCTGCAGGTAAATGCCAAATTAAATCGTTGTCTTTTCCTAATGCATTATTATTTGCAATTGCGGCGATTACTGTAATCATAGTTTAAATCCATTTTTAACAAAAATAAGAGAAATGATTTCAGATTCGACTGTTTTACATCATTTTCATCAAAAAAAGTAGGTTTACGAAACCGGCTTCAGAATAAAAACACTGATAATCAGCATAAAAGAAATTATATTATGTTTAAATAAATTACATTTTACATGTTGTTAATTTTACAATTATCAAATTTATAGATCGTCATGTTACTAAAATGATAATTCTTTAGGCAAACTAAGAATAACGATTGTTATATTCTACAACTTGTATATTTTTACCTTGAAATTTTAATCAATAAAATTATGGCAATTAAAAAAAAGTTTTTGAAAAGCAAACCAATATGTAAAGTAACATTTACGGTATCTGCAGAAGACGCTAGTGACGTAGCAGTAGTTGGTAGTTTTAATGAATGGAATGCGGAATTTACACCTTTAAAAAAATTAAAAAATGGTTCTTTTAAAGGAACTGTTGATTTAGAAGCGAAAACTTCTCACGAATTTAAATATTTAATTGACGGAGCTTACATTAATGAAACGGAAGCAGATGGTTATGCCTGGAATGATTTTGCTGGCACAGAAAATAGCGTAATTGAGTTATAACATAGTGCTATGAAAAAGAAAAAGAGCTTTCAAAAATTTGGAAGCTCTTTTTAATGCTATAAATTTATTAAACAGCAACCTTTCCTTTAATATGTGGATGTGGATTGTAATCTAATAATTCAAAATCTTCAAAAGTAAAATCTTCAATATTTTTTATTGAAGTATTCATCTTCATTTTTGGTAATGGTCTAATATCTCTAGATAACTGTAACTCTAACTGTTCGGTATGGTTATTATAAATATGAGCATCTCCAAAAGTGTGAATAAACTCACCTGCTTCATACCCACAAACCTGCGCCATCATCATTGTAAACAAAGCATAACTAGCAATATTAAAAGGAACTCCCAAAAAGATATCTGCACTTCTTTGATATAATTGACAAGATAATTTTCCGTCTGCAACATAAAACTGAAAAAAAGCATGACAAGGAGGTAAAGCGGCTTTACCATTGGCAACGTTTTCTGAAAAACCTACAGAAGTATCTGGCATTACAGAAGGATTCCAAGCAGCAACCATCATTCTCCTAGAATTCGGATTGTTTTTTAACGTTTCGATTACATCTTGCAATTGATCAATATCATCACTATTCCAATTACGCCATTGATGACCATAAACCGGACCTAAATCTCCGTTTTCATCTGCCCAAGAGTTCCAAATTTTAACACCATTATCTTGCAAGTATTTAATATTTGTATCTCCTTTTATAAACCAAAGTAGTTCGTAAATTATCGATTTTAAGTGTAGTTTTTTGGTAGTAATCATAGGAAAACCTTCATTTAAATCAAAACGCATTTGATACCCAAAAACACTTTTTGTTCCTGTACCGGTTCGATCTCCTTTTTCGTTTCCGTTTTCTAAAACGTGCTTTACTAAATCGTGATATTGTTTCATTCGAGTGTTGATTCGTTTATTCGTTAAAATCTTTACAGGTAAACTAATGTAAAAATAAAAAAAAGCTTCATAATTTCAAAATGAAGCTTTTTAAATAATATAATAAAGTTACCTACTTTTTCGAGATAACATTTTTTTATTTTTTAGAAGGATAACTAGGTACTATCCAATAATCATTCCTGCAATTGTAGCAGACATTAAAGAAGCAATTGTACCACCAATTAATGCTTTCATTCCGAATTCTGATAATGTTTTACGCTGCCCTGGAGCCAAGGAACCAATACCACCAATTTGAATACCTATGGAAGCAAAATTAGCAAAACCACACAGCATATAAGTGGCCATAATAATAGATTTATTATAGGTTAAATGCGTTGCATTTGCTACATTTTTTAATTCTGCAAGTTGTATATATCCTACAAATTCACTTGCTGCTAATTTTATACCTAACAGCTGCCCCATTAACGTCATATCTACTGTTGGCACACCAATTAACCACATTAAAGGAGCAAAAGCATACCCTAAAATAAATTCTAAAGAAAGACCGTCATATAGAGTATTATTTGCAATAAGTTCGTTTAAAGAAGTAAAATGCCAATCTAAATTTAAATAATCAATTGTAAATCCATCAAAAGATGCAACAACTCCTAAAACACCATTTAACATAGCAATAACAGCTACAAAGACCAACAACATAGCGCCAACATTTACTGCTAAACGTAAGCCTTCTGTGGTTCCGTTTGCAATTGCATCTAGAATATTAGAACCTATTTTCTCTTGAGAAACGGTAACATCTGTATTAACTTCCTCTGTTTGTGGATATAGAATTTTAGAAATTACAATTGCACCTGGGGCTGCCATAACAGAAGCTGCTAATAAATGTTTTGCAAAAACCAATTCTAACTCTTTATCTCCACCACCTAAAAACCCTATATAAGCTGCTAAAACGGCACCTGCAACAGTTGCCATTCCTCCAATCATTACTAAAAGCATTTCAGATTTATTCATCTTTTCTAAATATGCTTTTATTAATAAAGGTGCTTCTGTTTGGCCTAAAAAAATGTTTCCAGCAACAGACAAACTTTCCATACCAGAAATACCTAAAAACTTAGACAAGCCGATAGCTAACATTTTAACAACCCATTGAATAATACCTAAATAAAATAATAATGATGTTAATGCTGAAAAGAAAATGATTGTTGGTAATACTTGAAAAGCAAAGATATATCCAAAAGAATCCATATCTGAGATTAAACCTGCAAACAAAAATTGACTCCCTGCTTTGGTATATCCTAAAATTTCTATGAAAAGTTTCCCTACCAATTCAAATGCTTTTTGAATAAACGAAACTTTTAAAACTCCTACCGCAATAACTAGCTGAAGCGATAAACCAATAGCAACCCTTTTCCAACTAATAGCTTTTCTATTAGCACTAAACAAAAATGCAATAACTATTAAAGAAAACATTCCCAATACACCTCTCCATAAACTGGTAAATGTAAAATCTCCACTAGCAATAATTTCTCCATTTCCGCCTACAGCTGCAACCTCTTTTGGTACAGTATCTGCTTGTAATAGTTCTTTTGCTTCTTCTTTTACTTCTGTCTCTGGCAAAAGTATTTTAGCATATTCTTGTGATGAAAACTTATAAGTAACATCTCCTTCAGATAAAATTAAACTAGCATTATCAAAAGAAACAATATTAAAATATCTTAACTCCTCTTTTGGTTTTTTAAAATTAAAGATGATTAAGTTATTTTGTCGAAGATAGGTTCCAGATGCTTTTTCATTTTCACCAAAAGCAGGAAACTCAAATTTACTATTTGCTAAAGAAAAAACTTTTGTTTCTTCTGATTTCAATTCAGAAGATCCGTCTGACTTTGTAACGGCATCAAATGCCCAATCTTGTTCTAAATCTTGCCCTAAAAAAGTTATTGAAATAAAACAAAAGGCAATTAAAAATAGGTTTTTCATAAATACGTTAGTTTTTAAGAGCGTTGACTAATTTCATCTCTAATTTTTGCAGCTAATTCATAATTCTCATCGGCAACTGCTTGGTCTAATTCTTCATTTAGCTCGGAAACAGATAATTTTGAATACGAAGATTCGTTATCAACACCTAATAAACTCTCTGTATCTAAAGAAATTTCTTGAATTTCTGAAGGATCATTTAAACCTAATTCTTCTTCTAGTTTAAGATAAACACCTGCTTTATCTAAAATATTTTCATAAGTAAAAATTGGCGCTTGAAAACGAACAGCAATTGCAATTGCATCTGATGTTCTTGTATCAATTACCTCTTCTATTCCGTCTTTTTCACAAACTAAACTCGAAAAGAAAACGCCATCTACTAATTTATGTATAATAACTTCTTTAATATCTATTGAAAAACGATTGGCAAAGGTTTTAAACAAATCGTGCGTTAGAGGTCTTGGTGGTCTAATTTCTTTTTCTAGAGCGATTGCAATAGATTGTGCTTCGAAAGCACCAATAATAATTGGTAAAGTTCTGTTTCCTTCCATTTCACTTAACACTAATGCATAAGCACCGGTTTGTGTTTGACTGTAAGAAATTCCTTTTATTGTTAGTTTTATTAAACTCATATATCTTTCTACGGAAAAAATCTTAACACTTAAAATTGAATATCGCTATTGTAAATACCAAAGCTCTGGCAAAAGTAATTTTTTAAATAAAAAATTACTTGATTCCTAACAATGGCAAAACGATCTATTTTAATGTTTTTTTTAAGGGCACAATTTACTAAAAATTATATAGTGAAAACGGTTATTCTTTCTGAATTTGTTTTTTTGTAAGAACGAAAGCCCGCGTGAAGGATTGAAGCAGTTGTTTGAGTTCTTTTCTTTTGGCTTTTTTGCCAAAGAAAAAACGAGTGCTGAAAGCCTGACGAAATTATGCTTTAAAATGATCTGTTTTAATTAAAAAAACCTATCAAAATTTAGTATTCAGATAGGTTTTTTTAAAGTTCTATATTAAATAATTTGGGCACGCCCAAAAAATATTAAGCAGCTTTAAATGCTTTTAGTTTTTCTATTAATTTAGGAACTACCTCAAAAGCGTCTCCTACAACGCCATAATCTGCTGCTTTAAAAAACGGCGCTTCTGGGTCTGTATTAATAACTACTTTTACTTTAGATGCGTTAATACCTGCTAAATGCTGAATTGCACCAGAAATACCAATTGCGATATACAGATTAGATGCTACAGGTTTTCCTGTTTGCCCAACATGTTCACCGTGAGGACGCCAACCTAAGTCTGAAACAGGTTTAGAGCAAGCTGTTGCTGCTCCTAAAACTTCTGCCAATTCTTCTATCATTCCCCAGTTTTCCGGTCCTTTTAATCCTCTACCTGCAGAAACTACGGTATCTGCATCTGCAATGGTTACTTTACCAGTAACTCTTTCTATTTTTTCAGATTTTACACCAGATGCTATAATTTCTGCTTCGAAGCTTTCTGTTGTTCCAGTAACAGGGTTTTCGTGAATTCCGTATGAGTTTTTAGCAACTCCTATTACCTTTTTATCTGTAGAAATTACAGTATTTGAAAATGCTTTGTTTGAAAATGCCTTTCTTTTTACTGTAAAAGGACTTGTACTTGAAGGTGCCGCAACTGTATTTGAAGCATAACCTGCTTCTAAACTAACCGCTACTAATGGAGACAAATACAACCCATTTATACTAGAATCTACTACAACTACTGTTGCATTTTCTTTATTTGCTGCTTGCGTTATTACAGCTGCATATTCTTTTGCATTAAAAGTAGACAAACTTTCATTTGAAACTGTTAATACTTTTTCTGCACCATACGTGTATAATTCAGATGCATCTGTCGCATTTATTGTTAAAACAACTAAATGATCTCCTAGTTGTTCTGCAACTTTTTTTCCGTAAGAAACTACTTCAAAAGCAGTTTTCTTAAATTTTCCTTCCGTTGAATCGGCAAAAACTAAAACTGACATATATTTTATTTTTTTATTTTTTGACAAACTATAAGTAGACAAAAAATGGATTTTTAATTATTTTTATTGATGAAATTCAGCATTATTTTAAACTTCCAAAGAAATTTAAATCACTTTTGCTTCATTGTGCAATAAGTTGATTAACTCATCTAAGTTATCTGCAGCGACTAATTTAACAGCTCCTTTTGGTGCTGGTTTTTCAAAAGATTGATTATTTGTTGCTGCACTTGCTCCTATTGCTTCTACTACTTGCAAAGGTTTTTTACGCGCCATCATAATTCCTCTCATATTAGGAATACGTAAATCTTTTTCTTCTACAATTCCTTTTTGTCCTCCAATAACTAAAGGTAAAGCTGTTGCTAAAGTTTCTGTACCACCATCTATTTCTCTTTTTGCAGTTGCATTTGTACCTTCAACTTCTAGCCCTACACAACCATTTACAAAGTTAAAATCTACTAAAGAAGCTAACATTCCAGGAACCATTTGTCCGTTATAATCTGCAGACTCTTTACCTGCTAACACTAAATCATAGCTTCCGTTTTTTACCACTGCTGCTAATTCTTTTGCAACTAAAAAACCATCTGTAGGATCGATATTTATTCTAATCGCATCATCTGCGCCAATTGCCAATGCTTTTCTAAGAGTTGGTTCTGTTTCTGCCCCACCTACATTTACAACGGTTACAGAAGCACCTTGTTTTTCTTTAAACCACATTGCTCTTGTTAAACAAAACTCGTCATAAGGATTAATTACAAACTGTACTCCGTTTTTATCAAACTCAGCATCATTATTTGTAAAATTAATTTTTGAAGTGGTATCAGGTACATGACTAATACAAACTAATATTTTCATAAATTATAATTTTATATTCTTTCTTATTGACGAAATTACGTCTTTTTTTTTAAATTTACTATGCATGCATAGTAAATTTTTTAATTATTTAACAGATAACGAAAACGATTAAGTTAAATAATGATTAAAATTTGTTTAGTTTCTAAATTTCTATCAAAAAAATTGACATTAATTTCCTTACTTTTGCGTATCAAAAATAAACAATAATTTAGATTCAATGAGAACAGTTCAATTTAGACAGGCAATTTGTGAAGCCATGAGTGAAGAAATGCGCAGAGATGAAAGCATTTATTTAATGGGAGAAGAGGTTGCAGAATATAATGGAGCTTATAAAGCTAGTAAAGGAATGTTAGATGAGTTTGGCGCAAAAAGAGTTATTGATACTCCTATTGCTGAACTTGGTTTTGCAGGGATTGCAATTGGTTCTGCTATGAATGGCAACAGACCTATTGTAGAGTATATGACATTTAATTTCTCTTTAGTTGGAATTGATCAAATTATAAACAATGCAGCAAAAATTAGACAAATGTCTGGTGGGCAGTTTAATTGTCCGATTGTTTTTAGAGGACCAACTGCTTCTGCAGGTCAATTAGGAGCAACACACTCGCAAGCATTTGAAAATTGGTTTGCAAATACACCAGGTTTAAAAGTTATTGTACCATCAAACCCATACGATGCTAAAGGCTTATTAAAAGCAGCTATTAGAGATGATGATCCGGTTATTTTTATGGAATCTGAACAAATGTATGGTGATAAGATGGAGATTCCGGAAGGAGAATACATCATTCCTATTGGAGTTGCAGATATTAAAAGAGAAGGTACTGATGTAACTATTGTTTCTTTTGGAAAAATTATTAAAGAAGCATATAAAGCAGCAGACGAATTAGCAAAAGAAAATATTTCTGTTGAAATTATCGATTTAAGAACAGTACGTCCTATGGATCATGCTGCTATTTTAACTTCTGTAAAGAAAACAAATAGATTGGTAATTTTAGAAGAAGCGTGGCCATTTGCCAGTGTTGCATCTGAAATTACTTATAGGATACAAGAAGAAGCATTTGATTATTTAGATGCGCCAATTAAAAGAATTACAACAGCAGATACACCTGCACCCTATTCTCCTGTATTATTTGAGAAATGGATTCCTAATTCTAATGATGTTATAAAAGCCGTAAAAGAAGTACTATATGTATAAAACATTCTTCTAGAGATTTTAAAAAATCCTTTTTTCAATTGATGAAAAAAGGATTTTTCTTTACTTAAAAGAAACAACTTACTCGAAAAGCATTGCGCAAATTCATAATAAATTATATTGAAAAACTTAATAGATTTATTACTTTTGCATTAAATTTAAAATAGATAAATAAGAAATTCATGAGTCCAAAAGAAAAGATAACTTTCGATGTTTTAATTGAAATACCTAAAGGAAGTAGAAATAAATACGAGTATGATTTTGATTTGAAAAAAATCCGTTTCGACAGAATGTTGTTCTCTTCTATGATGTATCCTGCAGATTATGGTTTTGTGCCAGAAACATTAGCTTTAGATGATGATCCTTTAGACGTTTTAGTTTTAGGACATGAACCAACTTTTCCTATGTGTGTTATTGAAGTAAAACCTATTGGAGTTTTTCACATGACAGACGAAAAAGGACCGGATGAAAAAATTATTTGTGTACCAATTTCAGATCCTATTTGGAATGATAAAGAGGATATTTCTGATTTGAACCCTCATAGACTTAAAGAAATAGAACACTTCTTTAAAGTATACAAAGATTTAGAGAAGAAAAAGGTAGATGTAGGTGGTTGGGGAGATGCTAACGAAGCAATCCAAATTTTTAAAGATTGTGTTGAGAGATACGAAAAAAGTGACTACAAAAAGACTAATAATTTCAAGATATAGAAATTAAAACACCATTAAATTACAAACCTCTTAAAACTAAAAATTTTAAGAGGTTTTTTATTTCTCATTGATTTCCTTACATTTACGACTATTACTAACCAATCAAAAATAAATAATATATGGAATCAATGATGATTTGGATGCCAATTGCAATGGCATTATTAGGGCTGATATATATGCTTGTAAAAAAATCTTGGGTAATGAAACAAGATGCAGGTGATGGGAAAATGAAAGAAATTTCTGACCACATATATGAAGGAGCTTTGGCTTTTCTAAATGCTGAATATAGATTACTAGCAATTTTCGTAGTTGGAGCAAGTATTGTTTTAGCAGGTGTATCATTTATGGTAGAATCAACTCACATTCTTATTGTAGTTGCTTTTATCATAGGAGCTATCTTTTCTGCTTTTGCAGGAAACATGGGAATGAAAATTGCAACAAAAACAAATGTTAGAACTACACAAGCGGCAAAAACGAGTCTCCCAAATGCACTAAAAGTTTCTTTTGGCGGTGGTACTGTTATGGGGTTAGGAGTTGCTGGTTTAGCGGTACTAGGTTTAACGGCATTCTTTATTGTATTCTATCAATTGTTTATGAACGGAGAATGGGTGGCTACTGAATTTGGTGGCAAAATGATGGAACCAGGAGACATAATGATTGTTGTCTTAGAAACATTAGCTGGTTTCTCTTTAGGTGCAGAATCTATCGCTTTATTTGCAAGAGTTGGTGGTGGTATTTACACAAAAGCTGCTGATGTAGGAGCCGATTTAGCAGGTAAAGTACAAGCTGATATTCCTGAAGATGACCCGAGAAACCCAGCAACTATTGCAGATAATGTTGGGGATAATGTTGGTGATGTTGCTGGTATGGGTGCAGATTTATTTGGTTCTTATGTAGCAACAGTTTTAGCTGCTATGGTACTAGGTAATTATGTTATTAAAGATATGACTACTGCCGGAACATTTGTAATGGATGCGTTTGGCGGAATTGGACCAATCTTATTACCAATGTCTATTGCTGGTGTAGGAATTATTATTTCTCTTATTGGAACCTTCTTAGTAAAAATTTCATCTAATGACGCAAAAGAAGCTGATGTTCAAAAAGCATTAAACATCGGTAACTGGGCATCAATTTTAATGGTAGCTGCTGCATGTTATGGTTTAGTAACTTGGATGTTACCAGAAACAATGCAAATGGATTTCTTTGGTGAGGGGCTTCAAGACATTTCTTCTATGAGAGTGTTTTATGCTTGTTTAGTTGGTTTAGTGGTTGGTGCCGGAATCTCTGCGTTTACTGAATACTATACTGGCTTAGGATCAAAACCAATTTTAAAAATCGTACAACAATCTAGTACAGGAGCAGGAACAAATATTATTGCAGGTTTAGCTACGGGTATGATTTCTACGTTCTCTTCTGTTTTATTATTTGCTGCAGCAATATGGGCTTCTTATGCTTTAGCTGGATTTTATGGAGTTGCTTTGGCTGCTTCTGCTATGATGGCAACAACAGCAATGCAATTAGCTATCGATGCTTTCGGGCCAATTGCAGATAATGCTGGTGGTATTGCAGAAATGAGTGAACAAGATCCTATTGTTAGAGAAAGAACAGATATTTTAGATGCTGTTGGTAATACAACTGCTGCAACAGGTAAAGGTTTTGCCATTGCTTCTGCTGCATTAACATCGTTAGCTTTATTTGCTGCCTACGTAACTTTTACTGGTATTGATGGAATTAATATTTTTAAAGCCCCAGTACTAGCCATGTTGTTTGTTGGTGGTATGGTTCCTGTTGTGTTTTCTGCATTAGCAATGAATGCTGTTGGTAAAGCTGCCATGGAAATGGTAAACGAAGTAGTAAGACAGTTTAAAGAAATTCCTGGAATTATGGAAGGAACTGGGAAACCAGAATATGATAAATGTGTCGCTATTTCTACAAAAGCATCTTTAAAAGAAATGATGTTACCAGGTATCTTAACTATAGGCTTTCCAATACTTGTTGTATTAGTCGGTAAACTAGTCTATCAAGAGAATAATATGTTGGTTGCAGAAATGCTAGGTGGTTATATGGCTGGTGTTACTGTTTCTGGTGTGCTTTGGGCTATTTTTCAGAATAATGCTGGTGGTGCATGGGATAATGCTAAAAAATCTTTTGAAGCAGGTGTAGAAATTAACGGAGTGATGACGTATAAAGGTTCGGAAGCACACAAAGCTGCTGTAACTGGAGATACTGTTGGAGACCCTTTTAAAGACACTTCTGGGCCATCTATGAATATTTTAATTAAACTTACGTGTTTAATCGGGTTGGTAATTGCACCTATTTTAGGAGGACATTCTGACGGAATTAATAAGAAAGCCGTTGTAGAAATTGAAATGATTAATAATTATGAAGGAATAAAAGGTGGAGAAAATTTAAATAACAAAACAGAAACCACTGTAGAAATGCTGTCAAACGATTCTAATGGAAATGTTACTGCTAATGTAGAGATAAGAAAAACTGTAAATGGAAAAACAACCATTACAGAAAAAACTTTAGTAGGTTCAGAGGAAGAAGTTAGAACTCAGTTAAAAGATATTGAAGGAGTGAAAATTAAAATTAAGGATAAAAATTAATCTTAAAACAGCTTCAATATGTATATAAAGTCACAATAAAATGTGGCTTTTTTTTATGAACTTAGTGAATCTTTAAAATCAAAAAAATGTCATTTTTCAAAAAAGACCCCTTACAAATTATTATTTTTCAAAGCTATGGTAGAGATAATCATTTTTATGTTAGAGGAAGGGCTTTACAAGATGAAAATATCAATCTAGAAAGAAAAAATATTTTTAGCCTATTGATAAATTCTTGGAAACGCTTTGAGAGTGATGAAGTTAAAAACACTTCTCTAACAATTACACTTTCAAATAACTATAAAATTGAAACCAAAACCGATGAGAAAGGTTATTTTGTTGTAGAAAAAAATTTAAAAAACTTATCTGAGTTAACAAATAGTGAGGGTTGGTTACATTTTGAAGTTTCCTATACTAATGCTAACCAAGGTAGAAAAATAAATAATAAAAACAGGTTCTCTGGTGAGTTACTAATTCCTTCAGAAACTGCTGAATTTGGAGTAGCTAGTGATATTGATGATACCATTCTACACACAGGTGTTATTTCAAAATTAAAATGGAGACTTGTAATAAACACATTCTTTGTGTCTCCTTTTAAAAGAAAAGCACTGGTTGGTGCTTCCGATTTTTACAGTTTATTACACTTGGGGAAGTCTGGTAAAAACGCAAATCCTTTTTTTTATGTAAGTCATAGCCCATGGAATTTGTATAACTACTTAGATTATTTTTTAAAGAAGAATAACTTTCCTAAAGGAGCAATATTATTAAGAAGTGTTGGAAACATGTTTCAGAAGAAAACACGTGAAGAAAAACCTCAAAAGCAAAAAGAAATTATTAATATTTTAAATACATACCCTCAATTGTCTTTTATTTTAATTGGTGATGCTGGTGAACATGATGCAGATATCTACATGGAGATTGCTAAAAATCACCCAAAAAGAATTAAAGCAATTTATTTAAGAAGCGTATTGCATAGTAAAAAAATGAAAAGAATTGAAATGCTCATCGAAAATTATTCTGATACTCAATTTATGATTGTACATTCTTCTAAAGATGCAATTATACATGCCAGAAAACATGGTTTTGTTGCATAAAAAAACTGTTTAAATTTAATTTAAACAGTTTTTTTTTAATCATAGCAATATTTATTTATTTCTTGATACCACCTTTAATTAAAGATAATACGAATAACACTAAAAATACAAAGAATAAAATTTTAGCAATTCCTGCAGAAGCTCCTGCGATTCCACCAAATCCTAATACTGCTGCTATTAATGCGATTACTACAAATGTGATTGTCCAACGTAACATAATTTTAAAGTTTTTATAGTTAGTAATTAAATAGTTATTTTCTATTTCTTATACTACAAATTTACAGGCTTAATACAATTTGGCTTAACTCTAATAAGTGTAATATTAACTCAAATAACTAAACACAGAACAGTACAGAACAAAAAAAGATGCTACAAAGCATCTTTTTTAAATTCTAACTTAACTCTAATTTTCTACTAAAGTTCTTCTAAAGACTTAATATTATAAAGTCCGTTTTCAATGGTCTTTTTTTGTGCTTCTAAAATATTTTTTGTGCTTGAAGGTAAATCAATCTCCTTTAAAACATCATTATATTCTTCAACAGAAGCTTTTTCTCCTCTAATAGCTTCTTCTAACATCGATTCTTCATCATCTAATGAAAACAAAGATTTAACATCCATCCAAGCTCTGTGTACTGTTCCTGCGACACTTCCTCCTTTATCGATTTCTTGATTAAAAGAACTAATTTCCTTTTTTAAATCATGACCAAATGTGTATCTTTCTTCTGCTTTTTTGGTAAAGTATCTCTTTAGAGATTCGTTCTCAATATTTTCTGCTGCTTTTTTAAAACCTTTTTCTGCATCATAGGTTTTCTCTAAAAGAGCATTTAATTTTTTCCCAACTTCTTTTGTGTAAGTATTCATTTTTCTATAATTTTTAATGAACGCCCGCTTAATTTTAAGATGCCAAACGTTTACATCTATCTGTTACTATTGTCTACAAAATTAACTTTAAGTACTAAATCTATTTAATTCAAACACATTATTTTTTGACTCAATCAAAATAAAAAACACATACTAATTTTATTCTTATCTAGTTACAGCACAACTAGTTAATAATTACAAAATTTATCAAACGATTCTTTATTTTTTTAAATTTTTACTCATATAATCTCTGTATTCTTTTGCCAAAGATTTTTTTTCACTTTCTGAAAACACTTTTCCAGACAGTTGAAAAAATTGATGCTCCTCATCCTTTAAATGATGTTCTACCTTTTCTTTTAAATCTTTCGCTATTTTTAACCAAGCAGAAGAATCATAAGCTATTTCTTTTAACTGTTCTATTAACTCATCTATTTCATGATGCTCTGCAATACCGTGTCTTGCCTTTTCTTGCATCATATCATTAGAGATTAATGGTTTATAGAAGTGGCGTTCTTCTGCATTTGCATGTATTTCTAATTCTACTTTTATAGCTTTAAATAATTTATCTCTACTTTCAGAATCACCTGAAGTTGCTACTAACTTATTTAAAAGTTGTCTTTGCTTGTCATGGTCTTTTCTAATTTCTTCGTAAATGTTCATTTTTTATCTTTTTTATTTTCTCAAAAATAAGATTCAAAACGTTGTAGAATTGTCTCTATTCATAAAAATTTTAATCGGTATGGTATATGTATATGCTTTTTCAACTATCTTTATAAATTATTTTTAAATAAAATATCAATAAGGATTTAAGCTGAAGTTATGATTACAATTGAAATAATTGCGGATAGTCCGAAAGATACACTTGAGCAACTTCAAGAAGCTTTAGGTGGCTATATAGAAGAGCATTGGAGTGAGTGCACTTTAATTATTGATAATAAAAATGCTTCAGGTGAAGTTAAATTTACTCCTTTCGATTGGGGTGTAAATTTATTAGATTTCGATATTACTTTTCACAAAGAGGTTATTTTAAAAGTGAAAGCTCATAGTGAATTTAATCCTATTCGGTTTTTATACTCTTCACGAGGCTCATTAAAACATCGATTTGGTTTTGATAACGAAGAAAAAATGATTGAACAGTTTCAATCCTTAATATTTACAAATAAAATAGGTGGTTATAATTATATTCATTTTCCTAAGAATGAAGCTTTAGAAATAAATGTTATTCAAATAGTTCGAAAAGATTTTTTAAAAAAAAGAACTACAAAAATATCTACTCTTAATAAAAAATTATATGAAGTTTTTGTAGATACAGATCACGAAAATAGGTTTTCTCATTTTGGTACTCTAAACCTTAAAATGGCTGACCTTATTAAAGGTTTGAAAAAAATAAAAGGAACAGGAATGTTACGTATTCTTAAGATTGAAGCTAAAGTTTATGAAGTTTTATCTTTACACATACAACAACACAACAGGCTCTTAGAAGGTATACCTTTACCTACTTCTTTAGTAAAAAGTGAATTAAAAATAATACGAAAATTTAGTAGTATCATTTTAAAAAATCCAGAAAAAGAATACTCTTTAGAGGAACTTTCTTTACAATCTGGTTTAACCCAATCTAAATTACAAGATGGTTTTAAATTCTTATACAATAGAACTGTAACAGAATATATAAGACACGTTCGTTTAGAATCTGCAAGAGATTTAATAAGAACTACAGATTTAAATATCTCTCAAATAGTTTACACTATTGGCTTTAGTAGTAGAAGTTATTTTTCTAAAATATTCAGAGAAAAATACAACATTACACCTAACCAATTTAAGAAAAAACTTTTAACAGTTTTAGAAAAATAAAAAAACCTCAATGCTCTCACATTGAGGTTCTTCAACCAACCAAAACTTAGCCATTATAAATGGCTAAGTAATTTTTAATCTTACCTATTTAAAAATTTTCTTAATAAACATTAAAGCTCCGTACTTGCTTACAAACTTAAAAGTATTACTTAAAATACTAATTGGCTTTAAACTTTCCTCAAAATCATTTTTAACAATTTTAAGTTGCTCTAATGCTATTTGCCTTTCTAATGATAGTTGCTTTAAATCTAAATCAATTTCCTCAAAACTTTGATATGTTTTCATTACTTTTATTTTTAGTTTTGTTGGTTAATTAAAAAATATTTTAGACATTTTAGAAATCACTTTCTTATCAAAAGATTTTCTCAAAAGATAGAATAGTAGAGAAATTATTAATATAAATAATCCAACAGATAAATAGCCTAAAGCATTATTATTAAGATAGTCTCCTAAGGCAATTGCTGCAGAAAGAGCTAAAAAAATAAACCCTATAAACGCTAAACCTCCAATAACAAAAAGTTTTGCCATCATACCAAACGTTAAAGCAGATAATTGAAAAACTTTTAACTTTGTATGTTCATATGTTTTGGAAACAAATTGCTTGGTAGCCTCTGTTCCATTATCTGCAGAATTACTTAAATTATTAAATATACTCATGTATTATGCAGGTTTTTGTAATTTCTTACTCTTATCTTTCAATTCCTTTAATTTATTCTCTAAAGTTGCTATTACATCTTGAGCTTTATGACTTACATTAGAAACTACTTTGTCTAATTGTATATCTAAACTTTCTTTACTGTCTATTACTGTAGAAGAAACTTGTGCTTTAATTTCAGAAGCCTTTTCTGCCATTTTATCCTTAGCTGCTAAAGCTTCTTCAGATATTCTTTGTCTTGTTTTTTCTCCTTTATCTGGGGCAAACAAAACACCTAAAGTTGCACCAATTACTGTTCCTGCTAATAAACCTACTATTGTGTTGCTACTATTACTCATCTTTCTTATTTTTTTTATGGTTAAACTAATCTTTTGTACCAATTGTAATACAATTTCTATACCAATATTAGCACACAACAAAGATAAATTGAAAGTCAAATTCTAATTGACTCAATAAAAATTAATCTTGACTCAAACACTATTGTAGTAAAAATACAACTTTCTGATATATTAATTCCTGTAATAATAGAATAATGACTATTCTAGCGTTGCTATTAATCTAGGATAACCTACTTACTGCTAGACAATTTTACTTTCAAATAAATTAATTTTTAAGTACTATATTTTATTGATAATCTTCAAAATACTGCTAAAAAAAACAACACTTCGAATTAAAATGCAAATTTAAAACTGACAATTATTAAAACAAATACTTCTGCCATATCTAGTTTAAGTATAATTTTAAAAACAAAAAACACCTCTAAATGAGGTGTTTTAATTGTAAAACTAAAAATTATATATTAAAAGGCATAACGTTGAGGACCTCCTCTACGAATCTCCTCACTTGCAGCATCTTCAAATTGTGTAAAATTTTCTCTAAAAGCATTAGATAATTTAAACGCTGTTTTATAATATGCTTCATCATTATTCCAAGTTGCTCTTGGACTTAATAATTCTGCTGGAACTCCAGGACAACTTCTTGGTTGTGCTACTCCGAAAACAGAATGAATATGATAATCCTCATATTTATAGCTTCCTAAATCACCGTTTAAAACAGCAGAAATCATTGCTCTTGTATATTTTAAAGGCATCCTTCTTCCTACTCCGTATTGGCCTCCAGACCAACCTGTATTTATCAACCAAACATTAACCCCTGCATCTTTCATCTTTTTACTTAGCATTTCTGCGTATCTTGTTGGATGTAAAGGCATAAAAGGTGCACCAAAACAAGCTGAAAAGCTAGGTGTTGGTTCTGTAATACCTGCTTCTGTTCCAGCTACTTTTGCTGTATAACCAGATATAAAATGATATGCGGCTTGATTTGGAGTTAATTTAGAAATTGGAGGCAAAACACCAAAAGCATCTGCAGTTAAAAAGAAGATATTTTTTGGATTTTTACCAATTGATGGTTTTTGAATATTGTCTATATGATAAATAGGATAACTAACTCTTGTATTTTGGGTGATTGAAGTATCTGCAAAATCGATAACTCCTTTATCATCCATTACAACATTTTCTAGAATTGCTCCTTTTTTAATTGCTGCAAAAATTTCTGGTTCTTGTTCTTGCGATAAATTAATCACTTTTGCATAACAACCTCCTTCAAAATTAAAAACGGTGTTTTCTGCAGTCCAACCATGTTCATCATCCCCAATTAAACTTCTATCAGGATCTGTAGAAAGTGTTGTTTTTCCTGTTCCAGATAATCCGAAGAAAATTGCTGTATCCCCGTCTTTACCAACGTTTGCAGAACAATGCATTGGCAATGTATTTTTATAAACAGGCAATATAAAGTTCAACGCAGAGAAAATTCCTTTTTTAATTTCTCCTGTATATCCAGTTCCGCCAATTAAAGCAATTTTTCTAGTAAAGTTTAAAATAGCAAAGTTATGCTGACGTGTTCCATCTACTTCTGGATCTGCCATAAAACCTGGCGCATTTATTACGGTCCATTCCGGAGAAAAATCTTTCAATTCTTCAGCTGTAGGACGTAAAAACATGTTATGTGCAAACATATTAGTCCAAGGCTGTTCATTTACAACTCGTATGTTTAACTTATAGTCTTCATCTGCACAAGCATAAGAATCTCTCACAAAAATTTCTTTTTCTGAAAGGTAATCTGCAACCTTATTATAAAGAGCATCAAATTTATCAGAATCAAATGGTAGGTTAATATCACTCCACCAAACCTCATCTTTTGTTACATTATCTTTTACAATAAACCTGTCTTTAGGCGAACGTCCTGTAAACTCCCCAGTGTTTACCGCAATTGCTCCTAAAGAAGACTCAACTCCTTGCTCTTTTTCTAAAGTTTCTGCGTGCAATTCGTCAGATGATAATTGGTAACGAACTGTTGCATTTTTGATTCCTAAATTGTCTAACGAAATCGATTTCGTATTTAGATTTATCATTTATATAATTTTAGTTGTGTTTCTATTATTACGTAACAAAATTAAACAATATTTTTTCACAGAGAAGTTATTTTATGTTTTTTTACGGATACCTTACTTTTTTAATGTTTCCTTTAAGAAATAAATAATCATAAAAAGCCAACCTGTTACAAATAACAAACCTCCAATTGGTGTTATAAACCAAATTGATTTTGCAGTTATTTCTGTTAACTGAATCGCATATATAGAACCCGAGAAAAATAATATTCCGAAGAAAAACAACCAACTTATAGTATTTTTTTTAATAGAAGAAAAGCCACTATAGGTATTTACAAACAGTAAAACAATTACATGATACATCTGATAACGAACAGCAGTTTCAAAGCTCAATAATTGCTCTGGAGTTAAAGTCTCTTTTAAAGCATGGGCCCCAAAAGCACCTAAAATGATAGTCAACATTCCTAAAAAACTAGTAATTATTAAATTTTTAAACATTATTGATGGTTTTTGTTAAATTTTAAACAATTGATGTATATTCGTATTTCATACAAAAATACATCATTTATCATATGAAAAACATTCTAATTATTGGTGCTGGAAAATCGAGTTCTGCTCTCATTAAATATTTACTAGATAAATCTAATGAAGAACATCTTTTTTTAACCATTGGAGACATTTCAACAGAAAATGCAAATAAATTGATTAATAATCATAAAAATGCTGAAGCCATAGTTTTAGATGTTTATGACAAAAATCAGCGTGAAAAACTCATCAAAAAGGCAGACATCGTAATTTCTATGTTGCCTGCAAGATTTCATATAGAAGTAGCTAAAGATTG
The DNA here is from genome assembly GCF_002831685.1 of Polaribacter sp. ALD11. NCBI lineage: Bacteria > Pseudomonadati > Bacteroidota > Flavobacteriia > Flavobacteriales > Flavobacteriaceae > Polaribacter > Polaribacter sp. ALD11. The sequence continues at coordinate 157,845 of NZ_CP025119.1, read as the reverse complement.
CATCACTTTTAACAAACACATGGTAACTGCTTCATATATTTCTGAAGAAATGAAGGCATTAGATGCTCAAGCGAAAGAAAAAGGCTTGGTTTTTATGAATGAAATTGGTCTAGATCCTGGAATTGACCATATGAGCGCAATGCAAATAATTGATAAAATTAAAAGTAATGGTGCTAAAATGCTGTTATTTGAATCTTTTTGCGGAGGCATCGTTGCGCCAGAAAGCGATACTAATTTATGGAATTATAAATTTACTTGGAACCCTAGAAACGTTGTTTTAGCAGGACAAGGTGGAGCCGCAATGTTTATACAAGAAGGCACTTATAAATACATTCCTTATAGTAAATTATTTAGAAGAACTGAATTTCTAAAAGTTAACAATGCAAAGTTTGAAGCCTACGCTAATAGAGATTCTTTAAAATATAGAAGTGTTTATGGTTTAGATAATATTTCTACAATGTACAGAGGAACCATTAGAAAAGTAGGTTTTTCTAGAGCTTGGAACATTTTTGTACAATTAGGAATGACTGATGACTCTTATACAATAGAAGAATCTGAGAACATGAGTTATCGAGATTTTGTGAATTTATTTTTAGCCTATTCTCCTTCTGATTCTGTAGAATTAAAATTACGTTCTTATCTAAAAATAGATCAAGATGATTTAATGTGGGAAAAATTATTAGAGTTAGATCTTTTTAATCCGAAGAAAAAAATTGGAATTAAAAATGCAACTCCAGCTAAAATGCTTCAGAAAATTTTAGAAGATTCTTGGACTTTAGAAGAAAACGATAAAGATATGATTGTAATGCAACATCTCTTTGGGTATGAAATTAATGGAGAAAAACATCAAATAGAAAGTAGTTTGGTAGTGATTGGTGAAAACCAGACCTATACTGCGATGGCTAAAACAGTTGGTTTGCCTGTTGGAATAGCTGCTTTAAAAATTTTAAAAGGTGAAATTAAAACTCCTGGTGTTCAGCTTCCAATTACAAAAGAGGTTTATGAACCTATTTTAAAAGAATTAGAGAACCATGGAATAAAATTTGCAGAGAAAGAGGTACCATATCTAGGATATAATCCTAATCACGTGATGGGATAAACTTTTATAATTACTAAAAAAGAAAACGAAGTAATCTTTTTATTTAGAGGTTACTTCGTTCCTTTGAATAACAAAATAGCATTACATTTTCAAATAAAAATCTTTCGTTAAATTAATATAGTCTTCTGTATATTGATGACGCTCAATTTCTATAATTAAGTTTTCTTCTTTTATTTCGATTTCATTGAAAGAAAACTCGAGTAAACTTCTTTTTATTTCTGAAGTTTCATTCCCTTGAACCCTACAAACCTTATTTAAAAACAATCCATTTTCTTTTGCTATATTGATGAAATCTACCTCTTCTCTAAAAGGAATTATAGTTGAGAAAATTCCATTTTTCGATAAAATTTTAACAACTCCAATAATTAATGCTGAAAAAGAAAGTGAAGAAGTAAATCGTGCTTTATTTCTAGCAGCATCTTCCGTTTCAAAATCCTCTGTATAAAAAGGCGGATTCGAAACGATTAAATCGTAATTCTCCTCCTCTTCACCTATTTCATTTGCAAATTCCTGAAAAGTAGCATTGTAGCAATACAAACGATCTCCCCAATCAGATTTCTCAAAATTTTCTACAGTTTGTTCGTATGCATTTTCATCAACCTCAACTGCATCTATTGTCATTGCATCTGAACGTTGTGCAATCATTAAAGAAACTACTCCAGTTCCAGATCCTATATCTAGAATAGCATCCGGATAATCATTAACAGAACACCAAGCACCTAATAAAACACCATCTGTACCAACTTTCATAGCTGTTTTATCTTGATGAATTGTGAACTCTTTAAATTGGAATGGTTTTTTCATCCTTCAAAAATAATATAAAAAAAATACTTAACAGGGTTTATGGCCTTGTTAAGTATTATTGTATTCTAAAAATTAAAAATAGTTATTATTTATAAAGCTTTAATTGCTTTCTTCTTATCAGGAAAGATCAAACTAAAAATGTATCCAAAGCCAAAACAAGAAGCAACACCAAAGAAAGAATACATTAAAAAGTTGATTTCTGTAAACACACTAATGTACCATATTACAAGGGCACTAACTACTAACCCCATTAAAGTACCAGTAGCATTGGCTTTTTTGGTAAGCATTCCTAAAAGGAACATTCCTCCTAGTCCTCCTGTAAAAAGTCCTAAAAAACGGTAAAACTGATCCCAAAGCGATTTTATTTCTGAACTTGCCATCCAAAGTGCTAAAAGTACGCCCAGAACACCTGTTACCATTGTTGCTACTCTTGCAATTTTTAAAAGTTTAATATCATTAATTTTAGGTTTAAAGTGCAAGTGAAAATCATTACAATAAGCTGTTGAAACCGAATTTAAACTACTACTAATACTAGACATTGCCGCAGAAAAAATTCCAGCTACCAACAAACCTGAAATTCCCATAGGTAATTCTCTTACAATATACCAAGGAAAAATAGAATCGTTATTAGAAATTGCTGGTGAAAGTTTGGATGGCATTTCCGAGTAAAAAATAAACAAAAGTGTACCTAAACCAAAAAAGATAATGGTTGCTGGCAATGTTAATACTGCATTTGTATACAAGGTTTTTTGAGAGTCTTTAACACTAGAACTTGTTAAATAACGCTGTACAATAGTTTGGTCTGTTCCTTGCGTAACCATCGCAGAGGCTAAACCTCCAATAAATACTACCCAAAAGGTAGATTCTGTAAAATTCAATTCTAAGTTAGCAATATTAAACTTCTCTCGATCTGAAGCGTACGTTATCATATCTGCAAATGAGGTTTCTGTATGCATCATAATCCATACAACTGCCAAAACACTTCCTCCAAGCAGCACAATTACTTGCATAACATCCGTCCAAACTACAGCTTCAATACCACCAAATGTGGTGTAAAAGATACACAGTATTCCCATGATTAAAATACTGGTTTCAACGGGAATTCCTGTTACAATTGAAATTGCTAATGAAGGCAACAATAAAACGATACCAATTCTTCCTAATTGAAATAATATAAAAGATAAACTTCCAAAAGCACGTGCTGAGTAATTAAAACGATCCTCTAAATATTCATAAGCTGTTTTTATTTTTAGTCTATTAAAAAAGGGAATAAATATAAAAGCGATTAATGGCGTAATTAATATTGCCGTAATATTTAGAAAAAAGAAAGACCAATCTGTAACAAAAGCCTTCGCTGGAATTGCCATAAAAGTGATGGCACTTAACAAGGTACCAAAAACACTTAAACCTGCAGCCCACCAAGGAATACGACCACCTCCTGAAAAGTAATCATCGGTAGATTTTTGTTTACGAGCAAAATAAAGACCAATAAATACAGATATTAACAAGTAAAGTACAAGAATACTATAATTAAGAATTCCGAATGGATGTGCAGCATCTGCTATTTTAAATGTTTGCACATTTGCCGTTCGAATGCCCGGAGAAACTTCGCCAGAAACAATAACAAAATCATCGTTATTTTTAAATGAAAGTGCTGTTACAGGAATCTTGGTTGAAAGACTATCATACACAAACCATTTTTTTGTAATTGTATTATATGCTAAAATATCTTTTGAAAACCCTGGGTGATTATTTAAAATAGCATCTCTTCTACCAGTTAATTCGCTTTTTACAGTAGCATCTTGTTCGCTACCCATTTTTAAACCAATATTTTCTAATTCATCAAAAAGTAATGCGTCACTTCCTCCATACACCATAATATGCATAGATCCCATAACTTCTGCAGAAGCTCCCATTAAGACCATAGGTTTATCATCTATCAATAATGTGCCTTCATCTTGCCATACTTCATTTTTAAAATCATAAGACAAATACGTAGTTAAAGCTTCTGATTTTTGTCCTTTTACTTCGTTTCTTCCTCCGATAACAAATAGTTTTTTAGCCTCTTTTGTTTCTTGAATAGCCGTAGTGTGAAGTGCTCTAGGAAGTCCTGGGAAATCAGTTAATTTCGTCCAACTATGTTTCTTTTTTAAATCTAATCTATAAAATGAATTTGTGCTACGTTCTGCGTTTTTACCACCAACCACATATACAAAGTCATCTACAACCACTGCAGAAGAAAAAGCTAAAGATTCTGGTAATTTCGGATATGCTGTTATTTCAACTTCTTTGCTTGCGCTATTATAACTCAGCATAAAAACACTGTTACTAGTCGAAGTTGCATTATTACCGCCAATGCATAAAATACCTTGGTCTGTATTTATAGAAGCCGAATAGCCAAGTGGTTCTGATAATTGTTTTGAAGACAGCCTCCATTCGTCGTTTTCAAAAATGTATATATCTTTGCTCCACACTTTTTTACCACCTTCCCAAGGCAAACCTTCAGGAAAATTAGCACCACCAGCAACTAAAAGAACTCCATTATGAGCCCCTCCTAACATACCTGCAAAACCAAGAGATTCTGTTGTGGTTGCTTGAGCGGGCAAACTAGGTAGATTTGTAAGTTTTAATTTAGAGATTTCTTGTCCGTAAAATTGAATACTAATTAAAATTACCACTAATAAGAGAACTGCCTTCTGAATTTTCTTCATTTTATTGAGATTACTTTGTAAATAATTTGTTTTTTTTCAAATCGTTGTAGAGCTTTACTACTTCGTTACTTTTTCTAAACTACTACAATGAACTGAAATAAATTTTTAATATAAAAACCGTAAGGCAAGTTAATAAAATAATCTTAACTGTATTATGTATTACATATTAAAATTATTCATACATATTTTCTAAATCAGAATGATATAATTCTACTAAGAAGGAAGCTATCTTAATTGTTACCGCTTTAAAAAAATCTTCTCCATTTTCTGCTGTTGCTTTTTTAGGATCTCCAACTCCAGTGTCTTTCGTTACAGAAGTCCATTTTCGTTGGCTAGTTACCCAACCTTCTTTTAATCCTTTTAACTTAAATTGCTTAGCAGCACCAGATCCAGCTTCATTTAAAGGCAACACTAAATGTGGCATTAAATGCATGGTAACAGCAGTTTCTAATTCTCCTGCATGGTCTCCAGGTTCAGTAAAGAAATCTTCTCCATTTTCTGTTTTCCACCAATTTAATGCACACACAAAAACTGACGGAAACTCAACAGATAATTCTCTTATCATCTGTTTGAAATTGTTGCCTCCATGTGCATTTACAATTACTAATTTTTGAATCTTTTGTCGATTTAACACATCAACAATATCTTTTAAAACTGCTAATTGTGTGCTTGGATTCATATTAATGCATAAAGAAACATCTAACTGCCCCGTATTTACACCAAAAGGAATTGTTGGCAGAACCACCACTTTCGCACCTTTATTCCAAGCAATACTTGCTGCTTCAATAGCAACAGCTTCAGCTAAAATATTATCGGTTGCATAAGGCAAATGATAATTATGCGCCTCAGTTGCGCCCCAAGGTAAAATGGCAACTGTATAATTTTGTTCTTTAACAGCTTTAAAATTGGTTTCTGCTAATACATAAGGTCTTGGTTTCTTTTTCATTTTAATTAACGTATTTACAAATTATTTTTCTCCATTTTTTGTAGCCTTCTTCACTTAAATGCAAACCATCATAAGTATACTTTTCTTTGATGTGTTTTTTACCATTTCTCATTTTTCCATGTAAATTAATAAACTTTACATTCAACTTTTTTGCTAACTTTTTCAAACGTTTGTTAGCATCCATAATTTTTTGATGATTATTTTTATGCCCTGAAAACTTTTTACCCACATTTGGATTTATAGGTAAAATACTTTGTATATACATTATTGTTTCTTCGGATTGACTTTTGATTTGCAAAATAATTTTTTCTGTATTTTCTAATACATAGTCGATACTTTTACCACGCGCCATATCATTTGTACCAATTAATAAAAATACTTTTTTGGGTTTAGATGAGGTAACTTCATCCAATCGAAACAATATCCCGTCAGTAACATCTCCACTAATTCCTCTATTAATTACATTTTTACCAGGAAATAAATCTTTCCATTTTCCGCCTTCTGTAATGCTATTTCCTAAAAAAATAATTTCGTTTTTAGTATCTTTTTCACTTTCAAACAAAGCTTTTCTTTTAAGATAATGCTCAGAATATTCTTGTGCAAAACCAGCATTTACAAAAGCGATTAAAAAAATAATGATGATTTTTTTCATTCTAATTATTATTGAAATTAGTGCTATATTTTAAGTCTGTTACTTCTCTAAATCCATCTTTTGTAACATTTACAGGAATGCAAGTAAACATCCATTTCCAAGAATTATTATCTTGTGGAATTTTTAACAACACTTTATTCCAACCTTTTTTTAAGGTGATTTTAGTCGGACTTCTAAAAAAGTAATCCTCATCAATAAACGGAATTTCCTCTGTTTTTGTTCCTAAATTTGGCTGTTTCCATAATGGAGGCGCAATTTCAGTATTATTTACCCAAATTTTTGGTTTTGTGGTGTGCCAATCTCCTGCATCTGGAAAAGGACCAACTCTTCTTCCGCCAGATCTTGACCAACCTTGAAAACCAACCCAAAAATCTTGCACACTATCTTCTAGAGAATAAATATTTGTATATGCATAATACGTTCCTTGTTTTGCTTTGGTAACACTTTCAAATCCGAAGAAATGTTTTAAATGGATGGTTCCACCAACGTGCTTATTAGTCCAAGAAAATTCTTCTCCATCAACTTCATACGTTTCTTTAATACGCTCTTCCACAGGAAATGATTTTTCTACATTTCCTTTGTGATTAAATGGCCCAATTAATTTCCAATTTTTATCAGTTTGCTTAATATATTGAAACTCTTTTCCTTTAAAAAATAAATCTCTGTGCGCAATTACTTTCTCTTCAAAAGTTTTAAAATCTTTAAATTCTTGTGTTTTTTTTGACGGTAATTTCGCCCAATATTCAGGGTAATCTTTTGCTCTACCATTCCAAATTGCATCAGCATAAAATACCATTGATGGATAAATAGGATTTTGCTTTAAAATATCACGTTCGTTATGAATGTTATTGTCTGGCCACGCAGCTAAAATTCCTCCAAGTGCTAAAGCATCGCCTTTTGGTTGTCTTGCTGGTTGCTGAAAGAACAAACGTGCCATTCCTGCAAAAGGGTCTAAATGATTAATGTAATTACTTCTCGAATCTATAAACCTGTGCCCTTTTGTACCTTCGTGATACGCCCAAAGTTGATTAATAGAAGTAGAATCTTTTTCTACCACAATACCTTCCTTCCAAACAATTACTTCTCTATTATTTTTTTTTATGAGTTGCATCAATTCAAAAATATCATCCTTAGAAACACGCTCAAAATCATTTCGAACTTCATCTGTTCCAATATGTATATAAGGCATTGTTTCTGCAGCTGCCAAATTCATTAATTCTTGAAATAAATTGAGTAAAATAGGTTTCACTTTTGGATTGCGCATTTCATCAATTTGCAACGCTTTTCTAAAAGCATCTGTATGTCCTGGAATATCGAATTCGGGAATAACAGTGATTTTTCTTTCTTTACAAAAAGCTATAATATCTTTGAAATCTTCTTGCGTATAAAAATCCCCTTTTTGTCTTGTTGTAGCTTCTTCCGATTGTAATTCTGGATACATTTTACTCTCTAATCGCCAACCAGGGTTGTCTGTTAAATGCCAATGAAACACATTGTATTTGTATTGTGATAAAATTTCAATCTGCTCTTTTATTTGTGCTACCGATTGAAAATTACGACCAGTATCGTGCATAAAACCACGGATTTTAAATGCAGGTATATCTGTAATATCAACTTTAGGAAAAACGCCTTTCGCTTTGTTTTTTCTGAAGATTTGCTTTAGTGTTTGAATTCCGTAGAAAATTCCTTTATCAGAATTTGCAGCAATAATAATGCTGTCTGAAATACTTATTTTATAGGCTTCCTCATTATCATAAACAGAAATATTTTCTTTTATCAACTGAATATGCAATCCGTTTTCTAATGAAGTTATATCGTTTGTTTTGAAAAAATTAGTTAATAATTTCTTTTCATTTTTAAATTCTATTGTACTGATGTTGATACTCTTAAATTTAATTTCTGCATCGCCAAAACTTATTTGATTTGGTACAGGTATTATAGGATATGTAGCTTCAAAAGCGATAGAGTTATTTTGAGAACATCCAATAAAACCTAAAAATAAAATACTAATAAAAACAATACTTTTTATTTTAACTAAATCTAGTTTCATAATTATTATTTTATTTCGCCAGTCTAAAAACCACAACATCTCTAGCAGGAACTTCAATTAAAAAATTGGTATTTGTAGTTCCGATTGTTTTATCTTCCCATAAATTTTTAATAGAATATTCTTCAGAAAAACCTTTAATATTCATCTGCTTCCAATTAACTTGGTATTTATTATTTGAAGTTTCTCTATTAAATAAACAGATCGCAATGTCTCCGTTTAATAAAGGCTTTTGCCAAATTTCAAAGTTTCCATAATCTTTAACCTTAAAACCTTGTTTTCCTAAAACGTCTTGATTTATAGCTATTAATTCTTTGTTCGTTAAAATTTCTTGATCGCTAAAAGACATTGTTCTTAAATCGTTTCCAGCCATTAAAGGCGCTGCCAACATTGCCCACATAGTAAAATGTGCTCTTGCTTCATTAATTGGCATATCATTATTTCCTACAGCCAACATATCTGGGTCATTCCAATGTCCTGGACCTGCATATTTTTCTAAACCAACTTGCAGGTCCACTAAATCTGACCATCCAATTAAATTTCCATTAATATTTCCATCAAACCTACCTTTCATGTCAATATCTAAAGTAGTTCTCCATAAATGCCCAACATTTTCTGCCCATTCCCAAGGTTTGTTTTCACCCCATTCACACATGCTAAAAACAATTGGTTTGCCTGCTTTATATAATGCATCGCGCATTAACTTGTATGCTGTTTTTGCATCTTGTTCTTCCGTATAACACCAATCGTATTTTAAATAATCTACTCCCCATTTCGCATAGGTTTCTGCATCTTTATACTCAAAACCTTTACTTCCTGGTCGTTTTGCACAAGTCATTGTTCCTGCGTCCGAATAAATCCCGAATTTTAAACCTTTAGAATGTACATAATCTACTAAAACCTTAATTCCTGATGGAAACTTTTCTTTATCAACAATAATGTAACCGTTTTCATCTCGATCTATTTGCCAACAATCATCAATTACAATATACTCATAACCAACGTCTTTTAAACCTTTTGTAACCATTGCATCTGCCATTTCTCGAATTACAGTTTCGTTAACTCCAGCACACTCAAAAGTGTTCCAACTGTTCCAACCCATTGGCGGAGTTAATGCTAAGTTTTCAAATTTTTGCCCAAATATTGAACTTGTAGTTGCTAAGCAAACTAATAAAAAAAGATAAATTGTTTTCATTTGATATTGTATTAAATTAATCTAAAATATTCGAAAATGTTGATGCAGGTAAACCGCTTTTATTGGTTAAATTACTTTCTGTAAATGGCGAATAACCATAACGTACATATCTCGGATTTTTAATTTCTTTAGACCACACAGTAAGTATGTTGTCTTTAATTAAAGTGCTGGCTTTTACAAAAACTTTATCTTCTTCTGCTATTTCTATATCTTTAACAGTTTTCTCATCTGAAGTTTTTAAACCTTTTCCGTATTTAAAATGGACTTCCAACGTATTATTTTTAACGTTTACAAAATCTAAAAGTGGTCCAGAAAAAGGGGGGTTGGAATTATAATTTTTATTTAATGCTATTTTTGATAATCGCTCACCAACAATCCATTTTTCTTTCGGATGCACATCTGTTTTATTACCAACATCAAGAGATACCGCCATTCCTGTATTTGGAATGGATAATAATTTGCGTTGCGAATCTCTAAATGCTCCCCAATTCGGACGATTGATACTACTTAATTGCACATAATAAAAAGGAAGTGCTGGCTTTTTAAAATGAATGCGCCAATCATTCACCAACATTTTAAATAATCGCGCATGTAAACCAACTCGTTCTGCATTCGATTCGCCTTGATACCAAAGAACGCCCTTAAAATTGTAATTTATAAGAGGTAAAATTCCTGCATCAAACAAAATAGTGGAATCGTAAGGATGTCTGCCTTTTAGGTTTTTATTCTCTCCAAAATTTTCAGATTTTCGTTTAGAAACCCAAGAATCTATCAATGGATTTTTCCAAGAATCGTTTAACATACTAACGGTTTCGTGCGTTTGCTCCATGCGCTCTCTACTAACCCAGCTTTGGGTTGGCAAACCACCAACTGCATTGCAAATAATACCAATAGGTACGTTTAATTCTTTTTGAAGATTGTGCGCAAAAGCATAGGCTATTGCAGAGAAACTCTCTAAGACTTCACCTTTCTCATTGTGCCAACCAGAATATTTAAAATAATCATTTGCATTGATATTTTCGAATTCTTTTTTTGTGAATGTATTTCCGCCTAAAACTTTTGGATCCATTGAAAATACAAAAACATTTGGATTCAAGGAATCTTTTAAAACGGTTGCAGCATTTTTCATATCACGGACTTTAAAATCCATATTAGACTGCCCTGAAGCCAACCAAACCTCACCAACATATACCTTATTTATTACGATAGACTTTGTAGCTGTAAAAATTTTTAATTGATAAGGACCACCAGCTTTCATAGAAGGAAACTCTAGTTTCCATTCACCGTTAAGAGCTGTTTTTATTGTTTTTATTCTATTGTTAAATTCAACTTTAACCACATCATTAAAATTAGCAAATCCGTTAAAATGTATTGGTTCATTTCTTTGAAGAACCATATTTTCTCCATAGATTTTAGGTAGAATTAATCCTCCAAAATCGCCAGTAATTGCACTATAGGTTTTTTCAGCAATAATCTTAGCTCCTTTTTCTGTTGGATGTAAATTATCTGGAAAATATTCTGGATACCGATATAAAGGTTCGTGTAAATCTATCAATTCTACGTTTGCGCTTTTTGCAATTTCTTCAATTTTAGATTGAATTTCTTTAAAGTTTTCACGCATTCCTTCTTCAAACCAATGATGACCAGAAAAAGTTGGTGTCATTTTACAAATAATTACCTTGGGTTTAGAAGGTAGATTTTTATAGACAGAAATCATCTCTAAATAATCAGCGATAAATTCGTCTTTATATTTTGGCCAATTATTATTTCCTTGATCATTTAATCCTAAATGAATAATAACAATATTGGGTTTAAAATCTTGTGATTTTTTAAATACTGGTTTATCCCAATACGGTTTATGTCCGTTTTTAAGTAATGTAGCACCAGAAAAACCAAAATTAGCAACTTGATAAGAGTCGCCAAGTAAATTTTGTAATTGCTGTGGATAGGAATTTAATTCTCTATTTTTAATACCTGCACCGTAGGTAACAGAATTACCAACACAAGCCACTTTAATCGATTGTCCGAAACTAATACTTGAAAAAAAAAGTAATAGAAATAGATTTTTATAAATAAACTTATAGCTCATGTTAGTTTCATTTTATTTAAAATGATTATTTTTCAGCCTTTTTATAACTATCCTTTCCGTCTGTTAACCAAGCTAATGAAAAGCTAGTAAATTCATTTTTTTTGTAACCATCCTTTTCAAAAAACAAACCGATTTCTCCATTTTCTAAAATAGTTAAAGAAGAATATGCAGAAGACCCCTCATACACTGTTTTTCCTTCACTCCATGTTTTTCCTTCATCATAACTAATACGAACCGCCATATTTACACGTCCTTTTACAGATTTCGCGTTCGAGAAAATAATTCTATTTTTATCGAAACCATCTTCTTTTGACGTGTATCGAATAATACTTGCATTACAACCCGGGTCTATTAATTCTGGTACTGGGTTTGTTTCCCAAGTTTTTCCTTCGTCATTTGAAGTGTGTACATAACGCATTCCTTTTCCGTTTACACGTGCATTAATCATTAAAGAACCATCTGCTAATTGAATAACTTTAGACTCATCTGCAGGTAAAACTGGCGTATCTATAAAGTACCATGTTTTACCATGATTATCACTACCAAACAAATGCAAACCGCTATTTAAGTTTACCATGGTGTGTAATAATTTCCCTGAACGCATTTGAATACCACGACCAGAAGTAATAAATTTAAAATCTTTTTTCCATTCTGATTTTGCTATCTGTGAAGTAATATCTTCTGGTTTACTCCATGTTTTTCCGTTATCAGAACTTTTCATTACGTGTAAATAGTAAATATCTTTTTCGGTATCTAAATTCATATAATTGTAAAACATAAAAATATCTCCCGTAACTTCATCAACAATCATAGATGGATCTGAAGCAGATTTACCTTCTGGAAAATCAATAACCATTTCAATTGGTGTCCAATTTTTACCATTATCACTACTTCTTCGAATGATAACATTAATGTCTTTACTCCATTTTAAATCGCCACAATTTGGCACACGTTGATCAATAGCTGCTATTAAATCGCCATTTGGTGCCGTAACAATTGAAGGAATTCTGTAACAAGAAATGCCTTCTTCCATTCCTGAATTAAACAAAGCTGTAAACTCTGGTTGTTTATTTAAATCTTCTTTTGCTTCTACTAAAGTTTTCGTTCCGCACGAACTCAAGAGTGCAATTGCCATAAAAAATATTGCGTTTTTAATCATCTTACTATTATTTAAAAATTAAATTATTTATTATTTTTTGCTTCTATTTTTTCAAAAGATTTCCAACATTGATACATGGCTCTAGGCACATGAAAACAACCTTTCCATTTTCCCCCTTTTGAATTTAATAACACTTCTCCTTGACGGTTTAAATAGCCAAACCATTCGCCATTTTCTGGATCTGAAAAGTGAGTCCACGCATATTCATGTACTTTGGTGTACCATTTTAAAATTTCAGGATTTTCTGTTTGTTCATACGCTTTTGACAGTGCTACTAAAGTTTCTAAGTGAACCCACCATAATTTTTGATCCCATTCTAATTGTTGTGGTGGATGCCCTTTTGAATCCATAAAATAGAAAATCCCACCATATTTTTCATCCCAACTATACTCTAAAATAGTTAAAATAGTTTGTGTTGCTCTATTGATTAGTGCTTGGTCATTTTTACGCACACCAATATCTATCATAAACCACATGGCTTCAATACCATGACCAGGATTTAACAAACGTCCGTTAAAACTATCATGATGTTCTCCGTTCGGTAAAACGTTTTCAAAAATTAACCCTGTTTTTTTATCCAAAAACACTTCCATCACTTGATGAATGCTATAGTCTATCGTTTTTTGAACTTCTTCTGGTTCTAAAATTTCTTCTAATTCTAACACTAAATTAGATAATATCATTGGTAATGAAAAACCAATTAATTGTCTGGTATCTGTGTTTTTCTCATAAACGCCTTTCGGATTATCAATTCTACTTAAAATATTGAAATACGTTTTTTTAGCGAGTTCTTTTACCTCTTCATCTCTAGATGCAATTGCATACTGACTAAATGCCATTGCAGCAAAACAATCTGAAAATATATTATAAGCTTCTACTAAAGGTTTACCTTCTGCTGTTACAGAAAAATAAAAATCGCCTTTACTATTCATACCGTATTTGCGTAAAAAATCTACACCATTTTTAGCAATTTCAAGCCATTTTTCGTTTTTTTCTACCTTGTTGTATAACATAGAAAAGGTCCAGATTTGTCGTCCTTGAAGCCAGATGAACTTATCTGTATCATATACATTTCCATGCGCATCTAAACACGTAAAATAACCGCCATTCTTGTTATCTATTGAATGTTTTTCCCAAAAGGGAATAACATCTTTAAGTAATGTATCTTTGTAATGTTTAGAAAATTTCATATTCAAATAAAATTTATATATTGGTTTTTTATTCTTAAGTTAAAATAGTGTACTTTTATATGTGTGACATAATACAAAAATAGACAATTATCTATTTGTATGTCATGTTTTTAATAAAATAATTAGATGAAAAGAAAACTTAGTAAAATTAAACCACTTGAAAACTTGTCGTTAGTCGATAAAGTGGAACTTAGATTGAAAGAATATTTTAAAGAAAATAATTTAAAGATTGGCGATTCGCTGCCAAAAGAACTAGAATTTGCTGAAGCATTAGGCGTAAGTAGAACCGTAATTAGAGAAGCACTTTTAAGATTGAGGACAATTGGAGTTATTCAATCTAAAAAGCGAAGTGGAATGATATTGACGCAACCAGATATCATACAAAATTTTGAAAAAGCCATTGAATATAACTTATTAGGAGAAGAGGCTTTAGTTGATATTTTTGAACTTAGATTGATTTTAGAAGTAGGAATGGCAGATTTATTGTTTGCCAGAAAAACAGAAAAAGATATTAATGACTTAGACAAAATCGTTTCTAAAATAGAAAAAGAAGAAGATGGCAACGTCATTTTTAGCTTAAAACACGAAATTGCTTTTCATAGTAAACTGTATCAAATGTCAAACAACATAACACTACAAAGGTTTCAAGACCTATTGTTACCTGTATTTAATTATGTACATGAAGACATGCCAGAAAGTGCAAAAAACTTTCAGTACTCAAAAGGGAAATTTGTATCGCATAGAGATTTATTAAATATTTTAAAAGACGGGAATGCCGAAGATTTTAGAGAAGCTATGAGAAACCATCTAGAACCACATTTTGAGAGAGTTTTAAGTTTGGTTAAAGCTTAAGGTTTCTTCAGGAAATTAACAAAAGTGCATCAATAACTAAGAGGAAATTTATTTAAAATATAAACTAAATAAATTCTCATCAGCAAAAACATAGGAGTTCGTTATTTTAATAATACTTTTTTAAATAAATCTTCTCAATAAAAAAAGCCAACTTTAAAATTATTTAAAGTTGGCTTTATATTTAATTTAGCTATTAGAAGCTGATTCTATTTACTAAACAAATCTGCTAAACCAGTAGCGTCTAATTCTTCTTTAATAATTTTATAATCTGCATCTGTTAGTGTGGTATGTGGAAATCTACTTGGGCCACAATCTATACCCAAAACTCTCATAAAACCTTTTCCAACACCATTAAACCCACCTTTGCTGTCTAAAATTTCTACAAATCGAATGGCTTTTACTTGTAATTCTGAAGCTGCTGCCATGTCTCCTTTTTCAAAAAGTTCTTTTATTTTGTAATATAATGGTGCCAATTGATTGTATGTGCTACCAACCCAACCTGTAGCCCCCATTGGCAAACTGTTTAAAAATATTTCATCATAACCAAAAAGGATATTAAACTTATCATTGGCAACTTTTTTACTGTGCTGATAATCTATTAAATTATTATTGGTAAATTTTATCCCCGCTAAATTAGGGATTTCATCTTCTGCTAATTTCAAAAATTCTTGCATATTAAAATTAGCTCCAGATAATACAGGGATATGATAATAATAGAATGGAATATTTGGTGCACATGCAGCAATTTCTTTACAATATTCTACTAATTTTTCTATTTTGTTTAATCTAAAGTAATAAGGAGCCAAAACAGCAATAGCATCCATTTTATCGGCTGCATACATTGCTAATTCTTTTGCTTCCCTTAAACTTGTGTGGCCTACATGATCTATTAAATACAAATCTTTCGATTTATTTTGAGACCAAGCCAATGTAATTTGTTTGCGCTCTTCTGTTGATAATGATGCAAAATCTCCTGTAGACCCGTTCATAAATACTCCTGCGATTTTATTATTGATTAAAAACTGACTATAGTCTTTAATCTTCGCGGTGTTTAACGATCCGTCACTATGCATAGGTGCATACGCTGCAGCTATTAAATTTTTTATTTTCATAAAGTGAAATTAATTGTTTTAATATTTAGTTTTTTTTAATAGCCATAAAAAGAGAGTTTAGTTCTACAACTAAAACTCTCTCTTCAACTAATTCAAATTAACAAATGAATTGTATAATGATTAATTTGTATAACCAATTGTTTGTTCTAACAAAGGGTTTCTACCAATCATGTCATTAGTTATGGGTAATACTAACTTATATTCTTCTCCTGCAGATAAAAAGCTAACGTTATCTATTACAAAGCTATCTCCAGCTCTCCTTAAATCCCACCATCTTTTTCCTTCTCCGATAAACTCTTTGTAACGCTCATTTAAAATAGCATCTGTATTATCTGCTTGCGAACCATTTACATACGCATGGTTAGCAACTACATAATTTGCCCCATAAGCTCTTTTACGAATTTGATTGATTTCTGATGACGGATCCTCTCCTAATAAATTTTTTGCTTCAGCTAAAAGTAAAACAACATCTGCATATCTGTATAATGGCACATCGTTTTCAAAAATACGTTCAGAACCATTTACTTGCCCTAAAAACTTTTTAAAGATAGAACCAAAGTATGTTGGCTCGCTATATGTTGGGTAACCAGCTCCTCCATTATCATCTGTATATAATTTTATAAAAGTTGCATCTCCACGAGCATCATCACTATCATCTAACAATAGTATTGTTTTTTCAGATTGACCGTATCTATTTGCTCCAGCAATAACAAAATCACTCATAGATTCCCCTACGTTATTAAACTGTGGATTAATTTCGGTACTTCTACCAGTTAAACCATTATAAAAATTACTTGCTTCATCTTGCTGATATTGTATTGCAAAAATAAACTCACTGTTACCTTCATTCGGAACACCCCATAAATTCGAGATATTAGGCTCTAAACTTACACCTAAAGTTGCTACTTTCTGTAATGCTGTTTTAGCTACTGTAAAATCTGCAGCGCCACCGCCAAGTAAATTTCCAGACCAGATGAATACTTCACCTTTAAGTGTTAAAGTTGCAGCCTTAGACCAAAAGACTTTACTACTTTCCCAGTAACTTCCATCTGAACCAAATGAGGTTAAAGAAGCTTCTAAATCTGATTTTATTAAAGCCATTACATCTTTTTTTGGAGTTCTTATTCTACTTAAATTGGCAGGATCTACATCTGTAAAAGGTTCTAAAATAATTGGTACATCTCCCCAAGTTTTTAGTAATGTATAATAGTATAAAGCTCTTAAACCGTAAGCTTGTCCCAATAAATGCTTCTTTTCTGATGCGTCATTAAAAGTAATGTTGGGTACGTTAATTATAAAATCATTTACTCTATGAATTCTAGTGTACAATCCTGCCCAACCCCCAAAAGGCGCTGTAGCAACTGTAATATTAGATTCTATTAAAGACTCGTTAGCAGGCGACTCATAGGTGCGTCCTCCCCAAATATCACTCCTCATCTCCCCTAATAACCAAAGCGTGCTAGCAGATGACCTTAGATTTGCAAACAGACCTGTATGTGCTGTTTTAGCTCCTTCTTCTGTATCCCAAAAACCGGCTGTTGTTAACTGGCTAGGGCTTGTTAACTCAAGCTCGCTTTCACAGGCACTTAAAGTTAATGCAGCAATAAATATATATAAATACTTCTTCATTTTTTTAAAATTTAAAATGTTAGGTTAAGTCCTATTGTAATTGTTTTAGGAACAGGAAATTGTCCGTATTGCACACCACCTACTTCTGGTGTATCTCCACTCATGCTTTTAAAGTAATGCAAGTTTGTACCTGTTGCGTACACGCTTAACCTTTTAATAGCGTCTTTAAAATATGCTGTTGGTACGTTATAACTTACTGTTATTTCACGCAATGCTAAATAGTTTCCTTTTTCCCAGAATTTATTATTCGCATAATTTTGTAGACTACCACTACCTTCACTACCTCTCCAAATATTTTTAGCTCCGTTCACAAAAACAAAACGAGGTAAATCTGTATCTGTATTGGTAGGAGACCAAGAATCTAATACTTCAATAGGTTGTGCTAAATTACCTTGTGTTTGTCCGTACCCTTTATTTTTAACATGATTCCAAACTAAATGACCTGTCGCAAAATCTGTTTTAACAAATAGACTAAAGTTTTTATAATTTAAATTTGTTGTAATACCACCAACAAAGTCTGGAGTAGTACGTCCAATCACTTTTCTATCTAGACCATTAATGATACCGTCCTTATTTTGATCTACCCATTTTACATCTCCTGCCCAACGTTTATTTCTACTTGCACCTGGCATGTATTCATCTGTTATGGCATTATCTGCATCTGCTTCTGCTTGTGTTGCATATATACCTGCTTGCTCAAAAGCAACTACTAAATCTCCACCAGATCTTTGCCCTTCTTGGTAACCACCAACCCATTCTTCAGATTGAGTATCAGCATTCCAAATTAAGGTTCCTCCTTGTCTGTTTAAATCATTGTCATTTTCAGGAAGTTTTACTACATAATTTTTATTAGTAGTAAAAGTAGCACCTACATTCCAAGTTAAATTATCATTTCTAATAATATCACCGTTAATTTGCAACTCAAAACCTCTATTTCTAATGGTTCCGTTATTTGTTAAGATACCACTAAACCCTGTGTAGTATGGCAAAGTAAGGTTTGCCAATTTATCTTTAATGTCTCTTGAGTAAATGTCTGTAATAATTGAGATTCTATCATTTAAAAATGATACATCTAAACCTGCATTTAACGTTGTTGATTTTTCCCAAAATAAATCTAAGGTTGGTAAAGATGAGTTAGCATAACCGGTTTGTCCATTATAAACACCCTGACTTCCGTAAGAACCATAAACACCATAATTACTTAAAACCTCTAGATTACCATTTACACCATAACTTAATCTTGGTTTTAATTTAGTAACTACATTACTAATTGAAGAATCTTCAAAGAAAGTTTCTTTATGAGCATTCCATCCAAAAGATACTCCTGGAAAAAAACCAAATTTATTATTCCCTAATCGAGATGACCCATCATTTCTATAGGTAAATCCGAATAAATACCGATTATCATAATCGTATAATAATCTACCAAAGTTAGATATAATAACATACTCAGATTCAAAACTAGTAGGAATACCATCTGCTTCAGCCCCTGCGTTTAATGTTTCAATTAAATCTGTAGGAGAGTTTCTAGTACCTGCTGATGTACTGAAATAGTTGTCTTTATAATACTCTGCTCCAATTAATGCATTAAAACTATGTTTACCAACGCTTTTTGTATAATTTAAAGTACCTGTTAACTGATTTCTTAATGTTCTTTGTAAGCTAACTGAAGCTTCACGTCCTGTACGTAATGGTCCGTCAGTAGTACCTACTCTATACGCTCTATTAAAACTTTCATTATGATTATTAACTGTAAAATGACTACCAGTTACAGATACATCTAGATTGTCTATAATTTCCCAATTAACACCTACAGAAGCAGACAAACGCTGTTCTAAATTCTTTCTAACAAATTTATCTTGGTAATATAATGGGTTACCAAAACTTTGATTTTGCCCTGGTGCATAATCATCTGTTAACGTACCATCTGCATTAGAGTTAAAAGTTCTTGAGGTTGATGCTTGCCCTTGAAATCTTCTAAATACAGTATCATCTCCCCCTAAAGGACTTCTATTTAAGCTAGAGTGAGCATATAAAATATTTGAGTTTACTTTTACATTATTTGCAACTTCATAAGAACCACTAAATTTTCCTGAATATCTTTTAAAACCAGAACCTAAAACCAAACCATCATTATCTAAAACACCTAAACCTAAATAATAAGTCCCTTTCTCATTACCACCATCAAAAGATAAATAATGATCTTTTGATTCGCTAGTTTGATAAATACGATCACCAACTTCTTGGTTGTCATAAAATAAAATTTGTTGTGTTGGGTCTAAAACGTCTGGAATAGACGCCCAACCTGGTTGCTTTAATAAATATTGATTTGAAGGCGTTAAAAGTTGTGTTGTAAAAGGATCGGTAGTTGTATTATTACCAAGTCCTGCACTATTACTTCCATTTAAAAAAGCACCAAAAGCACCACTATTACCAGCAATTTCTCTGTACCAAGCAATCGATTGTCTGTTGTAGTTTATATGATCTGCAGCACCAATATACTTTTGATCATCCCTTTCGCTATTCATACTATATTTATATTTATAGTTGATAGACGACTTTCCTACTTTACCGGTTTTTGTGGTTACTAAAATAACTCCATCTGCAGATCTTGCCCCATAAATAGCTGTTGCTGCTGCATCTTTTAATACTTCTATAGATTCGATATCATCTGAATTTAAAGCATAAAAAGAACCTGGAATCCCATCAATTAAGATTAACGGAGAACCAGTACCGTTAAAATTAGTACCACCACGTAAAACAATTTGTGGTGTAGCACCTGGTTGACCTGTAGTGTTTGTTACTCTTAAACCAGCAATAGTACCTTGTAAGGCTGTTGCTGCATTAGATCTTGTTGAGTTTTCTAAAATTTTTGTATCTAATTTAGATACAGATGTTGTTAATTTAGATCTCGATTGTTTACCATAACCAGTAATTACAATCTCATCTAACATTGCACTAGACTCTTCTAAAGCTACATTAATTACTACTTTGTTTGTAACGGTAACCTCGGTTGTTTTATAACCAACATAGCTAAATACTAGCACGTCTCCTACTTTCACTTTAATAGTATACTTACCATCAAAATCTGTTGCTGTACCTTTTTTGGTTGCCTTAATAAATACAGTGGCACTAGGAAAAGGTATATTATCTCTTAAGGAAACTACCGTTCCTGTAATTGTTTTTTCCTGACCATAACTTAACGTTGGTAAGGTAAAAAGCAAAATAAATATCATATAAATGATATTGGAATCTTTTTTTTTCATACTAAAACAGTTTAAAATTATTAAAATTAAATTGACAAATCACATCAGTATTATGTCGTACATAATGCAATGATATTGTAATTTTTTAACTTAACAAAAAAAGAATTAAGAAATTTTTAACTTATGTAGATACAATTCAGATATTTAATAAATAAAAAAAAAAGGAAATACGCGAAAAAAAAGGAAACTTAAATAGCAAATAACTTACGCTATAATTACAAAAACCAGAAGAAACACAAAATCTTTAAAACAAAATGCAAGGCACTAAAATAGTTAGATTAGAATTAAATTATTTTAAATATACTATATTTAAGAATCAACATAAAATTGACAATATCATCTTATCTAAAACATCTTTAAAATAAAGAAACCCCAAAAATATTTTTTTAGGGTTTCTTACAAATCAATTCAAATCAAAATTTATTCACTCTAAAGCTTCCAATTTAGAAAAATCTATAATTGGTGCAACTCCATTTGATTTTCTTGTAAAATGAGAATCAATTGGAGTAGTATCACTAAAAAAACCACAATTTTTCATAAAAAACTTATTTCCTTCTACACCACCTGCATAATCCCATCTAGATTCTTTTCTTGCAGTGGCATCTGCTGTAAACTTAGCCTTTGTTAATTCTATCCATTCATTATCGCTAGTGTATATCCATTGATTATTATAATTTGCTTTTCGCGAAATATAACCAGTTTTCGTCTCAAAATTTTCTAAGAAAGAATACAGGTTTTGTAAATACCTACTGGCTTGCGGTCTTCTAAAACTAGCTATTAAGTTCCACTTACCTTGTTCTGGCGCATAAAAATAAGCTGTATAATCTGTTGAATTATTTTTAGCTGGAACTCCTTTTAATAAAAACTTATAAGTAGTACTCGCCTTCCAGTTATACACTTTATAACTTTGCCCACCAGAACCTTCATTACCAAACTCGCCAGATGTTACGCCATCTCCTTTTCCTAACAAAATAATTTTATGATCATCTGGAATCTCATTCGGGTCTTGAGTATCAAAAGGACTCCAAACTGAAAAAAGAATGCGACGTTCAGTTTCTGAATTTACCTGAATACCAAAATAACCATCCTTAAATCCGTTTGCCATGTAGTAAGAGCCAATAACATCTTCACCTTCCGGAACATTAATTTCATTATAAAAATATGTTATTTTTTTTTCTTTTGGTAACTCATAAGATAAATGTACTGATGGCCCACGTCTACCAAAATAAAAATCTTCTTTAATAAAGTAAACATTTGCTGCGGTAGCAGCTCCTTCAATAATAAAAGCATCGATATCTGCATACACAGTACCATCTTTTTGTAATCCTTGAATTTCTATCGTTTGATAACCTGCTTTAGAAATATTAAATTCTCCTATAGAAACCTCTTTTTTATTGGCTTTTTTTATGGTAATTTCTTTGGTATCGCTGCCTAAAGAAATTCTAATTTTTGATGATTCTTCTATTCCTTTTAACTTTAACATCAAGTTAATCTTCCCAGTCTTTTCTGTTTTAAAATAGGTTTTAATTCGTGTTTCAGAATCTTTCCAATTTCTGATTCCATCATCTCTAATAATTCTATTATTTAACACTACATTATTTGTAACCCAGCTATTTCCCTTTGCTGGTATTTCAAAAGAAAGAGGTTTGATTTTCGTTGCAGCAATTTGATCTGGGTTTTTATCATTTTTGCATGAAAACACAATCCCCATCATAAACACAGATAGTATTATTATTGAAATTCCTGAAAGTGTCTTTTTTGTTTTATTTAATATCATTTGTTTCTTTTTTTACCAAAAAATTAATTTTTTAATCGAAAATTATTGTATTGAAATTTCTTGACGCTCGACATCATAACCTACTGCAAATATTTTATATGAAGCATCGAAAGAGCTTACAATAAAATTATTTCTAGCTGAAAGATGCACAACGACACCCTCTTTTTCTTGATGATAAACGGCAGCGTTGTTTGTTCCTGAAATTGTTCTTGTATTGCCAGGTACCGATGCTTTGTTCATATAGAAATTGCAACTTCATCTCTGGTTTGGGGTATCCTTTAGATTGTATAGAAGCAATTGCGTAATCTACCATTGTCTGTGTAACATTAATATTTCCTTGACCATAATCATCTAAATCAGCATTTACCACTTTTTAAAAACCCCAATCGATAAAAAACTCAGTTAAATCGGTTTGTGCAATATCAGAACAAATCTTAGCAAACTCTACTTATGCAGCTCCTGAAGAAGCTGGGTTCTCATTTACTCGAATTACTTCGTATTCGTCTTTATTTTAATAAGCTTGTTATTTAAAAATAACCCAATTATTCTCTTAAATTGTAATGAATAGCTTTATGTTAAAATTGATAAATCCCGTCAACAATAAAATAAATTGACGGGATATACTAATCAAATAAATAAAACTTACCTCTTTAAATACCTGTTTTCTATTTATAATTTGATCTTAATCACCTAATATCCAACATTGTTAGGCACCAAGTTCGGGTTCTTGTCAATTGCTCCTTGTGGGATTGGTAAAAGATTATTTTTAGGAGCTTGAAAAGATCTGTTCTCAATTAGATTTGATGGTAGTGTTAAAGAAACATTATAATCTCCATTTGGTTGTATTGTTCCTAATACTGTTCCTCTTTTTGTTCCCATTAAATCACCATTAAGAACGTCTGAAGCAATATCCCAACGTATAATATCGTCTCTACGAAGACCTTCCATTGCAAATTCAACTCTACGTTCATTTCTTATCAGCTTCCTTAGGTTTGATTCATTAGCGTATTTCACCCTGTCTACCGGGGCAATACCAGCTCTCAAACGTACATCATCTAAAGCCTTATAAAGTTCGTTGTCTATTTGTCCCAATTCTAACTTTGCTTCTGCAATTGTTAGAAGTACTTCTGCATATCTAAATATAAAGATATCATTACCCATATTCCAATATGCAGCACCTGGGTCTAACTCCATAAACGCCGTATATTTTTTAAAATTATATCCAGTTTTAGATGCATTATCTGCTTTGTTAAAATAATCATTACTTTCTTCTTCAACTGAACGATAGACTTTACTTCCAAACTCTTGACCAGAATAAACGATAGAAGCTCTTAATCTAGGATCTCTATTTACATAAGGATTTGTTGGATTGTATTCCCCATCACTTTCTGCTTCTTGAATCGTTTTTCCGTCTAGCATTCCGAAAGCGTCAACCAGTGACTGTGTTGGTACTACTGAAGACCAACCACCAATTCCATTCGGTAAAAAGGGAGTAAAACCTATTGCATAAAGATCTGGAGTGTGTTGTACCGATAAAATTATTTCACTATTTTGCTCATTAGCCGGATCAAAGAGTCCTTCAAATGTAGGGTTCAAAGAATAACCACTAATACTGTTTGCAGTTATTAATGCATTTTTATAGTCTTTAAAATAAAGATAATAACGCATAAGTAACGCTTGAGCAGCTCCTTTTGTAGCTTTTCCATATTCTGCTCCAGAATAAGATTCCGGTAGAGTGCCAATCACAGACTTTAATTCATCTTCAATAAATGTGCGTATTACCTCTTGCGAGTCCCTTGGTACTTTAGCTTCTTCTGGAGTAGCAAAGTTTTCTACAATTAAAGGTACATCTCCATAGTTTATTGTCAAAGTATAATAATTATATGCACGAATAAAGCGCGCTTGAGCCTTATAAATTTCTCTATCACCTTCAGGTACTGCTGTTGCATTGTCTGCATTTGCAAGAAATTCATTACATCTGTTAATAGTACCAAAACCGTAGTAATTAGCACCTGGGTCTGCTGGCGACATCTTACCATTTCCTATATTTGTCCATCCTTCCCAAGGGAAGTTATTGTATGCATTATCAGAGCCACAATCACGATACATAATTGAACCTCCATCTTCAAAACCGCTATAACAACCTGTTAAAGCCAAATCTAAATCTTTTTTGCTTTTCCAAAAAGTAGAAGGAGAAAGAGCATCATTAGGTGCTGTTTCTAAAAAAGATTCGCTGCAAGCATTGAATATAAAAACTATAACTAATAAATATATTATTTTTTTCATCTTATATTATAAATTAAAAAGTTAAATTAACTCCAATTGAGTTTGTCGCAACAACGGGGTAACTACTACCACGTCCCGATGGTGCTTCTGGATCCCACCCTTTAAGATAAGACGTTAGTGTGAATAAGTTTTGAGAACTATAATAAACTCTAAGACGTGAAATCTTCCAATTCTCCAATATTTCTGACGGAATATTATACCCAATTTGAAGATTCTTCATTCTTAGATAATCTGTACTTCTTAACCAGTAGCTCGTTGTAGAATTTTGAGGCATACTAGGTCCATTTATTCCTGCAATAAGTCGAGGCACACTAGTATTAGTGTTTTCTGGGGTCCAACGATCCAACCAAATTGCTGATGGTTTTTGACCATCACCATTTACTGCACCCACGGCATCAAAATCCATATAACCATAACCACCTGCCGCTCCTTGAAAAAGTGCTAGGAAATCAAAATTTTTATAACCTAAGCTAAAATTGAATCCGAAAATTAAATCAGGCATAGAATTACCCAGTAATACACGGTCATCTGCATCAACCTTACCATCTCCAGTAACATCCACATAACGTAAATCTCCTGGTTGAATTTGATTACCATAAATAGTATTAGTTGCATAAGAGTCTATATCTTCTTGACTTTGGTACAAACCATCTGTTTTGTAACCATACCAAGAATCTAAGGATTCACCTAATTGTCGTATTTTACGCCCATTAATTACTTGATCTGTATCGGCTAATTGTACTAACTCATTTTTATTAAAGGCTATATTTCCACCAAATCCGAAATCAAATTCTCCAAATCTATCTGAATAATTAAGACTTACTTCAATCCCTTTATTTTCTAATTGCCCAACATTATCAAAAAAATTATTTAAAGCAAATTCATTGGGAGCAGGCACCTTCATAATTATACCTTCAGTCAGTTTTTTATATAAATCAATAGTGACATCTATTTTTCTAAATAATCGAGTATCTATACCTAAGCCATAACTCGTTGTTTTCTCCCAAATTAATCTCGCATTTTTTGCATTTGTCACGGCTGCTCCAGAATTGATTTCACTATTAAAAGGATAATCTATTCCAAGGCCCAATGTTGGAATGGTAGGATAGTAATCATCTAATGCATCCTGATTACCTAGTTGTCCCCATGAAACCCTAACTTTCAAATCATTCATCGTATTTTTAAAACCTTCAAAAAAAGATTCTTCAGATATACGCCAACCCGCAGAAAAAGAAGGAAACACTCCCACTCTATTATCTTTAGCAAAACGCGAAGAAGCATCGGCTCTTACATTTGCTTCAAACAAATATCTTCCCATATAATCATAATTGACACGACCAAACCATGACACCATATTTAACTCACGTGTATATCCGGTGTTTTTCATACCGTTGGTAGATCCAGCATTTAAATTAGGTAGTTCTGTGTTTGGAAAATTTTCACGATACGCTGTTGTTCTCTTATAATTGTATGATTCAGTATGATACCCAGCCAAAACACCTAAATTATGTCTTTCGTAGAACGTCTTATTGTAGTTTGCTGTCAAATCAAATGTATTTCGGGTACTTGTACTTAGGTCTTCTGTTAACTTTGTAGGACCGTGGTATTTTGATGGATTATACTGAATCTCTTTATTCATTTCTGAATTGTCAGATTCCACATTTCTATGAGATACTAAAGCTTTCACATTGAAACCTTCAAATAAATCAACTTGAACTGAACCTATCCCCACAAATGTTTTACGTTGATAATTGATTTGCGGCCCCATATCAAGCCATGCAATCGGATTACCGTCTGAGATCGTTCCATAGGTTCCGTCTTCATTTTTATAAGGTATCCAAGGTGCTATTCTATTTGTTTGTCTTATTATTTGATCAACTCCACCACCTACGTACGCATTGTTTGGCGATTCACGATCCATTTGTGTATATGATAAATTCATATTTGTGGTAAGCCATTTTTTTGGAGTAACAGTTAGATTAAGCCTTACATTGTATTCATCTTTTCCAGTATGTTTAATTATACCATTTTGTTTTTGATGATTAATAGAAGCACGATATTTAGTAAATTCCGAACCTCCAGATATACCTAAATTATTAGTGTTAACAAATCCTGACCCACTATATAAGAGGTTTTGCCAATCTGTATTTGGATGACCAAACGGATCAGTGCCGTTTCTAAATAGTTCTAAATCGTTATCACTAAACTTAGGTGGTTTTCCGCTATTTACTAAAGCCTCGTTGTATAGAGAGCCATAATCATAAGATCCTAAATAATCAGGTAATCTCGTTGGAGACTGCCATCCTATATCACTCATAAAACTAATTACAGGCTCTCCTGTTTTACCTGATTTAGTTGTAATTAAAATCACACCATTTGCAGCTTTCGAACCATAAATAGCTGCTGATGCAGCGTCTTTCAGTACAGAAATACTCGCAATGTCGTTTGCTTGCACATCACTCAAAGACCCCTCAGCACCATCTATTAAAACCATAGGAGAAGCTTGGTTTAAAGTGCCCGTACCACGAATTCTAATTGTACCTCCATCAGCTCCCGGCATACCTGAAGATTGATTTACAGATACCCCTGGCAATAAACCCGAAAGTCCTGCAGAAACACTTGTTATTGACCTACTTTCTAACATGTCCCCATCTACAGAAGCAACAGAACCCGTAAGGTTTACCTTTTTTTGCGTACCGTAGCCAACCACTATAATTTCATCTAAACTAGTAAAAGCTCCTTCTAAACTTACATTTATTTGAGAACGATTATTTACTGCAACCTCAACAGTCACATACCCCATGTAAGAAATAATAATTGTTGCATTTTTATTTTTAACAGATAACTTAAAATTTCCATCAAAATCAGAAACGACACCGTTTTTAGTTCCTTTCTCCATGATACTTGCTCCTGGTATTGGCTGATCATAAGCCCCATCTATAATTACACCTTTAATGGTAAATTCTTTTTCTTGTGCTATAACGGATGTTAATAACATTGAAAAGAATAAGACAAATAATTGTTTTTTCATAAGTTTTAAGTTGAGTTATTGATTAGTATTAAAAAAAATGTTGAAAATATTGAAGCTTCTAAAAACAAAACTCACCGAATTAAAATCCATAAATTCAACGGAAATAGTATTATTCATTTAAAATCAAAAAAGATTGATTAATAAGTTTCCTTCATCCAATTGTAAGGCTTTCTTTTCAACCACATGCCTCTTGTAAAATCTGGAAAATCTTGAGGTTCTCCATTATTTTCTATAGAAGCTTCAGAAAGTGGTGTAATAGCACTCCAAGCAGCAGCATCATAAGCATCCATAGGTGGTGCAATATTTTCTTTAGCAGATTCTACAAAAGAATTCATTACAAAAAAATCCATACCTCCATGACCTGCTCCTGTAGCTAGTTTTCCATATTTTTTCCACAAGGGATGATCATATTTCTCTAACCATTCATCTGCCTTGTCCCATTGGTGAGGTTTAGAAGTACCTTCTACATACATTCTATTACCATCAACTTCCCACAAACCATTAGCTCCTTGCACCCTAAAACCTAAAGAATAAGGTCTTGGTAAATTACAATCGTGCGTTATAATTATGGTTTCTCCGTTGGTAGTTTCTACGGTAGTTGTAATAACATCTCCTTGCTTAAATTTTAGTTTCGCATTCGGATGGTCTTTACCTCCTTTATCAACAACATAATTATGCAAGCCAATTCCTTTAGATGCATGTGATGTTAGAGACATAAAACGATTTCCTCTATTGATATCGCACATAGCAGCTATTGGCCCTACACCATGTGTTGGGTATACATCTGCATTTCTTAATAAAGAATGTTGTGTTCTCCATTTTGCTTCAGAAATCCCTTTCTCACCAAACTCTGCTCCAGATGTACCATTAAACTTCACACCACGTAAATCATGCTGATACCCACATCTAAAGTGAACCAACTCACCAAGAACATTTTGTTTGACCATATTTAATACAGCTAAAACATCTCTTCGATAATTTACATTTTCAAGAATCATTAGGTGTGTACCTGTTTCTTCATGTGTATTTACCAAATCCCAACATTCTTCTAAAGTATTTGCTGCAGAAACCTCTAAACCGGTATATTTTCCTGCTTTCATAGCATCTACTGCCATTCTTGTGTGCCAAAGCCAAGGTGTAGAAATAACTACTGCAGCTACATCTTTTGATGCTAATAAGTTTTTATAATCGAGTTCAGACTTATCAAATACTTCTGGTTTTTTAAAACCTGCATCTGCAATCATTTTTAATGCAACCTTTATTCTTGCAGGATCTGTATCGCAGATTGCAGTGACTTCAGTATCTTTTCGAAGTAGTGCATTGTTTAAATGACTACAACCTCTATAGCCTACTCCTATAAAGGCCATTTTTAATTTTTGACTAGAGTCTCCTAATACCGATCCAAATGATAAATTTGGAAATATAGATAAACCCGCCCCTACAGCAGCTGTACGCTTTACGAAATCTCTTCTTGAACCCATTTTACTACAAGTTATTTTTTTGTTAAAATATTGTTATTCTTCAAATGTGCTACTTCATCTACAATATATAGTAGACATTTTATGCAATTTTAGATGTAATTTAATTTATGCTTAAATAGTACTCCTTTTTGACGAAAAACTCGTTAAAACACCTATTTTACTACAATATATAAAGTGTCTTCAATTTTTTTTATTAATATATTTACAAATGCTTCTTAACCTATTTTTTACAAAAAAATATCATCTTTATCTATTCGATTAAATGATTATAGACAATCAAATTTTATCTTATGTGTAAACTTAAATTACAACTAGTTATAGTATGCAGTCTCATTGGATTCATTTCTTTAACAAAAGCACAGCAGCATGTAAGCTTTACGCACTTATCTCCTTCTATAGACAATAGGCCAATTGCGATAGGTAAATCGATACAAGATGCTGCCGGTAATATTTGGATGGTTCAAGGTGGAAGTATTTATAAGTACGATGGATATAATTATAAACTGATACCCAATCAAAAAATATTTCCGAAGAATGAAATTTTTGCTCCTATAAGAGATATTATAATTGATGATGCGAATGATATATGGGTTCTTTCAAGCAACGGATTGTTAGCGAGATATAGTAATTCAAACGGTGTTTTTGAAAACTTAACACTTTTACTGAATAACAAGGAAGTGAGTGCCATTACTTCGAAAAATAAAAAACTATGGCTAGCTACAAGTAAGGGTGAACTATTTTTTTATGCAAATTCTAAATTTGAAAGGATTACAAACATTCCTGAATTAAAAAATAAAACCAATAAAGTTATAACCATAGCAATATCTAAGTCTAATAAACTTTTTGTAAGTACCGGAGATGGACATGTTTTTATGTACAGCATAAACTCAAAAGAAATAGAATCGCTTGTTGCTCCTTTTAATAATTACCATGAAGACTTAAAACTGATAACCGACACACACAATAGATTATGGATTGGTACAGAGACACAGGGTCTTTTTCTGTATGACATTGCCTCTAAAAAATTTATTCAAGACACTTTTTTCACTGGAAATACATATAATATAAGAAGTGAATTATTTCTAGATTTATTTTGTGATAGTAATGGCTATTTATGGGGAGGAACTGATGGAGGTGGGTTATATAAAGTGAGTTTAACTACTGGAGAAGTTTTTTTATATACAAACCAACCACAAAACAACTTTTCATTAAGTAGCAACACCATCTTAGATATCAATGAAGATAGTCATAAGAATATTTGGATTGCCCCTAATTATGGAGATTTAAATATTTTACCAAATGCTCATAATAATATTAAATACCATGAAGGTTCAGAAAACAAAACACCACAAAGAATTTTAAGTATTTACAAAGGTTCTAATGATGTCTTATGGGCGGGTACAGATGGTTCTGGATTAACAAAAATAACTTTTAATACAGATGGAAGTACCAATGAACAGCAATTTTTCAACAATTTCACGACTCACAAAGGCTTTTACATACAAGCGATTACAGAAGACAATAATGGTAATTTTTGGTTTGGAACTTATAAAAAGGGATTATGGTTTTATGATTCTAAGAAAGATACATTTAAACAAATACCTATAGTAAATGCTAAAAATCAAAAAGCTTCTGATGTTAGAGAGGTTTATACAGATAGTAAAGGTAGAGTTTGGGTAGCTTCTAATACTTGTTTAAATATTTATTCAGATGAATTAAAACTTTTAGCTTCTTTTGAGCATAGCACAAACGGACTAAAAGGTACAATTACAGAGACTATTACAGAAGAACAAAACGGTACTATATGGCTGGGTGTTTCTCTTGGAGGGTTGTTTCAGTTTAATGAAAACCTTAATAGTTTAAATGCTTCGACCTTTATAGACCATTCTATATTAAATGCTGAATTAGACAGGATAAATAGTGTTAAATGTATTGCCGTTGGTGCTTTTAATACACTATGGCTAATTAATGATTTAGGGAAGTTATTAAAATACGACACTAGAAAAAATTCATTCGAAATGTTTAATCATGTAAAACCTTTTACGAATAGATACTTAACAGCTGTAATAAACGCAGGTAATGACAATTTATGGATTAGCTCAAGCAATGGTATTGTCAATTTTAATGCTAAAGATAGTACTACTGTCACTTATTCCGTTTCAGATGGTCTTCAAGACAATAAATTTATGTTTAGAAGTGCTTTTAAAGATTATTCGGGCATGTTATATTTTGGAAACTTAAAAGGGTTTAATTATTTTTATCCAGAGAGTTTAGAAAAAAAATACACAAAGCCTACGTTACAAATAAACACCATAGAAGTGCTAAATCAATCTGCAGAGGTTTTGCTACCAGAACAAATAAAAAGTAGTATCCCGCATGTAAAATCGTTAAACCTAAAATATAATCAATCTTCTTTTTCTTTTCGATTTGCAGCTTTACAAAACATACTAAACCCTAAACATTATTATGCGTATCGCTTAAAAGGTTTTGATAAAAACTGGATAATTAGCCATCAAGAACGCTTGGCAACCTATACAAACATCCCTTCTGGTAATTATACATTTGAAGTGAAAGCAGGTACAAAAAATGATACTTGGGACATTCCTACAAAAAGTATAGAAATTACTATTGAACAACCTTTTTGGAACAAGCCAATTGCTTGGATATTGTATCTATGCTTTCTATCTTTAATTGTTTATACGATTAGACATTGGTACAAATTGAAAAAGAAATTATTGTTTGAGAAAATAAATAATAAAAAAGAAATCGAGTTGCATCAATTAAAAATGAACTTTTTCGCAAAAATGTCTCATGAAATACAAACGCCTATCACCTTAATTTTAGGCCCTATAGAAGACATGATAAATAATGCCAAAAAGAATGGCAATCTACTATTAAAACAACGTCTTAATATTATTGCATACAACACCAATCGCCTTTCTAAAATAGCCTATGAATTAACCCTAGTTAGAAACAAAGAGTTAGATAAATTAAGATTAAATGTTACTAAGAATAATTTACATACAAATATTGAAGAAATTACCCAATCGTTTAAAGAACTCTCGAGAAAAAAAAATATAGACTTTGCTATTAACTGTCCTAAAAATTTAACGGAAGCATGGTATGACAAAGAAAAAATAGAACATATCATTTATAATTTACTATCAAATGCTTTTAAATTTACACCAAAAGAAGGTAACATACAAGTAACAGTATTGCCTATTAATTCTAAAAAAATGATAAAAATCTCTGTTGTAGATTCTGGTTCTGGAGTTTCTAAAGAAGAGTTAAACACCATTTTCGAATTATTTTATCAATCTAACACCAGTAAAAAGAACAAAGGCTCTGGTATTGGACTAGCGCTTACAAAAGAATTAATCGATTTGCATAAAGGAAAAATTGAAGTAGAATCTTCGGCAGTAATCGGTACAACATTTACAATTACTTTTCCTATAAATAAAGAAGCATATACAGATCTCGAAAGAATTATATCAGATACAGAAGACAAAGCAACCCAAATTAAAGTTGAAGATTTAACTGCTCAAGTAGAACGAAAAAATGAAGATGATGCCTTTAAAAAAACAGTTTTAATTGTAGAAGACAACTTAGATTTACAGCAACTTTTAAAAGATCTTTTACAAAACCAGTACAATATTATTTTAGCTGAAAATGGTAGTGAAGGTTATTATTACGCAAAAAGTAATATTCCAGATATTATTTTAAGTGATATTATGATGCCAGATTTAGATGGTATTGCCATGTGTAAAAAACTACAAGAAGAGCATCTTACAAAACATATTCCCGTTATTTTACTAACCGCAAAAAACTCTACCAACTCTAAAATACTAGGTCTAAAATCTGGGGCAATAGAGTATATTAATAAACCATTTAACACAAATGAACTGCTTCTTAAAATACAGAATATTCTTATTTCTAAAGAGCATATTATTTCTAAATACAGAAAGGAAGTTATTACTAGACCCGAAGTCTCATTAAAGAAATCTCAAGACGAAATTTTTCTTGAGAACTTGGTTGCCAATATCAATTTAAGATTTGAAGATTCTAAATTTAAAATGGAAGAATTAGCCGTTTCATTAAACATGGGATACTCTAGTCTTTATAGAAAATGCCATGCGCTAACAGGCCATAGTTTGGTAGATTTTGTTAGAATACTTCGTTTAAAAAAGGCAGCAATATTAATTACAAAATTAGGATATACCGTTTCTGAAACTGCTTTTATGACAGGATTTAATGATCCTAAATACTTTTCTAAATGCTTTAAAAAACAATTCAAAAAAAATCCGATGGATTTTAAAAATGAAGCTCAAGAAATAGGCGTTAATGAATATTTAAGTAAACATAAAGTAGAATCTATTATATAAGCGTCAATCAGAAATACGAAAGAAAAAAACGGATACAATTTTCCTTATCTGAACATCGTAAAAGAACAATTAAATTATGTGTAACATAATAATTTGTAGATTTGTATTTGGTCAAATTTTAAAATAATCGATATGTTTAAGTGTTCTGATAAGAAACAATAAAGTTCATTTAAAGATATATTATAATTCTTTAAAATAAACAATAGTTATTAAATTACAATAGCAGATAAAAACACAATTTAAAACAACAAATCAACTGAAATAATTATGAAAAAAACACTTTTACTTTTTGTCTTTATACTACTTGGCTTCAATGCTTTTTCGCAAGATGAGATTACAGAAAAAGAACTTAAGAAACATATAGAGTTCCTAGCTTCAGAAAAAAATGCAGGTCGTTATCCGGGTACAAAAGCAACTAAAAGAGTAGTGAAGTATTTACAGAAAGAGTTCAAAAAACAAGGGCTTCTTTCTTTTAATAAAAGATACCTACAAAAATTTAAAGTACGCTTACGTGTAAAAAAAGGGACTCCAGAACAACCACTTGTAAAGACCTCAAACGTAGTTGGTTTTATAGAAGGCAAAGATCCTATTCTTAAAAATGAGTATATCATTTTAGGTGCACATTACGATCATTTAGGTTTGGGTGGACCGTCTTCAAAATCTGATAAAAAAAATAAAATCCATTATGGCGCAGATGACAACGCTAGTGGAACTGCTGCTTTACTAGAAATTTCAGAAAAAATAGTAGCAAATCAACAAAACCTAAAACGTAGTATTATTTTTATTGCATTTGGTGCAGAAGAACAAGGTTTATTAGGGAGTGAATATTTTGTAAATAATTTACCAATTCCTATTTCTCAAATAAAATTGATGATAAACATGGACATGATAGGAAGATTAAATACCGAAAAACATATATACATGGGTGGTGCTGGTACATTTCCTAACGGCGTAAGTTTTATGCAAAATCTAGGGGAATCTTTAGGTTTAAATCCGATTGTGCATGCTGGTTCTGTTGGCGGATCAGATCATGTATCATTTTATAAAAAAAACATTTCCGTTTTAGGATTACACACAGGTGGACATCCCCAATACCATACACCAGAAGATACTTTAGAATTGATAAATATTACTGGAGAGAAACAAGTAAGCGACTACATTTATAAAGCATTAATGGAAATTGCAACTACAAATTATAACATGGAATTTATAAAACAAGACTAACAACAACTAAAATTAAAAAACATGAGATTTATTTTATTAGCTTTCATAACGCTTTTTACATTTACAAAATGTACCGAAAAAAACAGGACTTTTTCACAGTCTGAAATTACCTTATTACCAAAACCAACTTCATCAACATTAAATGAAGGGTCTTTTGCTTTTAAAGACGGACAAATAATTTTTGCAGATCTTGATGCGCAACAAATAGCTGTAAAAGATTTACAAGCTTATATTTCTAAAACTGCTGGTTTAAACACAAACACAGGAGAAAGCACAAACGCTTCTATTTCTTTTTATAAAAATGAAACACTAGCTTCTGAAGCGTATGAATTAGAAGTGAATCCAAATAATATAAATATTACGGCAAGTGATGCCGCAGGTTACTTTTACGGAGTGCAAACTTTAAAGCAATTATTATCTATTGAAACGTTAGAAGAAATTAAGAAAACGGTCTATTTAATTCCTGCAATTACAATTAAAGATAATCCACGTTTTAAATGGCGTGCATTTATGTTAGACGAGTCTCGTTATTTTCATGGCGAAAAATTTGTAAAACAAATGTTAGACCAAATGGCTTTATTAAAAATGAATACTTTTCACTGGCATTTAATTGATGATGCTGGCTGGAGAATAGAAATTAAAAAATATCCTTTGTTAACAGAAGTAGGTGCTTTTCGTTCAGATAGTGAAATTGGAACCTGGAAAAGTGGCAAAACATCTGGCAAACCTCATGGTGGTTTCTATACCCAAGAACAAATAAAAAATATTGTTGCGTATGCTAAAGACAGAAATATAAACATTGTACCAGAATTTGAAATGCCCGGGCATTCTAGTGCTGCAATTGCTGCATATACTTGGTTGGGTACTGCTGGCGTAGATATCGATGTTCCTGTTAAGTTTGGTCGTTTGTATGATAACTATGATGTTACAAAACCAGAAGTAATTACATTTATTAAAGATGTTTTAACAGAGATTTTCGAGTTATTTCCTTCGAAAGTAATACATATTGGTGGTGATGAAGTTGGTTATGAAGTTTGGGAGAATTCTAAATCTGTTCAAAAATACATGAAAGAAAACAATATTACATCTCCTGCAGATTTACAAATAAATTTTACGAATAGTATCTCTAAATTCATGGAAAAAAACGACCGTAGAATGATGGGTTGGAATGAAATTTTAGGTAAAAATATTCATACCGATTTTGAAGAGAAAAAAGGTGACAAAGAGGCTGAAACAGCATTGGCAAAAAACGTAGTTGTACATTTTTGGAAAGGGAATTTAGAGCTATTAACAGACGCTGCCAAAAAAGGATACAGTATTGTAAATTCATTACATAGCAGCACATATTTAGATTATAGTCATAAAGGAATTACATTAGAAAAAGCATATAATTTCAATCCTATTCCAGAAGGTTTAGATACCCAATATCATAAAAACATTTATGGTTTGGGAAGCCAAATGTGGAGCGAATGGACACCTACAAATGCAGATGTAGAGCGTCAAACTTTTCCTAGAATTGCTGCGTATGCCGAAGTTGGTTGGACTGCGTTAGACAATAAAGATTACGAAAGTTTTAAAGTTGCTCTTAAAAAAATGCAAAAACATTGGGACACTTTAGGCATCAATTACTTTAAAGATAGTGATAAGATTGAAGCTGAATTGAAAGAAAAAACAGCAGCTAAAAAGAATAAAAAAGAATAAAATGAAATATTTATCGATACTATCAGCAGTACTATTTATCTGTTTTAGTTGTCAGAAACCAACAAAAACGTTTACAGAAGCAGAAATTTCAATCATACCGAAACCTATTCAAACCATTATAGGAGAAGGTTCATATTCGTTTTCTAAAAACACAACTATTTTAGTTGAAGAAGAAGCACAAAAACCAGCTGCAAAATATTTATCAGATTTATTTGAAAATGCTGTAGGCTATGCACTTCCGTTTTCAGAAACTGCAGAAAATGCAAGTATTATATTAATGAAAGACGTTGGTATAGAACCAGAAGCGTATCATTTAAAAGTAACTCCAGAAAAAATAATTATTAAAGCAAACGATGCTGCAGGTTATTTTTATGGTGTGCAAACCATCCGCCAATTACTTCCTTCAAATATTGAAAAAACAGCCAATAAAGAACAAAAATGGGTAATTCCGAGCATTGTAATTAATGATGCTCCTCGTTTTTCATGGAGAGGAATGCACATGGATTTTAGTCGTCATTTTTTTAGTATCGATGAGGTTAAAACCTTTTTAGACTATATGGCATTGTACAAGTTAAATACATATCACATGCATTTAACAGATGACCAAGGTTGGCGAATTGAAATAAAAAAATATCCTTTATTAACAGAAAAAGGTGCGTGGCGCATAGAAAGTTCTCATGATAAAACATGTAACGAATTGGCTAAAACAGATCCTTCTTACATAATAGATCCGCAACATTACCACGAAAGAGATGGTAAAAAAATGTA
Source organism: Polaribacter sp. ALD11 (assembly GCF_002831685.1). Lineage (NCBI taxonomy): Bacteria > Pseudomonadati > Bacteroidota > Flavobacteriia > Flavobacteriales > Flavobacteriaceae > Polaribacter > Polaribacter sp. ALD11. The sequence continues at coordinate 120,444 of NZ_CP025119.1, read as the reverse complement.
CGGAGGTTTCTTTACACAAGAACAAATTAAAGAAATTATTGTGTATGCTTCAGAAAGACAAATTGAGGTAATTCCAGAAATCGATATGCCAGGACATTTTAAATCGGCTATCGATAATTATCCGTATTTATCTTGTACAGGAAAACCAGGTTGGGGTAAAGACTTCTCAACTCCGGCATGTTTAGGAAAAGAGTCTTCTTACGAGTTTACAAAAAATATTTTAGCTGAAATTGCAGTTTTATTTCCTTCAAAATACATTCATATTGGTGGTGATGAAGTAAATATTGAATCTTGGGAAGAATGTCCACTTTGTCAAAAAGCCATAAAGCATAACAACTTAAAGAACGAACATGAATTGCAATCTTTTTTCAACAAAGACATTGAAGCTTTCTTAAAAACAAAAGGAAAAGAACTAATGGGTTGGGATGAAATTGTGGAAGGTGGTTTGTCTAAAGATGCAACAATGATGTGGTGGCGCAACTGGGCACCTAAAATGCGAGATATTGCTGCAAATAATGGTAGTGATATGATTATTACACCTTGTTTCGAATATTATTTTGATGCAAAACATGAGGTAACACCATTTGAAAAGGTGTACAAATACGAACCGATTCCTGAAGGATTTACACAAGCGCAATCTAAACACGTTTTAGGAATTCAAGCGAATTTATGGTCAGAAATGATTCCTAACTTTAAGCGATTACAATATCAAGCTTTTCCAAGAATGTTAGCAATGGCAGAAACAGCTTGGTCTTCAAAAAGTAATAAAAACTATGAAGCCTTTCAAGAACGAATGGGCATTCAATATGATCGATTAGATGCGTTAGGTATTCAATATCATATTCCTTCTGTAACTGGTTTTAAAGACAAGGTAGCCTTTTTAGACAAAGCAATCGTAACCTTAAATCCTCCATTAAAAGGGATGGATATTTATTATACAACCGATGGAAGCGTTCCTTCGAAAAAATCTAATAAATATACTGCTCCATTAGAATTTACAGAAACAATTACTTTAAATACCATTGCTTTTAGAGGCGATATTGCAAGTGATACAAGAGCTGCAAGTATCGAAAAACAAACGTATTTAGAGCCTGTGACTATCACTCCTAAGAAGGGTTTAATAAAACGTTGGGTAGGTGTTAAAAAATTTAAAGTAGTTGATGCTATTGTATTGCCTAAAAAAGCTTCTTTTACTTCGGTTGCTGCTATTAATATTGAAAATTATGATGTTGTAGAACAATTATCTATGGTTTTTAAAGGATATTTTTATGCTGAAGAAGAAGGGTTATTTGAGTTTGCTACAAAATCTGACGATGGAAGTTTACTTTATATTGGCGATCAATTGGTGGTAGATAATGGTGGAAACCATCCTGCAATTGAAAAAAATGGAATGGTCGCATTAAAAAAAGGATGGCATCCACTTACCGTAAAATTTCATGAAGCAACTGGTGGCGGACAATTAACCGCTTGGTACACGGCTCCTAATGGAGAAAAGACAATTTTAAAAGGTAACACAATTGCCCATGATTAATTCACTAAGAAAAAACACCTATTTTCTACTATTTCTTGCTGTTTTTCTAGGCTGTAAAACTGTAAATAAAGACACTGAAATAAATGAAGAGAAACCAAATATCATTTTATTTATGGTAGATGATATGGGATGGCAAGATACTTCTGTTCCGTTTTGGAAAGAAAAAACAGCTTATAACAGTCGCTATCATACACCAAATATGGAACGTCTTGCTAGTCAGGGTATGAAATTTACGCAAGCATACGCAACACCGGTTTGTACACCAACGCGTGTGAGTTTAATTTCTGGAATGAACGCTGCGAGACATAAAGTGACCAACTGGACTTTTAAAAGAGATATTTCTATGGTAACGCCTCCTAAAGGATTAAAAATACCATTATGGAATTTAAATGGAGCGCAACCTACAGATACAGTACCACGTTCTGTTCATATAACGCCATTACCGCAATTATTAAAAAACAATGGCTATGAAACCATTCATGTTGGTAAAGCGCATTTTGGTGCAATTGGTACACCTAGTGCAGACCCGAAAACGCTTGGTTTTAATGTAAATATTGGTGGTCATGCTGCAGGACAACCCGGAAGTTATTACGGAACGGATGATTTTAGAAGTCTAAACAGTCAAACTACTATTTGGGATGTTCCTGGTTTAGAAAAATACCACGGAAAAGATATTTTTCTTACGGAAACACTTACCAAAGAAGCAATCACTGCAATAGACAATTCTATTGCAGTTGATAAACCTTTTTATTTATACATGTCTCATTACGCAGTGCACACTCCTATTCAAGGAGATCCTAGGTTTGAACAAAAATATATTGACCAAGGATTGCACCCTACAGAAGCAAAATATGCTTCGTTACTTGAAGGAATGGATAAAAGTTTGGGTGATTTAATGAATCATTTAGAAGAGAAAGGCATCGTAGAAAATACAATTATTCTGTTCATGTCAGACAATGGAGGTTTAAGTGCAGTAGCGCGTGGTGGAAAAAAACATACGCACAACAAACCGTTATCTAGCGGAAAAGGTTCTGTACACGAAGGTGGTATTCGCGAACCAATGTTAGTAAAATGGCCAGGAATTACCAAAGAAAATTCAATAAGTAACGATTTTGTTATTATTGAAGATTTTTTTCCTACCATTCTTGAACTTGCAAAAATAGATGGTTACAAAACCGTACAAATAGTAGATGGTAAAAGTTTTACTCCTATTCTAAAAGGAGAAAAACAAGACAACACAAATAGCGCCTTAATATGGCATTATCCTAATAACTGGGGACCAACAGGCCCTGGAATTGGAGCAACAAGCACCATAAGAAAAGGAGATTGGAAGTTAATTTATTATCATCTAGACATCAGTTTCGAGTTATTTAATATTACTGCAGATATTGGTGAAACAACCAATTTAGCATTTAAAGAAGGAAAAAAACTACAAGCTTTAGCAAGCGAGTTAAGTACTTACTTAAGAAGTGTAGATGCTCAAATGCCAACGAACACAAATACGAATGAGCTAGTGCCTTTACCAGACAATAAGTTCGTATTAAAACCTTATATAAAATAAATTATGAATTATCGAATTTTACTATTTTTAAGTATTAGCCTTATTGCTTTTGGTTGTCAAAAACAAGATTTTAAAATTGAACAAACCTATCAAGAACCAAAAGATCCGTCACCAAATTTAGATGAAAATTGGGCTGCCGTTCCTAAAGGATTGCAAGCAGCTATTACTTCTACCAACATTCGCTTTGTTAAAAGTGAAATTCCAACTATTAAAACACAAAATACTTGGACTGGAAATGTTTGGAAAGGTGAACGAACATCTGCACAATTAGTACTTTGGAGCACGGATTCTATAACAGAAGTAAAAACGAATATTTCTGATTTTAAATCTGATACTGGGGACGTTTTATCTTCTAATATTGCTGAAATCAGTTTTGTTAAATATCTAATTACAGATGAATTTGCCAAAGGTTGTGGTTATAGAAAACCCGAAGATTTCGCGGCTTCTTTAGCCGCAGATGTTTTAGAACCTGTGAGTTCTTATGCTGTTAAAGCAAAAGAAACAAGACCAATTTGGGTTACTATAAACACCCCATCTGACGCCGTAGCGGGAATCTACAAAAGTACTTTTGAAATAGTAGTAAACGAACAAGAAACTCAAAAATTTGAATTCACTTTACATGTAATTGATAAAGTGTTGCCACCAGCAACCGAATGGAAATTTCATTTAGATTTATGGCAAAATCCGTATGCTGTTGCACGTATTCACAACGTAAAACCTTGGTCTTCGGAACATATTGAGTTATTAAAACCCGTGATGAAAAGACTTGCGGATGCCGGACAAAAAGTAATTACTGTATCTCTAAATAAACGCCCTTGGAATGGGCAAACTTTTGATCCGTTTGAGGCAATGATTGATTGGAAAAAGAAAACCGACGGTACTTGGACCTATGATTTTACTATTTTTGACAATTGGGTGCATTTAATGATGGATTTAGGAATCAAAAATCAAATTAGTTGTTATTCTATGGTTCCTTGGGGAAATGAGTTTTATTATTTTGATGAAACAGAAAACAAGGAAATTAAAATAGCTGCAGCACCAGGAACCAAAGCTTACGAAGATTTATGGGTTCCTTTTTTAAAAGAATTTAAAATACATTTAGAGCAAAAAGGATGGAATAAAATCACAAGAATTGCAATGGATGAACGCGGTCCTAAAGAAATGAAAGCAATGCTTGAACTATTGAATGAGCATGCGCCAGAATTTGGAGTTTCTTTTGCAGATAACCATAAAAGTTATAAATTATATCCAGATGAATTAAAAGATATGTCTGTTGCTTTTGGACATCCTGTAGATCACGAAGACTTAGTACTAAGAAGAAGCGTAGGCCATATAAGTACACATTATGTGTGTTGTTCTGATAAATTTCCAAACACGTTTACCTTTTCTCCTCCAGCAGAAGGTGTTTTTATAGGTTGGTACACTATGGCGGCAGATTTTGACGGTTTTTTACGTTGGTCATACAATAGTTGGACAGAACATCCTTTACAAGATTCGCGCTTTCGCGCTTGGCCTGCTGGCGACACGTATATTGTATATCCAAAAAACAGAAGCTCTATTCGTTTTGAAACGCTTCGAGAAGGGATTCAGGATGCTGAAAAAATTAGAATTCTAAGGGAAGAATTGGTCAAAGAAAATAGGTTGAATGAATTAGACCATTTAAATAAAGTTGTAAACCAATTTAATATCACTAAAAAACCAGAGAACTTAGAGAGCATGCTTCAAGATGCCAAAAACACCTTAAATATTTTAGCCAAATAAAAATGAAACTATCAAAAAAAAGAAAACACTTAATTTACTAACTTAAAATTCAAATTCGCAAACTAATAACCCTGTTCCTTTTAGAAACGAATCTCATTGCCTTCTAAGAGGCATAATCCGTCGTGTTTAAAAGAGCTATGTTTCTTAACAAAAACACACGTTATATAACAAACTACAATAATAGGTCTTTAACAAAAAAAAAACAGACACCTTATTTTTTATTATAAAGCTCAATATAGTGGTTATCTAATGTTTCTGAATCTTTATATTTTTCTCTTATCTCTTTCAGTTTTTGTGTCATTTTTTTCACGACATCTGCATAATTTGGATCGTTGTAAACATTGTTTATTTCTTGCGGATCCTTTTTACCATCATACAATTCCCATTCATTCACATCGTGGTAAAAGTGAATCAATTTAAATTCTTTGGTTGCAATACCATAATGTCTTTTCACTGCATGCTCTGCAGGATATTCGTAATAATGATAATAGACAGCTTCTCTGTCCCAAGCTTCTTTTTTACCCGTTAATAAAGGCACCAAACTTTCTCCTTGCATCTCTTTTGGAGCATCAACACCAGCAATTTCAAGAAAAGTTTGAGCAAAATCTAAATTCTGCACCATTTCATCTTCTGTAATTCCTGGTTTTATTTTATTTGGCCATTTAATTAAGAGTGGAGTTTTAAAAGATTCGTTGTACATAAAACGTTTGTCAAACCAACCGTGTTCTCCTAAATAAAAACCTTGATCTGAAGTATACACCACCAACGTATTGTCGGCAAGCTTTTCTTTATCTAAATAATCTAATACACGTCCTACATTATCATCTACAGAAGCAATTGTTCCTAAATAATCTTGCATATACCTTTGGTATTTCCAAACAGTTAATAAAGAATCATTCATGGTTGGATATCGCTTTTTAAAATCTTCATTGATAGGTCCATAAACGGCATCCCAATTTGAACGTTGTTCTGCATTCATACTATACAAACTTTCTCCTAACCTACTCCACTCTTTGATCCCTAATTCCTTAATAGTTTGTGGTGTCAATTTGTTATCATTGGTTAAAGACATGTGTTTAAAAATGCCCATTTGCGCAGTTTTAGACGCAGTTCCTCTTGTCTTATAATCATCAAACAGCGTTGCTGGTAAAGGAAATGTCTTTTTAGTGTACTCCGTAAAATACTTTTTACTCGGCAACCAAGCTCTGTGTGGTGCTTTGTGCAAATACATTAACATAAAAGGTTTTTTAGGGTCTCTTCTGTTTTTCATCCAATCTAAAGTAAGATCGGTAGTAATATCTGTCACATAACCATTAATAATAGTATCTCCTTTTTGTGTTATAAATTTCGGATTGTAATATGCCCCTTGACCTGGTAAAATTTTAAATTCATCAAATCCTTTTGGATTATTACCAAAGTGTAACTTACCAAACATAGCAGTTTGATACCCTGCTTTTTGAAGCAATTGAGGAAACGTAACATTCGTCGTATCAAACTTACTTAAGTTATCAATTTTTCCGTTAATATGACTGTGCTTACCTGTTAATATTACAGCTCTTGAAGGTGCACAAATAGAGTTGGTAACACTTGCGTTTGTAAACAACATTCCTTCTTTTGCAATACGGTCTATGTTGGGTGTTTGTATCAATGCATCATCATAAGCACTAATTGCTTGATATGCATGATCATCAGACATAATGAAAATAATGTTTGGTTTTTGCATATTTTCTTTGGATGAATTTTCAGTTTTACATCCAAAAGCTAAAAGAGCTAAAGCAAAAAAAATAATATGTTTAAATAATTTCATAATGTTTCAGTTTCACTTTATATTGTTTCTAAAACATCAATTAGAAAAGAACTGTTTTCTGGTGTAGTATGTTCTTTTTTAATGATTTCAAAGAATTTTTCAAGCAATTCGGGATGTTGCTCCATTATATTATTTTGTTCTTGAATATCCGTATCTAAATTATACAACTCTACTTCTTTGTTTCCTTTTTTAATATTTTTCCAAATCATTTTCCATTTGCCCATTCTTACTGCAACCTGCCCATTATATCCAGCAAACTCCCAATACAAATACTCGTGTGCTTCTTGTTTGTTTTCATTTGTAAGTGCATTGTAAAAACTAATTCCATCACTTTTATGGGTTGTTTTTACATTTGCAATCTCATTAAACGTTGGTAAAACATCATAAAATGCTGAAATGTGATTGCTTTTAGAACCTGCTTTAATTTTAGCTGGCCAAGTAGCAATCATCGGTACTCTAATTCCGCCTTCATAGGTAAAACCTTTTACCCTTCCATAGTTATTTTTGAAGATTCCAGCACTGTTAAACCACTTAGAATCTGCACCTCCATCTCCAGGACTCGCTGGTCCATTGTCTGATGTAAAAATGATTAAAGTATTCTCATACAAACCTTCTTTCTTTAAATAAGTAACCAATTTCCCTACATTTTTATCTAAATAAGAAACCATTGCTGCATAGGTTGCACGCGGATTTCTAGCCGGAAAATAGCTTCCTTTATTTTTGTGATAATACGGTTTTTCATCTCCAAATTTTTTCACATAATAATCTACCCAATTTTTTGGCGCTTGTAATGGTATGTGCGGAATTGGACTTGCCCAATACATAAAGAAAGGTTCTTTTTTATTTTTTTCAATGAATCCCATCATCTTATCAAAAATTAAAGACGGACTATAATCTGGTTGATTAAATTTCTCATACGTTGCAGCATCTAAAGGATCTCCATCATTTCCAGTACCTGCGTGTGGAGCAATCGTGTCGTTCTTTAAATAAAAACGATGGTCATTTTCATATAAATGTACTGGAGTATATGTATGTGCTTGTCTTTGGCAATTATATCCGAAGAAATAATCGAACCCCATTTCTGTAGGGATAGATGGTGTTTGTGGTGCTCCTAAACCCCATTTACCAACAATACCTGTTTTATAGTTTGCTGATTTTAATAATTGAGCAATGGTTGTTGTATTTTTAGGCATAGGCCTTTGCCCTTCTAAGGTAGAATCTTTTAGCATAGCGGTATAATTCCAAACATCTCCTCTTTCCTCCCACTCATCATTCCCTCTAATACTTGCATGACCACCATGTTTCCCTGTAAGTAAAGAAGCTCTTGCTGGTGCACAAACTGGCGCAGCTGTATAATGCTGGCTAAACAAAATACCTTCTTTTGCTAATGCATCAATATTAGGTGTTTCTATTTTTGTTTGTCCGTAAGCCCCTAAATCTCCATACCCCAAATCATCTGCCAAAATATAAATAATATTTGGTTTGGTGTTTTTTTGTTTTTCTTCGGATTGCTTTTTAGCTAAACAACCTAGTAAAGAAATTAATACTACAAATGTTGTTAGAATGTTAAATGTTTTCATTTTTATATTTATTTTGTGGGGATATTTATTTTTGATGATTTCAGTCCTTTTCCTGAAACCGATAAATTTATTTCTCCTGCTTTTTCATTAGATTGTACCAAAACAACCAATTTTCCGCTAAATAATTTCATGGTTGGTAAATGGAATAGTTCTAAAGAAGTCGCATCACCATTACTAGCTGCTCTGTAAGTTCCATCACCTTTTACTTTAAATTTTAATTGATTGGTTGCTGTAGGACAAATAATTCCGTTTTTATCTACCACCGAAACCGTAACAAAAGCCAAATCTTTTCCGTTTGCTTTTAATACTTTTCTATCTGATTCTAAAATTAGTTTGTAGGGTTTACCAGCCGTTTTTATTTCTTTTTCTGCAGCCGCTTTTCCTTCATTATCAAAGGTAACCACTTTTATCGTTCCTGGTTCATATTTTACGTCCATCCACATTAAACGGTAGCGATTTTTTGGAGTACTTTTATTCTTTTTCTGGATCCCCTTACTTTTTCCGTTTACAAAAAGTTCTGCACTGTCATAACTCGTGTAGACAAAAACTGGTGTAATTTTTCCTTCTCTTCCTTCCCAATTCCAATGCGGAAGCATGTGTAAAGTTTCTTCTTTTGTATTCCAGCGACTGCGATATAAATAATAGCGATCTTTTGGCAAACCTGCCAAATCGTTAATTCCGAAATACGAACTTCGCGATGGCCATTTGGTGTCATACGGAGTTGGTTCGCCTAAATAATCGAAACCGGTCCACACAAACTCACCAATAACCCATGGTTTATCATCTTGTAAAACAAAATCTTCATCGGGAATATTAGACCAACTACAGGCTTCTAAATCGTAAGAAGACGACTGAAAATCTTTATATTGTTTCATTTTAGCTTCTACGACTGGGAATTTATAAATCCCCCGAGAACTTACTGTTGAAGCCGTTTCTGAACCTAAAATGAAACCTTGCGGAAAAGATTCATACGCTTCTTCGTATAGATGGGTTCTGTAATTTAAACCCGGAATATCTAATAAGGCTCCGAAACCAGATGCCATTGTTGCTTTTACTTGATCCATACCAACCGTTACAGGTCTGGTTGGATCTTCTCTATGAAAAATATCTTGCAATCTCTTCGCACGTTTTGCGCCCTCACTTCCCCATTGATCTGGAACTTCATTTCCTGAACTCCACATAACAATACTTGGGTGGTTCCTGGTTGCATGTACTAAATTGACAATGTCTTTTTCTGCATCCGTTTCAAAAAAACGATGATACCCGTTTTCTACTTTGGGTTTTGCCCATTCATCAAAACTTTCGGCTAAAAACAAGAAACCCATTTCATCACTTAATTCTAGTTGTTCTAAAGAAGGCATATTGTGTGCGCTTCGAATGGCATTTACGCCCATATCTTTTAAAATACGTAATTGTCTGCGGATGGCAGCTTTGTTTACAGCGGTTCCGATAGGACCTAAATCGTGATGCAAGCAAACTCCTTTAAATTTAGTGATCTCACCGTTTAAACTGAAGCCTTTTTCTGCTTCGTATTTAATAGATCTAATTCCGAAACGTGTTGAAATTTCATCTTTTAAAATAGTTCCGTTATATATTTGAGAAATAGAAGTATATAAATAAGGTGTTTCCGGACTCCATAACTTTGGATTTTTCACGGCTATATTTTGCTCAAATTCATTACCATAAATGGATGAAGTTTTATTTTTAGCAACTAAACTTCCTTTTGCATCTAAAATTTTGGTAACAATGGTCAATCCTTTTCCTGAAACTTTCGTTTTTACATTTACTTTCGCTAATTCTTTGGCTACTATTGGCGTTGTTATAAAAGTTCCCCATTGTTTAATACTTTCTTTATTCTTGGTAATAATTCGTACATTTCTGTACAAACCTGCTCCTGGATACCAACGTGAAGACAAGCTTTTATTTGTTAACTTAACTGCTAAAGTGTTTTTTTTATTTGCTAGAATATGTTCTGTAATATCAAAATAGAAATAACTGTATCCATAATTCCAACTACCTATTTTTTTACCATTCATAAAAATTTCTGGTTCACTCATAGCGCCTTCAAACAAAATAATTACTTTTTTGTCTTTATTGAAGTCAGGCAACGAAAACTCATTTCTATACCAACCAATTCCTATATAAGGCAATGCACCAGTTCTACCTGTTTTCTCGGTTGGTACTTTTTCTCCGTTTTGAACAATGGCAACCATTTGTTTGTCTATTTCTTTATCAAAAGGACCTTTAATTGCCCAATCGTGCGGAACAACAACTGTTTCCCATTTTGAATCATCAAAAGAAATATTGTGTGCGTTTTTGACAGCACCTTTGGTGAATTTCCAATTTTTTTCTAAAGTAAGTATTTCTCTTACATTGCTTTGTGCAACTGCTGATATGATTAAGAAAAGACTAAATAAAGCTGATAATAGGTTTTTCATTGGACGTTTTAACTTTTCACTTCTTAACACATAAAAACATGATTTACAAATCATTGAGACTAAATAATCTTCATTTTACAAAAAACTGCACGTTTGAGCGCAGTCGAGAACTTAATTTAGGTCTCGACTATGCTCGAACAGACATCTTTTTAATAAGTACACATTACTTTTATATACTTATTTATTCTGAAACACATTAAATGGTTTTGAAGTTCCGATAATTGTTAAAACAACAACACCATGTTTTGGCACCTCAAAAGACAAACTTTTTTGATTCGTTTTTATGAAATCTTTTTTAGCCCAAATATCACGATAGGTATATCCTTCTACAACATCAATTCCTACAGTGTCTAAATTAAAACTAATTGTTTTTGCTTCATTTGACCTGTTCAATAAAGTCACTGCTACTTTACCACTCATAGTATGCACTAATGGTTTTGCCCAGACTTCTAAATCGCCATGATCTACCAATCGTCTAGCTTGATACACTAACGGATCTTGATTTAACGCTATAATTTCTTTATTGGTTAAAATATCGATGGTTTGCTGACTCATTTCTCTTAAATCATTACCTGCCAACAATGGTGAATTCATCATAGACCACATGCTAAAATGTGTTTTATCTTCTTCAAAACTCATACCTCTACCAACTTGCAACATGTCCATATCATTTACATGACCTGGTGAAGCATATTTCCATAAATCTACATTCAAATCTATAATGTTTAAAATAGAATGAAATTCATTGCTAATATCACCAGATATCCTCCAAGAATCTGCTATTTGTAACGCCCATTCCCCAGGAAATTTCCATCTACAAATATTGTAAACCGTGTTTGGTTTAATTTCATTTATGATGTTTGCAATTTGGGTATATCTTGTTTCTTCATCTAAACCTAACCAATCTCCACCACACCAATCAATTTTAATAAAATCATAATTCCAGTCTTTCAACATCAATTTTAAATCTTTTCTATCATGACCTAAAAGTCCAGATCCTACACTAATCGTGTCTTTGTCCCATTGAGATCCACAAGTATTAATACCTGCGTCTGAATAAATACCCGCTTTTAAGCCTTTCGAATGAATATAGTCTGAAATTACTTTCATTCCGTTTGGAAACCTTTCTGGATGTACTAATAAATTTCCTTCGCTATCACGACCACCGAAAAAACCATCATCTATATTCACATAAGAATAACCAGCGGCTGCCATTCCCGAAGAAACCATAAAGTCTGCTTGTCCTTTTATAATCTCCTCATTAATATTCACATGAAAATTGTTCCAACTAGACCAACCCATAATTGGGGTTTGCGGCTTTAAGGTTTCTTTACTATTTTTTTCATTCTGAATGTCTTTGGTATTACCAGAATTTTGACAAGACATAAGTAGCATCAACGCTAAAAATAAAGAGTATTTAATCATATTTTTTTATATTAGAATATCGACTTCCCATAAATTGAGAAGTCGATATTTATTTATTTTTGCATTAATTACCCTATTTACTAATTGGTTTCATCCAATAAGAATATGAATAATTCTGATATTTTAAACGGTATTGTTCCATAGGTAAAGTTCCCCAACTATTGATGCTTCCTAGACCTTGCTGAAAACCATCAATATTTACAAAAACCTCTTTTCTAGCATCTAATTCGCCAGCGTGTCTTTGGGTTCTTTTATCACCAGAACTTAAATCGTCTTCTGTATAATTTAAGGCAGAGAAATGAAATGGAGTTTCACTTAAAAACTGAATTCCAGAACCATCTGCTTTTGTTAAACTTGCCCAACGTACATCTAACTTATTTCCTGTTTCTTGCGGACGGATGTATGGAAAATACTGTTCTTTTATCGTTTGTTTAAACAAGCCTATTTTTACAGCATGCTGTCTGTCTGTATATCCTTCAAAAGGTCCTTTTCCATAAAAAGCAACGTTTTTATAAGCTTCAGGAAAAATCAATTTGTTTCCGAATTTATAAAAATTAGAATACTTCCCTTTATGCGCTTTTAAATCATTCGTTACTTTTACAACACCATTACCATCGATAGCATACGTAACTATTATTTCTGCGTCACCTTCAAATATTTCTCTAGTAAAAACAATTTGAACATCATTTTTAGATACTTGCTTCGTAGCCGTTGTTACAGTACCAGAAGTACCAGCATTTTTCCAAGATTTAAATTTATACTGTGTACCAGCACCATAATCGTTGTCTATTGGTGCACGCCAAAAATTAACTTCTGGTCCGCTTGTTAATAGCTTTTTATTATTATAGGTGTAATCTGTTAAGCTTCCTTCTTTTTGATTAAACGTTAATTGGAAATTGTTTCCGTTTACAGTAATCACATCTCCTTGTGTTTTATAAGTAACAACTTTTGTTGCTTTTGCAGGAACTTGAAAAGTTGCCGCTTGCAATTGAAATTGTTCATACGCAATTCGATGACCTGCTTTTAACAAAGGCTCGTCTGTTTTTAAAACAGCAGCAACATTTAAGAAATATTCAGCACCCTTTTTAAATGAAACTTTAAACGGAATTGCTATAGCTCTTTTAGTTTCTGGTGTTGTTATAATATTATCAATGGTGCCAGATTCTACTATTTCTCCATTGGCAAGTACTTGCCAGTTTAATTTGTAGTTAGATAAATCTCTAAAGAAATACCAGTTTTTAAGATCGATTGTTTTGTTTTTTAAATCGTTTTCATAAAATTTTATATCTTGATAGATGTGTGCAACTTCATGAATATGCGGATTTACTTTTCTGTCTGGTTGTACCAATCCGTTATTTAAAAAGTTATTATCACTTGGCGTTCCTTCGGGTCCGAAATCACCTCCATACGCAAAAATTTCTCTACCATTTTTTTCAATCTTAATTCCTTGATCTACAAAATCCCAAATGAAACCACCCTGTAATTTATCATACTTTTCAAATAAATCCCAATATTCTTTAAAACCTCCCATACTATTTCCCATTGCATGTGCATACTCACATTGCACTAAAGGCTTGGTTCTTCTATCATCTTTTGCATACGCTTCTACATCTTTTGGTGTTGCATACATTGGTACAAATAAATCTGTGTTCCACTCATAAACTGCTCTTTCATGCTGCACAGGTCTTGTATTATCGGTTTTCTTTGCCAATAAATAAGATTCGTAGAAATTATACCCATTTCCAGCTTCATTTGCTAAAGACCAAATTACAATAGAAGGATGATTTTTATCACGTTGAATCATGCGCTCTACACGTTGTAAGTGTGCATTTAACCACTTCGGATCGTTTGCCAAAGTTCTATCTAGAGCATACCCCATTCCGTGAGATTCTATATTTGCTTCATCTACTACGTAAATTCCATATTCATCACATAATTCATAAAAATAAGGATCGTTAGGATAGTGTGAAGTTCTTACTGCATTGATATTGTATTCTTTAAATATTTTAACATCCTTCAGCATATCTTCACGAGAAATAACGTGTCCTGTATTAGGATCGTGCTCATGTCTGTTTACTCCTTTAAATAAAATTGCTTTTCCGTTAACTAAAAAGTTCCCATTTTTAACTTCGGAAGTTCTAAAACCTAATTTTCTAGAAACTGCTTCTAAAACTTCTCCTTTTTTGTCTTTAATAATAATACTTAATTGATATAATTCTGGCGTTTCTGCAGACCAAGTTTTTACTTTTGGGATGGTTTTGTTAAACTGTAAAGTTTTACTAGAATTTGCCGCTAATTCATACTTAGATGAATTACTATAAACTGTTTGATTATTTTTGACTAACTCAACAGAAACAGATCCTTTTTGTTTTTTAGTGTGAATATTTTTAAGAGCTACTGCTAAATCTAAAACGCCGTCTTTATAGTCGTTTTCTAAACCTGCTTTCGCAAAATAATCGGCCAATTGTACTTTTGGTCTCGCATATAAATAGACGTCTCTTTCAATTCCAGAAATTCTCCAAAAATCTTGGCATTCTAAATAACTACCATCACTCCAACGATACACTTCTAAAGCAATACTGTTTGTTCCTGGCTTAACAAATGCTGTTAAATTGAATTCTGCCGGCAATTTAGAACCTTGACTGTACCCAACTTTTTCACCGTTTACCCAAATATAAAAAGCAGATTTAACGGCTCCTAAATGAATAAAGATATCTCTACCATCCCAGTTTTTAGAAACTTCAAATGTTCTTTTATAAGATCCAACAGGGTTGTCTCCGTCTGGAATATCTGGTGGATTTAATTGTCCTTTTTGAAAAGGATACGAAGCATTTACGTAAATAGGCACTCCAAAACCTTCTATTTCCCAATTTCCTGGCACCTTTATACTATCCCATCTAGAAGTGTTGTAGTCTTTTTTATAAAAATCTACCGGTCTAGATTCTGGATTATCACTATAGTTGAATTGCCAAATTCCATTTAATAATAAATAATTTTCTGCTTTAGACAGCTCATCTTGTTTTGCTAAATCTAAAGAATTGTAAGGAAAAAAAGTAGCTCGTGCGTCTAATTTATTAATTCCTACAACATCAGGATTTTCAATAACTGGATCTAGCGTTTGCGCTTGAATGAAGCTACTTCCCATTACCCATAGGAAAACAACTTTTAATAGATGATTTGTTTGTTTCATTATCTCTTTTAATTTAAAAATATTTTTTTTTATTAGTTATATTGAGATAGTTTTTATTAAAAAACATCCTTTATTGAAACTTATTCAACATAGAAAAACTATAATTTAAAAAAACTATAAAGTTATATTAATTTAGCAACCACTCGATTTTATCAATCTACTAAAATAGTTAATTTCCAACAAGTATTATGTTATACTTATATTAAGAGTGATTTCTAATAAATAGAATTAAAAAAAACTATAAAAATCAATCAAATAATAAATATTCTAAACAAAAAATTAATTATTTTTTATCTATTGGCACCCTGGGTTTTGAGTAACACTCGTATTTGTTCTTTTGACACAAGAGGTAAATAATCTCTAGTTAAATAAAACTAAAAATCCTGACGGAAGACTATTTAGATAAGGATATATATTACCATATTCTACAGTTTAATTTAATAATTTATAAAAATTAATTAATCAACATAATATCAACATATTAAATCATCAAAACATCTATCTTCTAAGCCAACTCTACGTTCTCTTTTTACTTCATTAATAAAGTCGCTTACAGCTGTATAAGCGTTGTTTGGCCTACTACTGAAAATATACTTAAACCTTGCGTCCCACCACGATCTCTTAATAAATTAATAGTTATTTCTAAATCAGCTTGTGTTAAAGTACCTAAGTACCTTCATACAAACCTACTCTAAATTTTAAATCTAACGTCATATCTTAGCCAGGTAAAGCTCTATGAGACACCTGCATCACATTAGTTACAGGTCTATCTTTTAGAATTTCAGAATCAGTTGCAATTATCACACCTGTTAAGTTCCCTTTTTTCTGAATACCAAAACCTACATAACTGCATTATAAGGTAGCACTTTAGCCCTGTTTTATTGAGTACTTCCATTAAAATCAAGTAGTGCCATCATCTAAATCTGTAATTGTTGCTTTTACTGCAACTTGCACCGCCATAAAGCTGAGTAAACAAAACCCAAACAGTAATTTACTTACTTTTTAAATCATAAAATTATTTTTACATTATGTTGTACATAATATAAAAATAAAATAAGGGTTAATTTAAGGTTAATTATTTCGACAAACAACAGATGAACAGATCTAAAGGATCTTTTATTGTAAATTATTTAACATTTTAGATAGAATACACATGTTGTAAACTATTTAATAAAAAATTAGAATTAGATAAACTAGAGATAAACAAACAATTTAAAGCGTAAATAATTAATTTATTACTTAAGCTATAACAAAAAAACAATAAAAGTATTTTGAAGTTTAAGAAACTAAATGCTATTATATAAAATTACACTTAACACAATACCTAAGTAACTTATTTACAATAACACATACACTAATAAAGTATTATATATGTTGATAATTTAAAACCTAAATTATTTTTTTTGCTCTTTAATTATACATTTAAAAGAGATGTATATCCCATTTAAAACATATTTTAAACTTATAAACTATAAAAGACATTCCACTTAATTGAATATAAGATTTAGCTACAAAAAACTATCTAACCCAATACATCACAACATGTAATTATACAGGAGCATTAACCAATGTAAAACACAAATTCTTAATAAGAATACTAGTTACTAATAGTTTACAAGAATAATAAATAACATAATGATAATAATATAGAACCAACTCATGTCCAAAATTGTCATTAGTCGAAAATATTTATTTTTCATTTGTTTTTTCGATTAATTTACGAAACAAAAATAATTAATTATGACAAAAAAGGTACTTAGATTGCTGTTTATGTTTGGAATATTCTGCACATGCGGTATGATGCAAGCGCAAACAACAGTAAAAGGGGTGGTTATTGATACTGCAACGGGTTTCGGACTTCCGGGAGCTAGTGTAATGGTTAAAAACACCTCAAACGGAACAACAACAGATTTTGATGGTAAATTCAGTATTAAGGTTTCAAGTGCAGATGCTGTTTTACAGTTTACATACATGGGGTATGTAACTCAAGAAAAAGCATTGAATGGTGCAGTTGTTATGAATATATCTTTAGCAGAAGATGTAAATCAATTGAATGAAATAGTAATAACTGCTCTTGGTATTAAGAGAGAAAGAAAATCTTTAGGTTATGCTGTTCAAGAAGTTAAAGGAGAAGCTTTAACAGAAGCAAGAGAAACCAACGTGGCGAATGCTTTAGCTGGTAAAGTGGCGGGTGTACAGATTATCAAGGGAAGTAATGGTCCTGCGAGTTCATCTAAAATTGTTTTAAGGGGTAATAGCTCTTTATCTGGTGATAATCAACCTTTAATAGTTGTTGATGGGATTCCTATGGATAACTTTACAGGTGCTGATAATACAGATTTTTTCAATCCTTCTCAAGATTTAGGAAATGGTTTAGGAGATTTAAATTCAGATGATATCGAAACAATGACTGTTTTAAAAGGTGCTTCTGCTGCGGCTTTATACGGTTCACGTGCAGGTAATGGGGTAATTTTAATTACAACAAAAACAGGAAAATCAAGAAAAGGTCTTGGTATTACAGTCTCTGTAACTACTGGTTTTGAAAGGTTATTCATTAAGCCAAAAACACAAAAATCATTTGGTCAAGGTAGCCAAGGCATTTATGTAAATAATTCTGGTTCTAGTTGGGGGCCTAGAATTGAAGGACAATCGGTATCAGATTGGAAAGGTGATCAAGTATCTTTAAGAGCTTATGATAATTTAGATAATTTTTACAATGGTGGATTTAGCCAGAATTATAGCGTATCATTTCAACAGCAAGCTACAGAAGCAACATCTCTTTATACTTCTGTAAATTATTTAGAAAATGAAAGCAATATTCCTGGATCTACATTAGAAAGATTAAACCTTACCACTAGGGCTGTCTCTAAATTTGGTGAAGATAATAGATGGACAACAGATGTGAAAGTACAATACATCAATGCAAAAGCTGGTAACAGACCTTTAAATGGTAACAATAATAACAATGCTTTTGGTACGGTAGCACAATTACCTGTATCTGTAGATATTACTCAATTTCTAAACAGTTCTGATGAATTTGGCAACATGAGGTGGTATCTTTCAGAAAATGCTGAAAACCCATATTGGTCTGTAAAAAACAGATTAAGTGAAGATGCTAGAGATCGTTTTTTATTAAATGGATCTTTAAAATATAGGTTTAATGACTGGTTAAGTTCTGAAGTAAATGCAGGAGCTGATTTATATACAACCACAACAGAGTCTAAACTATATTCTGGTAGCCCAGATAGTGAAACAGGTAGATATAGTTTTGGTAAAGATTCTTTTATCGAGAAAAATTATAGTTTACTATTACTTGCTAATAAAGATGATGTTATTGGTAAATTTGGTGGTGCAGTAACACTTGGTGGTAATATAATGGCAAGATCTTCTAATTTTTTAAACGGAAGTTCTGGCGATTTAGTAGTACCTAACTTATTTACGTTGAATAATGGTGTCAATCCTTCAAACATTAATCAAGGTTCAAGAGAGAAAAAAATCAACTCTATTTACGGTACATTCCAAGTAAACTATAATGGATATTTGTTTGTAGATTTTACAGCTCGTAACGACTGGTCTTCTACTTTAAGCAAAGAGAATAGGTCATTCTTCTATCCATCAATAAGTACTTCTTTCGTGTTTACAGACATGTTAAAAAAACAAAATGTAGATTTACCTAGCTGGTTAACCTTTGGTAAAGTTAGAGCATCTTATGCTACTGTTGGTAATGACTTAGGAGAATATGAGCTTTACAATTATTACACTGTTGGTAACGACCCAAATAACAACACCACTGCAGGTACTAATGATGTCTTGTTTAACCCAGATTTAAGAAGCGAATTAATTAAATCTAAAGAAATTGGTATTGAAGGAAGATTCTTTAACAACCGTTTAGGTTTAGATTTTGCAATGTATCAATCAAATGCAACAAACCAACTAATTAACTTACCATTAGACCCTTTAAGTGGTTACAACTCTAAAAAAGTAAACGCAGGAGACGTGCAAAACAAAGGTTTTGAATTGTCTTTAAACGGTAAAATTCTACACAACCCAGAAGGCTTAAATTGGGAAGCAAGTATTAACTATTCTCGAAATGACAATACAATTGAACGTTTAGCTGAAGATGTTACTCAATTTCGTTTAGGAGGGTATGACAACTTAGCTGTTTTAGCTATTGAAAAAGGAGTATATGGTGAAATTTGGGGAACTAAATATGCACGTGTTACAGATGAAGGTAGTGCTAACTTTGGTCAAATAATTGTAGATGGTAATGGCTTACCTACAGCTACTTCAGATAAATTTAAATTAGGAGAACAACAACCTGATGCCTTAATTAGTTTTTCAAACACATTTACTTACAAAAATTTATCCCTTGGTTTTTTAATTGATGCTAGTATAGGTGGAGATATATTCTCTGGTTCTAATTTAGCATTACAACAATCTGGAACTGCAGCTGCAACAGTTGTAAACGGGTTAAGAGAAGACTTCATAGTAGAAGGTGTTGTTAGTGATGGTGGTTCTGGTTTTGTTCCAAATACTACAGCAGTATCTCCTCAAGATTACTGGACAGCTATAACAGCAAGATCTGGAAATTTAGGTATTAATGAAGCAAATGTTTACGATGCTACGCATGTAAGATTAAGAAACGTAAACCTTAACTACAATTTAAAAAGTAATTGGTTGACAGATTCAGGTATACAAAATGCAAAAATTGGAATTTCTGCGAATAACGTTTGGATGATAAAAAATAACCTAAATGGTATTGATCCAGAATCTGTATTTGCTACATCTACCAATGCTACAGGTTTTGAATACCTTTCACCACCTACAACAAGTAGCGTGTTTATGAATGTGTCTTTAAGTTTCTAAAAAATTAAAAAATATAAGTAATGAGAAAAATATTAAAAAAAGCGAACTTACTTGGTATAATGCTACTCGCATTTACTTCTTGTTCAGATTTTGAGGAGATAAACATCAACCCAACAGCTGCAAGTAAAGATCAAGTACAAACAGAATATTTTATTAATAGTTCTATTGGTGGTGCACAACAAGACCCACACATTGCAGAACGTGTATTTGTTCTATATTGGGATGACGCAGGTAGAATGACTAGAGTAGGTACTTTATCTGAAGGAGGATCAAACGATGGTTGGACAAGTGATTACTATAACAGATATGTTTCTTCTTGGTTAAGAAACATAAACGCAGGTATTGAAATTGCTGATGAACAAATAGCATCTGGAAGTTTTAAAGAGCATACACCTAATCTTAAACAAGTTGCAAGAATATGGAGAGCTTACATTATGAGCGAAATGACAGATAATTTTGGACCAATTCCTATCAACGGTTTTCAAGGTGTAAATCCAGAATATAGTAACGTGAAAGAAGTTTACTATTACATGCTACAAGAATTAACCGAAGCTACAGCTGCCTTAGACCTATCTGTTTCAAACCCTGGTGATGCATTAAAAAAGTTAGATCCAGCTTATGGATATGATTATGCAAAATGGCAAAAGTATGGTAATTCTTTGAGAATGCGTTTAGCAATGCGTTTGTCTGAAGTAGATCCAGCTAAAGCACAGGCAGAATTTGAAAGTGCTGTTGGTAGTGCTTTTATTCAAGATGCTACAGATAATTTCTCTGTAAAAGAAGAATCTGGTTATAATGACTATACAGGTGTAATGACGAGACAATGGTGGGATCATGAAATTACTGCAACTCTTAACAATTTAATGATTGGTTTAGGTGGCGTAACTTCACAAAGCATGTTATCTGCAGACAAACACAGCCATATTAAACCTGCTAATTATATGGGACTTAAATTTGATGATCATTTTTCTAGCATGACAAATGATCCTTCAGCAGGTTTCTTTTTCGATGGTTTACAAAACACCATTGATCCTAGAGCATATGATTTGTTTAAAATTCCAGGAGATTTTAATGATCCTGAATTTAATGCTTACCCTTCATGGAATAGTAATGCATCAATTACAAAAAGAAATCTTGTAGATGGTTCAGATAATGTTGTAAAAGAAATTGAAGCTGCTTTTACCTGGAATGCTTATGCTGCAGGTAACTGGGGAGAAAAAGGATCAAAAAATAAAGTGTTTGGTTTTACAGGTACTTTACCTCGTTTAGCTAATAAATACAGAAACGATTCTAATAGCAGAATATTCTTTGCTTCTTGGGAGTCTCACTTTCTAATTGCTGAAGCTGCCTTAAGAGGATGGAACGTACCTATGACTGGCCAAGTAGCATATGAAAAAGGTATTGCAGATAGTTTTACTTACAACGGGGTTTCTAGCCAATTAAGCGACTACTTAACTTCTCAAGATTATAGTAGAGTAGGTACTTCTGTTAGTTGGACGCATACTACTGAGCCATCAGCTACTGTTGCTGTAACCTATGTAGATGGGTACACAAATACTGCAGGCACAATGAACATGAAATATCCAGAAAACACAATCTATAAAAATGGTGCTGTAAAAAATGACCTTTTAACTAAGATTATAACTCAAAAGTTTATTGCACAAACGCCATGGTTACCTTTAGAAACTTGGAGTGATCATAGAAGACTTGG
This sequence comes from Polaribacter sp. ALD11, assembly GCF_002831685.1. NCBI lineage: Bacteria > Pseudomonadati > Bacteroidota > Flavobacteriia > Flavobacteriales > Flavobacteriaceae > Polaribacter > Polaribacter sp. ALD11. The sequence goes on along the minus strand of NZ_CP025119.1, from coordinate 98,574 downwards.
ATTGCCATTTTTTGAAAATGCGGCAATTGAAAAACCATTAACAAACATGCCTCAATTAACGAGTGGAAATTTTATGACCAATACCATTAATTTTTATGGTCAACGTTTAAAATATCCTTCAAATTTCTCTAGTAATATCCCTGGAGGATATCAACAAGCAGTTGAAAAATTAGAAGGACCAGACACCGTTTTCACACCATTGTGGTGGGCACAACAGAATTAAAAGTATAAGTATATTTTAAGTTAATATATTTAATTTTGAATTATTTGGATTGAAGGGAGCATTTTAATAGATGCTCCCTTTTTTTTGCTATAAAAAAGAACAAAAAAAACATCTAATAAAGAACAAATTCCTTATAGATGTTAAAATTATAGTATTATAACTGTTTTAAAATAGTTTTAGATAGAAGAGCTTAAAACCTTTTCTTTTACTTCGTGAATATAAGATCTTCCAATAACATATTTCATACCATCAATCTCTATACAATTACCTTCAACGGCATCAATTTTATCCATAGCAATAGTGTAAGACCTATGTATTCTAATAAAATCATTAGAAGGTAAAAGTTTCGTAAAGTCTGACAATGTACTATGAATCATAAATCGACCATGAGTCGTATTAATTTTCAGATAATCTTTAAGGCATTCAATAACCAATATTTCATCTAAAAAAATCTTTTTCATTTTTTTCTTATCAATCTTAACAAAAAGATAAGGACGCGTATTATTGTTCTCAGTTACATTTTTATGTATATCTAGCCTATTGTAAACCTTATTTAACGCTCTCATAAACCTAGGGAAGTCAAAAGGTTTCACTAAATAATCTAAAACATCTAGTTCATAGGTTTCTATAGCAAACTCAGTATAAGCACTCGTAACAATAATTAGTGGAGGGTTTTTTAGGCTCTTGATAAAATTAAGTCCGTCTAAAATAGGCATATTAATATCTAGAAAAATAACATCAACTGAATGGTCTTTTAGAAAATTTAAAGCATAAATAGCATTGTTAAAAGTATTTACCAATTCTGCTCCTTCAATTTGCTCTAAATAGTTTTTTACAACATTAACAGCTAAAGGTTCATCATCAATAATCAAGCATTTTATTTTCATACGTACTAATTAACATAAAAATCTGCCCTAAAAATAAAGTTCATTTAAGTAACTTTAATCTTTAGACTTACAGTAAATTTATTATCATTATTTATAGTCAACTTATAATCATCTTGATTATAGCCTAAAGTTAACCTTTTTTTTACATTCTCTAAACCAATACCACTAGAATGTTCAAAAATATTTTCAATTTTTGTTATTACAGGTAAAGGATTGGTAATTGTAAAATAAAGAAAATCTTCTTTTACTGTAAAATCTACATCAATTTTTATTACACCTATATTTTTATTAACACCGTGTTTAAAAGCATTCTCAACAAATGTGAGCAATAAAATAGGCGCAATTTCTTTGTCTTGTATATCTCCTGAAATAGACATATTTACCTCTAATAGATCATCATGTCTAATTTTTTCTAAATCTAAATAATTTTGAATACAACATATTTCGTTTGACAATGACTGCCTTTGAGACTTTGTTTCATAAAGAAGATAGCGCATTAGTTCTGAAAGCCTCATAATAATTCTTGGTGTTTTGTCAGACTTTTCTAAAGCAAGAGAATGTATATTATTAAGCGTATTGAAAAAAAAGTGTGGAGATACTTGGGCTTTTAAAAACAACAATTCTGTTTCTAATTGCGTTTTTTCTAGATCGGTAACGCGTTTCTGTTTCTCTAAAAAATCTAGAGTAACTTTAATGGCAGTAACAAAAGTGATAACGTACACCTCACCTATCATCATATCTAAAACATAATTAAGCGATAATGAAGTTATAGGTTCAGGGCCCTCAGGCCAAACTTGATTACTTATAAAAAAATAGGTTAGATTAAACTTTGCAAGAACCATCAAAAAAATAGCTGTAAAGAATAAAGTTATATAAAGAATATATTTTCTTTTAAATAAAAATTTTGGCATCAAAAAAAAGATATTGAAGTAACACAAACTAATATGTATAGGAAACCCTAATAAATTTGTTTTAAATGAATATAAATAATCATTAAAGTAACTTCCCCAACGAAACGTATTAAAAAGGAAATAGACAGACCAAAAAATAATATGGTGCCAAAATGATATTTTATAGAGGTGATTCGATTTAAAATTCATTAAATAAAAAAATTTTTTGATGTTTAGGAGAGTTGTTATGTCGTACGTCTAAATTTATTTCAATTGTGGTTAAATTTATGAATTTTTATACAAGATAAATATATCTTGGCTTTTTATTTTTAATATAAAATGTATTCTGCCAACACTATTTATCAAAAACACGGTAAAACTTCGTGTTAAAAAATATGAGAAATAGAACTCATTTTAAATATTTTCTATTAACAAAAAAATAGGTTATAGAAAATGGAAAAACAAATATTAATTTAATAATTTGGATTAAAACATATATATGAAGAAAAAATACGTACTTATTATTTGCGCTATTTTAATTGTAAGCTGTGGTAAAAAAACAACAGTTGTAAATAATAACGAAAAATCGTCAATAAGTTTTGTCGATCCTTTTATAGGAACTGGCGGTCATGGTCATACATATCCTGGTGCAACTGTACCTTTTGGTATGCTACAAGTAAACCCTGTAAATGGTGTTAGCGCTTGGGATTGGTGTTCTGGATATCATTATTCAGATTCTGTTGCTGTTGGTTTTAGCCATTTAAGTTTAAGCGGAACTGGTATTGGAGATTTAGCTGATATTATTTTTATGCCTGTAAATAAAGAAGTAGATTTAACTACAAATCCGCAATCGAGAGATAGTATTTCTTACAAATCTTCTTACAGCCATCAAAATGAAAAAGCATCTCCAGGTTATTATCAGGTTTTTTTAGAAGATCATGATATTAATGTAGAATTAACAACCTCTAAAAGAACAGCGAATCATAAGTATACATTTAAAAAAGGTGATAAAAATGCTGTCGTAATCGATTTAGGTTTTGCCATCAATTGGGACACACCTTTAGAAACTTCGCTAAAAGTTGAAGATGAATATACAGTTAGCGGAACTCGATTTAGTAAAGGTTGGGCTAATAATCAAAAAGTGTTTTTTGTCGCTAAATTTTCGAAACCGATTATAAGCTACAAATTATATGCTGATGGTCTTTTAACGGATAGAAAAACAGCAAAAAGCACAAAAACATCCACACAATTATTTTTTGAAACGGATGCTAAAAATGAATTACAAGTAAAAGTAGCACTATCTTCTGTAAGCATAGAAAATGCAAAAGGGAATTTAGATTCTTCTGAATTTAATTTCGAAAATGTAAAAATAGCCGCGGAAAACTCTTGGGAGAAAGCGTTGTCTAGTTTTAATGTAGAAACGAAAACAGACTCTTTAAAAACTATTTTCTACACAGCATTGTATCATACACAATTAGCTCCTGTTACTTTTAGTGATAAAAACGGACAATTTAGATTAGAGAATGACAGTATTGCAACTGCAGAAAATTACACAGCTTATTCTACTTTATCTCTTTGGGACACTTTTAGAGCAGAACATCCTTTATTAACGTTAATTGCTCCTGATAAAGCATCTGATATAATAAACTCGATGTTGGCCTATTATGATACTAAAAAAATATTACCAGTTTGGACTTTGTACGGAAACGAAACAAATACCATGACGGGTTACCATTCTATTCCTGTAATTGTTGATGCTTATAAAAAAGGAATTCGTGGTTTTGATGCTGAAAAAGCATACGAAGCAATGAAGAACACGATGATGCAAGATGAACGTGGCTTAAATCATTATAAAAAGTACGGCTATATTCCTTATAATTTAATAGATGAATCTGTAACCATTTCTTTAGAATATGCGTTTGATGATTGGTGTGTTGCAGAAATGGCAAAAATGTTAGGAAAAGAAGATGACTATCAATTTTTCTTTAATCGTTCTAAAGCATATCAACATTTATTTGACAAGAAAAGTGGATTTATGCGTGGAAAATCTGAAGACGGTAAATCTTGGAACGAACCTTTCGACCCTAAACATTCGAACCACAGAGAACAAACGGATTATACAGAAGGAAATGCTTGGCAACACAGTTGGTTTGTGCCACATGCTGTAGATAATTTAATAGAAAATCATGGTGGTAATGAAGTTTTTACCAATCGTTTAGAACAATTATTTACAGAAAGTTCTGAAATTACTGGCGACAATGTTTCTGCAGATATTACTGGTCTTATCGGTCAATATGCACATGGAAATGAACCTAGTCACCACATTGCGTATATGTTCAATCACGCAGAACAACCTTGGCGAACACAGTTTTGGGCACGTCATATTATGGATACACAATACAATACAACTCCAAATGGATTAAGCGGGAATGAAGATTGCGGACAAATGAGCGCTTGGTATGTATTGAGTTCTATGGGATTATATCCTATGAACCCAGCTTCTGGTGAGTACGAAATTGGAACACCAATTTTTGAAAAAGCAAGCATGAATCTTCCAAATGGAAAGACATTTACTATTGAAGCAGAAAATGTTTCTGATAAAAATATTTACATACAATCTGCAACCTTTAATGGCAAAGATTTTAATAAGACAGCAATCTCTCATCAAGATATTTTAAAAGGTGGCACTTTACATTTTAAAATGGGTGCTGAACCAAATAAACAATGGGGTCTTTCTAAAAACATGCAAAAATAATGGATATTATTGATGCTTCAATTATAGCAGTATACATTGTTTTAACACTTGCTGTTGGAATTTGGATTTCCAAAAGAGCTTCCAAAGGATTAGATTCTTATTTTTTAGGAGGAAAATCTATAAAATGGTACTATTTAGGACTTAGTAACGGTTCTGGAATGTTCGATATTTCTGGAACAGCCTTAATGGTAGGTTGGCTTTTTCTATACGGAACAAAAAGTTTTATGTTGATGTGGCTTTGGCCTATATGGAATCAGATTTTTATTATGATGTTCTTAGCCGTTTGGATTCGACGTTCTAATATTATGACGGGGTCGGAATGGATTTTAACTCGTTTTGGTGATGATAAAGCAGGTAGAGCTTCTCATAAAATCGTCGCTATTTTTGCGGTTATTGCTGCCATCGGATTTATTGCCTACTTTTTTGAAGGTGTTGGTAAATTTATGACCGTTATTTTACCTTGGGATTTAGCATTAATTTTAAATGCTTCAGAAATATTAACTTCAGAACAATCGTATGCGCTTATCATTATTTTCCTAACCACAATTTACACCATAAAAGGTGGAATGTTTTCTGTAGTTGCCACAGAGGTTTTACAGTACGGAATTATGGTGATTGCGGGTGTTTTAGTCGCTGGGTATACCTTTTTCGCTTTTAGTGATATTGAAATTACAAGTGTGATTACAGAACAATGGAAAAATGTGTTTTTTAGTTGGGAATTAGACACGCATTGGGATTCCAAGTTTCAGAAATTTAATGATTTGGTAGATTCCGAAGGTTATAAAATGTTTGGCGCTTTAATAGGTATGAGTCTTTTTAAAGGATTTTTCGCAAGTATTGCAGGCCCAACACCAAGTTTCGATATGCAACGAATTTTATCAACAAAAACAGTAAAAGAGGCTGCATATATGAGTGGTTTTACAAACCTAGTATTATTCATACCAAGATATTTATTAATTGGTGGTGTTGTAGTAATTGCCTTGGTAGTTTTAGCTCCTCAAATGGCGGCAAACCCAAATCTTACTGGTGCAGATTTAGAAATTTTATTACCGCAAGTAATTAATTTTCATGTTCCTGTAGGAATTAAAGGGTTACTATTAGCTGGTTTATTAGCGGCATTTATGTCTACTTTTTCTGCTTTTGTAAATGCGGGTCCTGCGTATATTGTAAATGATATTTATAAAAAATATTTTAAACCAGAAGCAACCGACAAACATTATATAAAAGCGAGTCATATCGCATCATTTGCAGTAGTTGGGTTGGGTGTTTTTATGGGCTTTTTTGCAGATTCAATTAACTCATTAACGTTATGGATTACCAGTTCTTTATTTGGTGGTTATGTGGCTGCAAATTTCTTAAAATGGATTTGGTGGCGCTTTAACGGTTGGGGGTATTTCTGGGGAATGTTATCTGGTTTAATCATTGCCAGTTTGCAGTTTTTATTAAATCAAAATAAAGGGAATTTCTCTGAAGGAACAATTTTATATGAATTATCGCACGTTTCTGCCATTTACTTATTTCCAGTAATATTCGGTGTGTCGCTATTGGGATCATTTTTAGGAACCTTTTTAAGCAAACCAACAGACATGAAGGTTCTAAAAGCATTTTATAAAAATGTGCATCCTTGGGGATTTTGGAAACCAGTATTGAAAGAATTAAAGAAAGAGAACCATAAAATAGAAAGAAATTCCGATTTTTGGTCAGACATGTTAAACTGCGCTATTGGTATTGTTTGGCAATCTAGTATGATTGTTTTACCTATCTATTTTATCATTAGAGATTATCCAAAAGCATTTATTTCATTGGGTGTATTTGTAGTAACTTCGATTATTTTGAAGTTTACATGGTTAGATAAAGTTAGAAAAATTCCGAATTAAAAATAATAAAAATTGACATTAAAAAATAAAGCAAATATGAATTCAATTCCTTGGCAAGATAAACCAGAAGGTTGCACTGATGTAGTTTGGAGATATTCTGAAAACCCTGTAATTAACAGGTACGACATTCCATCATCTAACAGTATTTTTAACAGTGCTGTTGTTCCTTTTGAAGATGGTTTTGCAGGTGTTTTTAGGTGTGATAACAAAGCGGTACAAATGAATATTTTTGCTGGTTTTAGTAAAAACGGAATTGATTGGGACATCAATCATGAGCCAATTGAAATGCAAGCCGGAAATACAGAAATGATAGAATCTGATTATAAGTACGATCCTCGTGTGGTATTTATAGAAGATCGATATTGGATTACTTGGTGTAATGGCTACAACGGACCAACAATCGGAATTGGGTATACTTTCGATTTTAAAGAATTCTTTCAATGTGAAAATGCCTTTTTGCCTTTTAATAGAAATGGTGTGTTATTTCCACAAAAAATCAATGGTAAATATGCAATGTTAAGTCGCCCAAGTGACAACGGTCACACACCGTTTGGCGATATTTATATTAGTTACAGCCCAGATATGAAGTATTGGGGAGAACACCGTTGTGTAATGAAAGCAACACCTTTTGAAGATAGTGCGTGGCAATGTACCAAAATTGGTGCAGGCCCAATTCCCATTTTAACAGACGAAGGTTGGTTAATGATTTATCACGGAGTAATCAATACTTGCAACGGTTTCCGGTATGCAATGGGATCTGCGCTTTTAGATGAAAACGAACCAGACAAAGTTAAATATAGAACGCAACCTTATTTATTAGGTCCTGCAGAACAATATGAAACTACCGGCGATGTGCCTAATGTAGTTTTCCCTTGTGCTGCGTTGCACGATGTAGAAGAAGATAAGTTGGCTATTTATTATGGCGCTGCAGATACTGTGGTTGCAATGGCATTTGGTAAGTTGAGTGAAGTTATTCAATATACAAAAGAAAATAGTTTATAAGTTTTTTGAATTTTCAGACCTTTAATCTTTAAAATAATTAAAGGTTTGAATCAATTTTCATCATAAAATAAGAATTAAAAATGATTTTAAAATTTCAATATTTATCGATTTTATGCTGTTTTTTAACAACAATAGCTACTGCACAGTCAAAGGTTGAAATTACGCCAGAAAGTTACATTGCGTATCATACTTCTGAAGCAATTCTTATTGATGGAAATGAGAAGGATGCTTCTTGGAATAAAGTAACATGGTCCGAACCTTTTATAGACATTCAAGGTGTAAAAAAACCAACCTACAAAACCCAAATTAAAATGCTTTGGGACGATACGTATTTCTACATTTTAGCAAAAATGGAAGAACCACACGTTTGGGCAGATATCACAAAGCATGATGCTATTATTTTTCATAATAATGATTTTGAAGTGTTCATAGATCCAGATGGTGATACACATAATTACTACGAAATTGAAGTAAATGCCATCAATACCATTTGGGATTTATTTATTACAAAACCTTATAGAGAGCAAAACAATATCGCTTTAAATGACTGGATGGCAACTGGAATGAAATCTGCCGTTACAATAGATGGTACTTTAAACAACCCGAACGATACCGACAAAGGTTGGGTTCTTGAAATGGCCATTCCTTGGAGTGTTTATAAAAAATCTTATTTTGAAAAAAATGTTCCTAAAGATGAATTTTGGCGTGTAAATTTCTCAAGAGTAAATTGGGATTATCAACTTACAGATGGAAAATACGAACGAAAAAAGGATGTTAAAGGGAAATACCTTCCTGAATATAATTGGGTTTGGTCTCCACAAGGAGTTATTAATATGCACGAACCAGAAAAATGGGGCTATGTTTATTTTTCTTCCAAAGAAGTAGGGAGAAGAGATACGTTTGAAATTCCGAATGATGAAAAATTAAAATGGGAGTTGTACAAATTATACCGTGCTCAAAAAAAGCATTTTACTGTCAATAAAAAATGGGCTACTGCTATTAAAAAATTAGCAGCAGCACCAATAATTATAGATGGAAAAAAAATGAATCTAAAACTTGAAAATCATCGTTTTGGTTGGACTATTTTTGTAAAAAGTCCTTTTTCTAATAAAACGTTAATTATTAAAGAAGATGGATCTTTTCTAAAACAATAAATAAAATGAAATTCATAAAATATCTTTTTATAATACCACTTTTTTTTGCCTGCTCAAATAGCACTAAAAAATCTAATGACAAAAAAGTAGCAATAGAATCGGTTAATAATGCAGCTGTAAATAAAGATTTTAAAATAATTGGGTATGCTGCTGGTTATGAAGATTATGATTTCTCTAAAATTGATGCGACTAAATTAACACACATCAATTTTGCATTTGCAAATATTGTAGATGGTAAAGCAAAGTTTGAGTTAGAAACAGATAAAGCTAAAATTGCGACGCTGATATCACTAAAAAAACAAAATCCAAATTTAAAAGTATTGTATTCTGTAGGTGGTTGGGTTTGGTCTGATCAATTTTCTACAATGGCAGCTTATGAAGCTTCCAGAAAAAAATTCGCAGAAAGTTGTGTAAACCTATTACTAGAACATGGTTTTGATGGTGTCGATTTAGATTGGGAATACCCAGGGCAACGTGGAGAAGACAATCCTTTTCGTCCTTCAGACAAAGATAATTTCACCTTGCTTTTGGCAGAAATTCGCAAAGCTTTAGATGTTGAAGGAAATAAAAATAATACATACTATTTGTTAACCATTGCTACGGGAGCTGATGAAACTTATATAGAACAAACTAATTTGGGGGAAGCGCATCAATATCTCGATTTTATAAATGTAATGTGTTATGATTTTTATCAAGGTTGGTATTATCAAACAGGGCATCATGCAAATTTATATCCTTCAGAAAAAGATACATACAATGTGAATAGCGGAGTAGATGCTATGGAAAGACATTTGGAAGCAGGCGTGCCAGCAGATAAGTTAGTTATGGGAATTCCTTTCTATGGAAGACAATGGAAAAAGGTAAGTTCTACAACAGATGGTTTAAATGATCACTCGCTAGAGGGCGGTTATATTGTGTCTTACAAAGACCTTAAGAAAAAAGTAGCAACAGGAAAATATAAAGAAATGTATGATGAATCTGCAAAAGCTTCCTATTTATGGAGTGAAACCGATAGTACATTTGTTTCTTGGGAAACGTCTAAAGATATTAAATTAAAAGCAGCGTTTATAAAGGAAAACGGATTTGGAGGCGCTATGTTCTGGGAATATAGTTTAGACAAAGATCAGGAATTGTTGAACACACTTTTTGAAAATTTAAAGGAATAATTTAATATTAAATCACAGATCAATGAAAGTAAAACAACTATTGTTTTTTATGTCAATTTTAATTTTGGCAAGCTGTAATCAAAAACAAGAAAAAAAACTCATCAATGCCTCTACAAAAGAGGATACATTTACTTTTGGTACTTGGATAACCTCTAGCAAAAACAAAACCAACGCTAGTTATATTGCCGAGTTTAAGAGATATAAAGAAGGTGGAATTGACGAACTTTTAATAAATACAGGCACAGACCCTAAAGAACTAGAGCGCTTAGCTCCTTTGGCTGCCAAAGAAGGTTTAAAAGTACATGCGTGGATTATGGCTGTAAACAGACCTGGAGACACAATTGCGTTGAAACACCCAGAATGGTATATGGTGAGTAGAGATGGTAAATCTTGTTTTGATACCCGTCCGTATGTTGGTTATTACCAATGGTTATGCCCAACAAGAACCGAGTCTAGAAATCATATTTTAGGTCTAGTGGAAGGTTTGTCTAAAGTTGACGGAATTGAAAGTGTTCATTTAGATTACATTCGTTTCCCAGATATTTTCTTGCCAATTGGTTTACTTCCAAAGTACGACTTAAAACAAGAGACTGAAATGGCAGAATTTGATTTTTGTTATTGCGAAGTTTGCATTAGTGAGTTTGAAAAAATTCATCATAAAAATCCTTTAGAAAGTGAAAATACAGCAATTGATATGGAATGGAAAAATTTCAGATTGAATGCTATCCGAAACCTAGTAAATGACGCTTATGAAATTGTTCATAAGAACAATAAAAACTTAACAGCTGCTGTTTTTCCCTATCCAGAAATGGCCGATCATATGGTTCGCCAACGTTGGGACAAATGGAATATTGATGCAGTGTATCCTATGATTTATCATGGTTTTTATAATGAAGAAATCGATTGGATTGGGTATGCAACAAAACAAGGTGTAACAGATTTAGAAGATAAAGATGTTGCTATAAACACAGGCGTATATTTACCGCCTTTTTCATCTAGCGAAGAGTTAAAGCAAGCCATCCATTTAGCGAAAGAAAATGGCGCAAAAGGAATTACTTTTTTTGATGGTCCACAATTAACAGACGACTATTTAAAAACAATTAAAGAAATTAAGAAAACTCTATAATAGAGGGAATATTTAAAGTAGAAATTATAATCAGAACCATGTCAAATCAAAAACCCTATCGCTCCGCATTTATCTTACTAACTGTTTTATTTTTCCTTTGGGGATTTATTACGGTATTGGTAGATTCTTTGATTCCTCGTTTGCGTGAACTATTTACACTAACCTATTTTCAAGCAGGATTAGTGCAATTTGCTTTTTTTGGTGCATTCTTTTTACTATCGATTCCAGCAAGTTATATTCTATCTAAAATAGGCTATAAAAAAGGTATTATTTTAGGTTTATTAACCATGGCATTAGGTTGTCTGCTTTTTTATCCGGCAGCATCCTATCGTGAGTTTGGCATTTTTATGCTGGCCTATTTCATTTTAGCAGCGGGTATTACCGTTTTGCAAGTAGCAGCAAATCCTTTTGTGGCTGTCTTGGGTTCTGAAGCTGGCGCATCTAGTCGGTTGAATTTATCTCAAGCATTTAATTCTTTAGGAACAGCAGTAGCTCCCGTAATTGGTGCGATGTTTATTTTAAGTGATGTGATAAAAACTAAAGACGAAATTGCGGTACTAGATGGAGCTGCAAAAGAAGCATATTTAACTACAGAAGCCGCTGCGGTTCAAACACCTTTTTTAGGCTTGGCAGCATTTATAGGTTTGATTGCTTTGGTTTTCTTATTTGCAAAATTACCAAATATGATTTCTGAAGTTTCCACAGGAACGTATCGTGAAGCTTTTAAAAATAAAAAATTAATGCAGGGTGTATTAGGTATCTTCTTTTACGTTGGTGCAGAGGTTGCTATTGGTAGTTATTTAGTAAACTACTTTTTAGAAATGAACCTTGTATCGGTTATTAAAGAAAATGGGATTATGAAATCTATTGCAGAAGCCATTTTAAACTCAGGTTTAGCCGAAAAAGATGACAAAGCAGTCGTTGGCGTTTTTGTCACCTTTTATTGGTCTGGTGCTATGATTGGTAGATTTGCAGGCGCGTATCTTACCCGAATTATGAAACCAGGAAAAGTCCTGGCTATTTTTGCATCTATCTCTATTGGCTTAATTGTCTTATCTGTAAGTACGTTTGGCTTGGTAAGCATGTGGAGTATCTTGGCTGTTGGTCTGTTCAACTCTATTATGTTTCCAACAATTTTTACGCTAGCTATTGATGGTATTGGTCATTTAAAACCAAAAGCATCAGGTTTATTATGTACAGCCATTGTTGGTGGTGCGATCATCCCTCCTACTTTTGGATTTTTAACAGATTATATTGCTTTTAAAAGTGCATTACTTTTAATCGTTCTTTGTTATGCATACATTGTTTGGTTTGGTTTCAAAAACGGGAAATCTGAAGTTGCTATCAGCTAGTTTTAAATAAAAAGGAGAACAACTTTTAGTACAATTAAATTTTAGAATCTAAATTAATGAAAACATACAATCTATTATATCTACTCTGTACTATCTTTTTGCTACAATGCAAAGAACCAGAAAAAATAGTTACTCAAGAAAACCTTACTAATTTTGTGAATCCGTTTATTGGTACAGATGGTCCTGGAAATACGTATCCTGGTGCAACCGTTCCTTACGGAATGGTGCAATTAAGTCCAGATATTGGTATTCCTGGTTGGGATAGAATTGCAGGATATTTTTATAAAGATTCTATCATTTCTGGTTTTTCACACATGCATTTATCTGGTACAGGTGCTGGAGATTTATATGATATTCTAGTAATGCCTACCAATAGTAAGTTTTCAAAAAGAATTAAAGCGAATAGTTTTAAACCATTTTCTAGTTTTTCACATGAAAAAGAATCCGCTTCCCCTGGTTATTATTCGGTTGATTTATTAGATTACGGAATTAAAGCTGAATTAACAGCAACAGAAAGAACGGGTATTCATAAATACACATTTCCAAAAGATGAGAATACACAAATTTATATCGATTTAGGCTATGCGCTAAATTGGGACAGTCCTACAGAAACTCATTTTAAAGTAGTTAATAACACCACAATAGAAGGTTATAGAAAATCTTCTGGTTGGGCAAAAGACCAACGCGTCTATTTTGTAATCAAAGTATCAAAACCTTTTAAAGAATATCAATTATTTAAGAATGATACGCTTACAAAATCTCCTGTTACTGGTAAAAACACCAAAATAATTTTAAATTATTCAACGGAAGAAGGTGAAGAAATTATTTTAAAAACAGGCCTTTCAACGGCAACTATTGAAGGTGCTTATCAATCCTTAGAAAAAGAGGCTCCTAATTTTGATTTTGAAGCCTTAAAGAATCAAGCGAAAGACAAATGGGAAAAACAACTTCAAAAAATAGTAATCACAACAAAAGATAGTACAAAAAAACACATTTTTTACACAATGTTGTATCAATCGATGTTGGCACCAACTTTATTGAGCGATCATAACGGAAATTATAAAGGAGCAAACGATGCTATCATGAATGCTGATGGTTTTGATAGATATGATACGTTTTCATTATGGGATACGTATAGAGCTGCACACCCGTTATACACCATTTTGCACCCTACTAGAGTTTCAGACATGGTAAATTCTATGCTTGCTCATTACAAAGAAACAGGTTTATTACCGGTTTGGTCTATGCAAGGAAATGAAACCAATATGATGATTGGTTACCACGCAGTACCTGTAATTGTAGATGCTTATTTTAAAGGAATTAAAGGTTTTGATGCTGAATTGGCATACGAAGCGTGTATTGCAAGTGCTACAGATGCATCAAGAGAAATTGATAAATACATGCAATTGGGATACGTGCCAATTGACGAACAGCATGAAGATTGGTCGGTTTCTAAAACCCTAGAATATGCATACGGAGATTGGTGTATTGCTCAATTTGCAAAAGCATTGGGAAAAACAGAGGATTATAATACGTTTTTAAAGCGTTCTGAAAATTGGCGAAATGTGTACGATTCTAAAAGTACATTTATGCGACCTAAATCTAACAACGGACTTTTCTTAAAAGATTTTATTCCTAAAGATTACTCTCCTTATTTCTGCGAAAGTAATGCTTGGCAATATTTTTGGTCTGTGCAACACGATATTGAAGGTTTGGTAACTACTGTTGGTGGAAAAGAAAATTTTGAAAAAAAGCTAGATTCTATGTTTACTTTAGATCCGCTTCCAGAAGATAAGTTACCAATTTTTAGTACCGGAATGATTGGTCAATATGCACATGGAAATGAACCTAGTCATCACGTAGCATATTTGTATAATTACATTGATAAGCCTTGGAAAACACAAAAATTAATCCGTGAAATTTTAGAAACACAGTATAAAAATAAACCAAACGGACATTGTGGTAATGAAGATTGCGGACAAATGTCTTCTTGGTATATTTTTAGTGCCTTAGGTTTTTATCCTGTAAATCCTGCACAAGGAGTTTACGCTTTTGGTTCTCCTATTGTAGATACAGCTACCCTCAATCTAGAAAACGGAAAAACCTTTACTGTAGAAACAATACATAACAGTTCAGAAAACAAATACATTCAAGCTATTACCTTAAATAATGAGGTTATAGAACGAAGTTACATCAAACATACAGAGATTATGCAAGGTGGAAAATTGATTTTTACAATGGGAAATACTCCTAATAAAAACACCAAGAAATCGATGGCAGCAACTTCTAAAATGTATCAATAAAAAGTAATAAAACAGAAAGAAAGACCATATTGATGTGTCTTGATATAATTAAAAAAAGATTGATAATTAAAATTTCATAAAAATGAGTGTAATCAAAAAAATCTTGGTTATGGCTATAATCGTCATAACGGTTTCCTGTCAAAAAAGTAATGAGGATATCATTTTCACAGAAAGTGATATTGCAGTGATTCCTAAGCCAGCAAAACTACTGCTGAATAAAGGTGCTTTTCAGTTTGATGAAAACACCAAATTTATCTTAGCAGCTGCATCTCAAAAAGAAGTAACTTCGGTTTTAATCGATAAATTTAAGAATGTATCTGGGTGGAATTTAGACGTTTTAGAACAAGCTCCAGAAGAAAATTATGTTCAATTTATTATTGATAAAAACTTAGACGATGAAGCTTATAAATTGAATGTAGGTTCTAATCGCATTTTAATTACTTCAAAAGGAAAAGCTGGTTTTATATACGGTGTAGAAACACTTAGACAACTACTTCCTGTAGCAATTGAAAGTTCAAATTCGGTTTCAGGTACAGATTGGCTCATTCCTAATCTTACAATTGAAGACCAACCTCGTTATAAATATAGAGGTTTAATGTTAGATGTTTCTCGTCATTTTTTCGAAATAGCGTATTTGAAAAAAACGATAGATCGTTTGGCAATGCTTAAAATGAATGTGTTGCACTTGCATTTAGTAGATGACCAAGGATGGCGTATCGAAATTAAAAAATACCCAAAATTAACGGAAGTTGGTGCTTGGAGAGTAGATCAAGAAGACAAACATTGGGATGGTAGGTATACAACATCCGCAGATGAAAAAGGGACGTATGGTGGATTTTACACACAAGATGAATTAAAAGATTTAGTAGCCTATGCAGCAACTAAAAATATAGAAATTATTCCAGAAATTGAAATGCCTGCGCACGTATCGTCTGCAATTGCAGCGTATCCAGAATTGTCTTGTCATGAAAAACCAATAGGAGTTCCTTCTGGCGGAGTTTGGCCAATTACGGATATTTATTGTGCTGGAAAAGAACATACATTTGAATTTTTAGAAAATGTTTTAGAGGAAGTAATGGAGATTTTTCCATCAAAATACATTCATGTTGGTGGTGATGAAGCAACCAAAACCAATTGGAAAAAATGCCCTGACTGTAACAAAAGAATGCGTTCAGAAAATTTAGAAAATGTTGAGGAATTACAAAGTTATTTCATCAAAAGAATGGAAAGCTTCATCAACTCTAAAGGAAAAAGATTAATTGGTTGGGATGAAATTTTAGAAGGTGGTATTGCACCAGAGGCTACTGTAATGAGTTGGAGAGGTACCAAAGGTGGTCTTGAAGCGGCAAAACAAGGGCATGATGTTATAATGACACCAGGTTCTCATTGTTATTTTGACCATTATCAAGGTCCACAAAATGAAGAGCCATTGGCTTGGGGAGGTTATACGCCTTTAAGCAAAGTGTACACGTTTGATCCTGTTGTAGAAGGAATGACAGCTGCAGAAGCGAAACATGTTTTAGGAGGACAAGCGAATTTATGGTCAGAGCAAATAAAAACAACATCTCATTCAGAATATATGATTTTTCCTAGATTGGCTGCATTATCTGAAACGTTATGGTCAACTAAAGAATCTCGTAATTGGGAAGATTTTTCAACTAGAATTGTTACCATGTTTGAGCGTTATGATTATTTAGATATCAATTATGCAAAAAGTGCCTACTTGGTAATGGAGGATGTAAAAATTGATATGGATACCCAAAAGGTAACACTAGCATTAAATAATGAATTTACAGATGCAGATATTCGTTATACTTTAAATGATGTAAAATTAACAAATGCTGCAGTTAAGTATACAGAGCCATTAACAATTAACGAATCCACAGAAATTCATGCGTCACTTTTTAAAAACGATGTACCTGTAGGTGTTCCTTTTCATACAAATATCAAATTTCACAAAGCAGTTGGTAAAAAACTAACCTTCAAAGAAGTTTATGATGATCGTTATCAAGGTGAAGGTGAATTCGGAATGGTAAATACTTTACGCGGAACTAAAAATTTTAGTGATGGTCATTGGCAAGCTTGGTTAGGTAAAGATATGGAAGCTGTTGTTGATTTAGGTGAAGACACATCAGTTCAAGAAGTTATTTTGGGGACTTTAGAAAACCAAGGGCCTGGAATTTATTTTCCGACTGCAGTAACCGTTTCCGTTTCTACAGATGGAAAAAATTACAAGGAAGTTGGTGTAGAGAAAAGAGCATATGCTAAAAATCCTTCTTTCGATTTAAAGGAATTTAAAATTTCTTTTGAAGAGCAATCTGTAAGGTATGTAAAAATATTTGCTAAAAACTTATCAAAAACACCAGAAGGAGGTAATGTTTGGTTGTTTGTTGATGAAATTATAATTAATTAAAATATGAAGTATTTAAAGATAACAATTGTTTTACTTTTCTTGTTTACAAATCAAATTTCGGCACAAGAAAAACTGACGAAAGAGGAACGTTTAGAGTGGTTTAAAGATGCTAAATTAGGGGTCTTTATTCATTGGGGATATTACGGTGTAAAAGGAATTGGCGAGTCTTGGTCTATGTATCATAAACGTATTTCTTATGATGATTATATGGCACAAGGTAAAGAGTTTACTGCTAAAAACTATGATCCGGAAGCTTGGGCTAAATTATTTAAAAAAATTGGCGCGCGTTATGCCGTTTTAACTACAAAACATCATGATGGAGTTGCTTTGTGGGACACGAAATTAAGCCACTTAAATGTATTAGAAAAAACACCTGCAAAGCGCGATTTGGTAGCTCCTTTTGTAGATGCACTAAGAAAAGAAAATTTAAAAGTAGGTTTGTATTATTCGTTAATTGATTGGTCGCATCCCGATTATGATGTGGTTTTTCCAAGACCAGATACACGTAAAAATTATCCTCAGAAAAATCAAAATCAATTATCGCCTTGGCAACGTTTTCTTAAATTTAACAACGGTCAGTTAAAAGAATTGAGCGATACTTTTAAGCCAGACTTGTATTGGTTTGATGGTGATTGGGAAAAATCTAGCGAACAATGGAGAGCGCAATCACTAAAAGATAGTTTGTTAACATGGAATCCTAAGGTGGTTGTAAATTCTCGATTAAAAACATACGGAGATTATAGTACCCCAGAACAAGGAATTCCTGTAGTTAGACCAGATGGTGCATGGGAATTTTGTATGACGATGAATAATAATTGGGGTTATTTTCCATCGGATACCAATTACAAACCAAAATCTCAAATTATAAGAACTTTTGTTGAAGTAATTGCTTCTGGAGGAAATTTATTATTAAACATCGGTCCGAAACCAGATGGTACCATTGCAAAAGAGCAAGTAGAACGTTTAGAGGCTTTAGGAGATTGGATTAGAAAACATGAAACAGCTGTCTTTAATTCTAAAGCAGGATTGCCTTATGGTCATTTTTATGGACCAACAATGTTGAACAAAGATGAAACTAAAATTTACTTGGCTTTGTTTGATGCGCCAAAAAATTATATTTCTTTAAAAGGTATTCAGAATAAAGTGAAATCTATTAAAGTAGTAGGCTCTAATCAAGAATTAAGTTTTGAAAGAAATGGTGGCGCTGCTTGGAACAATATTCCTGGAATTTTAAGAATTGAAATTCCCCAAGGAAAAAACTTAGATCCCAATGTAACTATTATAGAAGTTGAATTAGAAGATGCTTTGAAACTGTATAGAGGTCATGGAAATGCTGTTGAATTAAATAAGTAAAAAATAGAATTGAGAAGTAATTTTTGTGATTCCGAACGAGGTACGAGGAGGAATCTTTTAGTCTACTTTTCAATTATGAGATTATTTCACTACGTTCCCAATGACGTTAATATTATCAAATATGAATAAAATTAATAAGAATGATATGCCAAAAATGATTTTCAAATATTCGTGGATTTTAATGATACTGTTGTTTTGTGTGAATACAAATTTGAAAGCACAAAACAGCTCTTATATAGAAAGTAAAGATTTAGTCGATTTTGTGAACCCTTTAATGGGAACAGATTCTTCTTTCGATTTATCTAACGGTAACACCTACCCTGCTATTGCAACTCCTTGGGCAATGAATTTTTGGACGCCAATGACGTCTAAAATGGGTGATGGTTGGACCTACAAATACGATGAAAATAAAATTAGAGGAATCAAACAAACGCATCAACCAAGTCCGTGGGTTAATGATTACGCTGCCTTTTCGTTGATGGCAGTTACAGGAGATTTAAAGTTTCAGGAAGATGAAAGGCAATCTTGGTTTTCTCATAAAGCAGAAACCGTAAAACCTTATCATTACTCGGTTTATTTAGCAGATTATGATGTGGTGGCAGAAGTTGCGCCAACAGAAAGAGCGGCACATTTTAAATTTACCTTTCCAGAATCTGACAAATCTTATATTGTTTTAGATGCTTTTAATAAAGGTTCTATGGTAAAAATTATTCCTGAAGAACGTAAAATAATTGGGTATTGTAGAAATAATAGTGGCGGAGTTCCAGAAAATTTCCACAATTATTTTGTGGCAGAATTTGACACCGATTTTGAACTAAATCACACATGGACTGATGGTTGGCAATTGCTTGAAAATTCAGTAAATAGTGAAGGTGAACATGTTGGGGCTATTGTAGGTTTTAAAACTGAAAAAGGAAAAACAGTTCATGTAAAAGTAGCTTCTTCATTTATAAGTCCAGAACAAGCACAATTAAATCTTTCGAGGGAAATTGGAGCAGATACTTTTGAAGACACAAAGAAAAAAGCAAAACAAGCTTGGGAAACAGAATTGAATAAAATTCAAATTGAAGATGATAATATTGATAATTTAAGAACCTTCTACTCTTCTTTATACCGTGTTTTATTGTTCCCTAGAAAGTTTTATGAATTTGATGCAAACAATAAAGTAGTTCATTATAGTCCTTACAATGGCAAAGTTTTACCTGGCTATATGTTTACCGATAATGGTTTTTGGGACACTTTTAGAGCCGTTTTTCCATTTTTTAATATGATGTATCCAGAGTTAAACGGACAAATTATGCAAGGTTTGGCTAATACATATAAGGAATCTGGTTGGTTGCCAGAATGGGCAAGTCCAGGGCACAGAGATGTAATGATTGGTTCTAACTCTGCTTCTATTATTGCAGACGCCTTTTTAAAAGGCGCAAAAAATATGGATGCCGAAATATTGTTTGAAGCAATGCTTAAAAATGCAACCGTTGCAGATGGTAGACCTGTAAATTCTGTAGGTAGAGCTGGTTTAGAGTATTATAATAAATTAGGCTATGTTCCTTATGATGTTAATATTCATGAAAATGCTGCGAGAACTTTAGAATATGCATATGCCGATTTTACGATTGCTCAAATGGCCGAAAAAATGGGCAAAACTAAAATTGCTAAAAAATACTTTGAGAAATCTATGAATTATAAAAACTTATTTGATCCATCGACCAATTGGATGCGTGGAAAAAATGAGGATGGAAATTTTCAAAGTCCGTTTAATCCTTTAAAATGGGGTGATGCATTTACCGAAGGAAATAGTTTGCATTATACCTGGTCTGTTTTTCATGACATCGAAGGTCTTATTGATTTAATGGGAGGTAAAAAACAATTTGCTGCAAAATTAGATGAAGTTTTTGAAATGCCTCCAAAGTTTGACGCTTCGTATTATGGTTTTACAATTCACGAAATTAGAGAAATGCAAATTGTAAATATGGGAAACTATGCACACGGAAATCAACCCATTCAACACATGATTTATTTGTATAATTATACAAATCAATCATACAAAGCACAAGAAAAAGTGAGAGATGTTTTAACAAAATTATACTCGGCAACACCAGATGGTTACTGTGGTGATGAAGATAACGGACAAACATCTGCATGGTATGTATTTAGTGCATTAGGATTTTATCCTGTAACCCCAGGAGTTGATGAATACGTAATTGGAAGTCCGTTATTTAAAAAAGCAACATTGCATTTAGAAAACGGAAATACGTTTGAAATCACTTCCAAAAATAATTCAAATACGAATGTTTATATTCAAGGCGCTCAGTTAAACGGTAAGGCATATCAAAATACTTTTATAAAGTTTAATACACTTCAAAATGGTGGAACTCTAAATTTTAATATGGGAAATATTCCTAATAAAAATTGGGGAACTGCGGCTAAAAACAAACCGTATTCATTAAGTACTTCAAAAAAATAAACAAAGCATGAAAAAGCTTCAGTTAATTACACTATTTGCAATTTTCTGCATTCAATTTAGTGCTGTAACACAAGAACCAATCGATTATGTAAATCCTTTTATAGGAACCTCTAATTTTGGTGCTACGAACCCTGGCGCAATTGCACCCAGAGGAATGGCAAGTGTTTCTCCTTTTAATGTGGCAGGAGAACAAAACTTACCGTTAGAAAAAGACAGCCAATGGTTGTCTACACCTTATGTAAATGAAAATGCTTTTTTAACCGGATTTTCTCATGTAAATTTAAGTGGTGTTGGTTGTCCAGATTTGGGTGTTATTTTAGCGATGCCTACAACAGGAGAACTGGAAACAGATCATTTAAAATACGGAACGACTTATACAAATGAGGTTGCAAAACCTGGTTATTACAGTGTTCAACTTTCAAAATATGATGTAAAAACCGAACTTACTGCAACCACCAGAGTTGGCGTAAGTAAATATTCATTTCCAAAAGGAAAATCGAACATCTTAATCAATTTAGGCTTGGGTTTAACCAACGAAGAAGGCGCTATGGTTAAAGTAGTATCGCCAACCGAAATAGAAGGCATGCGTAATGTGGGTTCATTTTGTTATTACAAACCAGAAGAATCATATCCTGTTTATTTTGTTGCAAAATTTAGTAAACCAGCTGATGAATTTGGAGTTTGGAAAAAAACTAGAAAAAACGAAGGTGTAGAAGGACGATGGATGGGATATAATGGCAAAAAACGCTTTTATAAAAACTATAGAAAAGAGGTTATTGGCGATAGTATTGGAACTTATTTTACTTATAATTTTGAAAAACCAACGCAAGTAGAGGTTAAGATTGGTGTTTCTTACGTTAGTATAGAAAATGCCAGAGAAAATTTAGAAAAGGAAACGCAACATTTATCATTTGATGCTATCTATAAAAATACTGCTTCACAATGGAATCAATTATTATCTAAAGTTGAAGTAGAAGGCGGAACAAAAGATGATAAAACTATTTTTTATACAGCGTTGTACCACACATTAATTCACCCGAATACGTTAAATGATGTGAATGGCGAATATCCAACAATGGGAAAACGCGAAACTGCAAAAACTGACGGAACACGATTTACCGTATTTTCTTTTTGGGATACCTATAGAAACCTTCATTCTTTAATGTCTTTGATCTATCCAAAACAACAATCGGATATGGTAAAAAGTATGCTGAACATTTATGATGAAAGCGGATGGTTACCTAAATGGGAACTGAATGCAACCGAAACAACCACAATGGTTGGTGATCCTGCAGGAATTATTCTAGCAGATACGTATTTAAGAGGCATACAAGATTTTGATATTGAAAAAGCGTATGAAGCCATGCGAAAAAGCGCTACACAACTAGAAAACAACCCGTTAAGGCCAGGAATTAAAGATTATATAAAGAACGGATATTTATCAACAAAAACAACCAATAGCGGTTCTGTTTCAACAACACAAGAATATAACATCAGTGATTTTGCAATCGCACAATTGGCAAATAAATTAGGGAAGAAAAAAGATTATAAATTATTTTCTAATCGTGCTGTTTCCTATAGAAGTTTCTTTGACAAGGAATTTAATTTATTGCGTCCAAAAAATGATGATGGTTCATGGCATTCGCCTTTTAATCCTAATCAAGGTGCTAATTTCGAAAAAAACGTAGGGTTTATTGAAGGAAATTCGTGGCAGTATACTTTTATGGTTGCGCATGATACAAAATATTTAATGAAATCGATGGGCGGTAAAAAAGAATACGTTGCTAAATTAGATGAGGTTTTTGAGAAAAAACAATTTGATATGGCGAATGAACCGGATATTGCTTACCCATATTTATACAACTATGCAAAAGGATATGAATGGAAAACACAACAACGTGTTACCAATTTAATTAATGAGTATTTTACAAATAAACCTGCTGGTTTACCTGGAAACGATGATACAGGAACCATGTCTGCGTGGTTAATTTATAGCATGATGGGAATATATCCGGTTTCTCCTGCAGATCCTATGTACACAATTACAACTCCAAGATTCGATAAGATAACGATTCATTTAGACACAAGATATTACAAGAATAAAACTTTGGTTATAGAAAAAAATGGAAAAGGAAATTTAAAATCGTTTACTGTTGATGGAAAAACTAAAAAAGCTTTTTTTATAAGTCATGAAACGTTAACGAATGCTTCTAAAGTTCAGTTTAATTTAAAATAATAATTTGTTTTTAAATCAATAAAAAAGATGAAATTAAAAAAATGGACTGTGTTATTCTTATTTAATTTAACACTAATAAGCTGCTCTAGTGAAAAGGTTTTAAAAATTGAATCTCCTGATAATAAAATTAAGGTCTCTGTAAATACGAGTCAAGGGATATATTACACGGTTAATTTTAAAGATTCTGTAATTATAAATCCCTCAAAATTAGGGTACGAATTTAAAAATGCAAATCCTTTATCTAAAAACTTTATAGTAACAGATTATAGCATTACACAATCCAACACCAAATGGACTACTGTTTGGGGAGAAAAAAGTGTAATAGAAGATAATTACAATCAACTATTAATTTGCTTACAAGAAAAAGATGGATTCAAAAGAAAACTGAATCTTTACTTTAAAATATACAATGATGGTATTGGGTTTCGGTATGAAATTCCTAAACAAAAAAATATAGACAGTCTTCTAATTACACAAGAATTAACGGAATTTAATTTCGTAAAAAACCATAGTGGCTGGTATATTCCTGCAAATTTTGAATCATACGAAACACTCTATAAAAATGCATCTTTAAATGAAATTGAGTCAGCAAATACACCAATAACATTAGAAACGGAAGCTGGTAATTTTATAAGTATTCATGAAGCGAATTTAACAAATTATGCAGGCATGACTTTAAAGAAAAATGAAGCGGCCTCATTTTCTTTTAAAAGTGATTTGGTACCGTGGCCAAATGGTGTTAAAGTAAAAGCAAAAACACCAATGGTTTCTCCTTGGCGTACCATTCAAATAACAGACAATGCAAAAGATTTAGTGGAGTCTAATTTAATTTTGAATTTAAATGAACCGAATAAAATTGAAAATGTGTCTTGGATTGAACCTATGAAATATATAGGAATTTGGTGGGGAATGCACTTGGGAACACAAACTTGGACTTTAGGTGAAAGACATGGAGCAACAACCGAAGAAACAAAGAAATATATCGATTTTGCAGACAAACATAAAATTAAAGGTGTTTTAGTTGAAGGCTGGAACACAGGTTGGGAAAATTGGGGAAAGAAGGATGCTTTCGATTTTGTAACACCTTACGACGATTTTAATTTGAAAGAAGTTACAAACTATGCTACTGAAAAAAACATTTCATTTATTGGTCATGTTGAAACTGGTGGGGCCGCACAATCTTTTGAAAATAAATTAGACCCTATTTTTTCAATGTATCAACAATTGGGGGTTAAAGCTGTAAAAACGGGTTACGCAGGAGGCATTCAAACAAAAGGTCAATTTCATCATGGGCAGTTTATGGTAAACCATTATAGAGAGGTTGTTAAAACTGCTGCTAAATATAAAATTATGATTGATGCTCATGAGCCGATTAAACCCACAGGAATAAGAAGGACCTATCCAAATATGATGACTCGTGAAGGTACTAGAGGTATGGAATGGAATGCTTGGAGTTCTGGGAATCCGCCAGAACATTATACAATTTTGCCTTTTACAAGAGGTTTAGCAGGACCAATAGATTATACACCTGGTGTATTTGATATTTTATATAAAAACGCTAAAAACAGAGTCAAATGGAATGATTTAGATGATGGGACTTCCAGGGTAAATACAACATTAGCAAAGCAATTAGCTTTATTTGTTGTGTTGTATAGTCCAATGCAAATGGCATCTGATTTGATAGAGAATTATGAAAATCAACCTGCTTTTAAATTTATTGAAGATGTTGCTACAGATTGGGAGTTTTCAAAAATGATTAATGGAAAAATAGGAGATTACATAACCATTGTTAGAAAAGATAAAAATAGTGATGATTGGTTTTTAGGAAGCATTACAGATGAGAGCCAAAGAGAATTAAATATAGAATTAAGTTTTCTTGAAGAAAATAAAACATACATCGCTCAAATCTATGCCGATGGTACGAATGCAGACTGGGAAACCAATCCGACAGAAATTGATATTCTAAAAAAAGAAGTGACTTCAAAAACCAATCTTAATATAAAGTTAGCTGCTGGTGGTGGACAAGCTATCCGATTTACACCAATAAATAAATAATATGAAAAAAATAGTTATTTTACTTTTAGTATGTTTTTCATTTTCTTGCACTTCGGAAAAAGAAGTCTATAAAATAATGACCTATAATATTAGATATGATAATTCAAACGACGGCGAAAATCAATGGTCTAAGAGAAACGTTTTTTTAACGGATCAGATTTCATATAACAATCCAGATGTTTTCGGAATTCAAGAAGGTCTACAGCATCAAGTTCAGTTTTTAGATAGTGTTTTCACGAATTATTCTTATATAGGAATTGGACGTGATGACGGTAAAACGAAAGGTGAATACAGTGCTGTTTTTTATAATAAAGAAAAGTTTAATCTCATAAACGAAGGTACCTTTTGGTTGTCTGAAACTCCTAATAAAATTTCTGTTGGTTGGGATGCATCCATGGAACGTATTTGTACCTACGGACTTTTTAAAAACAAAACCAACAGCGAGCAATTTTGGGTATTTAACACACATTTCGATCATATTGGAAGTGTAGCAAGAGTTAAAAGTGCAGCATTAATTCTTGAAAAAATTAAAGAATTAAACACCAATAATTTACCAGTAATTGTTATAGGAGATTTTAATTTAAAACCAGAAACAGCACCAATTCAATTACTTTCAAAAGTCTTGAATGATACTAAAAATGTAAGTATATTAAAACCTTTTGGTCCAACAGGAACTTTCAATGGTTTTAATTTTAACAAACCTGTTTCAGATAGAATCGATTATATTTTTACAAGTAAAGAGGCTGTAAAAGTGTTAAAATATGCAGTATTAAGTGATTCTAAAGACTGTAAATATCCGTCAGATCATTTACCTGTTCTAGTAGAATTAAAATTTATAAACCAATAATTTAATTTGTTTAAAATGAAGTTTAAAAATATTATAGTAATCTATTTGCTGGCGTTTTGTGCTAATATAATTGCTCAAGAAAACAGTACTAAAATTAATGTATTCAATAAACAGCCTTTAAATTTTGGAGGTAAAAAAGGACTAGATACAGAAGCAGTTCGTTTAATGAGCGGCCGTTTGGTGTATAAAAAAGTAACGATTCCTACCTTTATAAGTGGTACAGATGTAAAAGTAAAAATAACAGTGCGTTCTAACGGAGATCGTTGGGATAAGTCTGGATCTTGTTTTGTGGTTTCAGATCCTAAAAAACTTTCTATCCTTTCTATTACGGAAAAAGAGGGGAAATTCCCTAAGGATTCTTATATAGATGGTACATATGCTGGTTTAGTTTCAGGAGACAATTATAATCCAGTTATAGAGTTAATGAGGTTTATGACTCCTTTTGGTGTTGGCCATTACAGCGACAATAAAGTAAAATACAGAAGACCCGTTTATATTCCTAATTGGGAAAAACAAGTTGTTTGGGAACAAGATGTTACAAATTTAGAAAGCTTAGTTACCGGAACGTTTTATGTAGGTGTCTGGATAGATTCTTGGACCTCGGAAGGTTATAATTTTGATTTAGAGCTTACATATTCAAATAGAAAACAGCGAAAAGTCTTTGTACTGCCTTTAGTAAATACGGTACCTTATGTTGGTGGACAGCAGATACCAGATAATTTTGCTCATAATGACTTAGAGAAAACCATCAATTTAAAAAAAGACATTAAAAATGTAAAATTACATTACATCACAACAGGTCATGGAGGGCATAGTGGCGGCGATGAGTTTATTAAAATTAAAAATAGCGTTTATTTTAATAATACACTTGTTTTAGACACGATTCCGTGGAGAGATGACTGTGCCTCTTTTAGAAGGTTCAATCCTACTTCTGGCGTGTGGCTAAGAAAAGACTCTGCTTCTTATATAGATTCAAAAACAAGATCTTATCAAATAAAAGAAATTGAAGAGCGCATTGCTTCTTCAGATTTATCAAGATCAAATTGGTGCCCGGGCTCTTCGGTAGCACCTATGGTTGTTAATTTAGGAGATTTAAAAGCAGGAACTCATACATTAAAAATAAAAATACCAGCAACACCTGTAGATGGAGACAAATTGAATCATTGGTTGGTTTCTACCTATATTACCTATGATCAATAAGAAATTACTTTAACTATTATAAATACAACTTAAAAGACACTATCCAAAATAATACAAACAAGTAGTTATAAAACTTAATTTTCAAATTAAAGCTGAACACTAACACCATTGTTCAGCTTTTTTTGTTTTTGACATAAGATTAATTGCTCTTGTTCACTATAAAGTTTATCTTTTTAGAAATTGTAGAATCTACTTGAAGACTGTCTTAAACCTTTAATTGAATCTTTATGAGAGATTCCTAGTTCTAATATCTTTAAATTGAAGTTAAAAAAGAAGTAATTACACTAAGGTTTTGTCTTTCTTTATTTTCAGAACTAAATACATATAACCAGAGGTGCAAAAGTATCTCCCTTTTTAAGCAATAAAACTAAATCCTATTTCCAGCTGCTTCTAAAAATCTGTGCTTACACTATTATAGTATGATTAAAAAAATCATAAGAGGGTATATTTGCATTCCATTGATATACAGCAACTCTATCTAGGGCTAAGTTTATTCTATTCATCAATAAAAAGTTATTTGTTCCATTGGCATTACTCTTTAAATTAATTGATACGGTAAACATTCCTACTAAATTCCATTTGCTACTAACACTATGCTATTATTAGGAACTACAACAGGAACCTTTTTGGTTTTTGAGATTCCTAAAAAAGTTCAAATCCCTACGATATCAGTATCATTTACAATAGTATTGTATGTGTAATAGTAATAACGATTAATAGCTCTTTATCAGATATTACAAGAACACGCGTTTATCAAATGCCTACAGAATTTCATGTGAAAGTATCGTATTTAGAAAATGCTACACAAAAGACTGCTCAAATAAATACAACTTGTAGAGCTGTATATGATGTAACTATAACGGTTCCATAGATAGTATTGATTACTTATAATACAATGTTTATCAAAGGTATTAGACTAATAATTGTAGATATAGAGATATTATTTTAAGTAGAAGTTTTATTTTTAGATGACAGATGTTTAAATACTAAGGACAAACAATTTAGGATAGGGTATAAAAAAAACACTTGCAAAAAATTGCAAGTGTTTCTATTTGTAGTATTTTCAAACAACCAATACTAATTAGTTTGAATAGTTCAAATTAAACTATTTTATTAATAATTTTTGGGTTTCAACAAAGTTACCATCTGTTGCAATAACAATGTACATTCCTTTTGCAAGGTGATTAACAGAATATCTTGATGCATTTTTAACAACATCAACTACAGCACCACTTATATTATAAATAGTTAATGTTATTTTGCTAGCATCTAGATTATTAAAATTAAACTCTACAATATCTGAAGCAGGATTAGGATATATAGTAAAAGACTTAATATTTAACGCGTAATTAGTTGTAGATAGTACAAAAGATTTATCATCTAAATTTACTGTTACATAACTCCTAGCACTTGTTTCAGAAGTGTTTATAGCTCTAACTCTAACCTCATATATTATTTGTTCTCCTTGTTTATTAATTAATAAATAATAACCAGGAGCATCAACTGTTTCAAGGGTTACCCAATCTCCTGAAGCATCTTTTAATTGAACTTCATATTGAGTAGCACCACTAATCGGTTCCCATTGTACATAAAAATACTCTTCATATACTGTACCATAAAGAATAGGCGCGTCCAATGTAGGTGAAGGACTGTCCGAGAGTAATACAGAAGTAACGTTTGAATATTCAGAATATTCAGCAGCCTCTAAAGCCCTAACTCTATATTTGTAAGTAACTTCTTTTGTTAATCCTGTATCGGTATAACTTGTTGCTGTACCTGTTAGAGTAGCAATTTCTGCAAAAACATTATCTGCTCCAGCTCTTTCAACTATTACGCTTGTAGCACTTGCAGCATTGTTTGTCCATGATAAATTAGCTTCTAAATTCTGTACATTACCAGCAGCAGCTAAGTAAGAAGGAGCTTGAACAGAATTTCCAGATTGATCTGTACCTGTTATAATAAGCTCGTTTGGTTTTGTGTTATAAGCAAAATCTAAAACAGTATACCCTGTTCCTCCTGCTTCAACTTTTACATGAAACCAACCATAGCAAATACGTCCTCTGCTTGTATATTCGAAACCAACAAAACCAGTTTGACCGTCCCAAGTTGTGTATGTAGAAGTTCTTAAATCTAATTGATCTGGGTAATCACCTGGAGCAGTAAAATTGTTTGAACCATCTATAGTTGTAGCTACAGGTATTAAACTAATGTTTCTAGTCCCTGTTTCAGTAACTAATCTTTTACCATAAGTTTCTATTTTCAAATTAGTAGCATCAAATGCCCACGCACCATATTCTGTTTCATCTCCAATGTCTAAGTAAAACCACTGCCACCCTGAAGCTTGAGAAACAGTATAATCTGGATTATCAACATAAAAGATACCATAAGGAGCTTCAAATTTTAAATTAATTGTTTTCTCTGCATTATCTAGAACAGCAACACCTCCAGTAATAGCGGCATCTTTAAAAGTTATTACTACAGCAGCATCATTAGCTGGAAGATGAGAAGTTGCGTTTCCTGTAAAAGAAACCTCTACTTCTGAATTACTTTGAAGAGTAAGGGTAGCTGTAAATCCTGCAGGAACTCCTGTTATGGTGTAATCTGTACCAGCGGTGAAATTTCCACTACTTTTTGTAAAAGTACTATTGTTTGTTGATAATGAAATAATACTAGTGTTTGTTATAGTACCATCATTTGCATTTGATTCATATAGAGTGTCTGCAGATAAAACAACAGAAACTTTTTCAGTCATACCTGTGTAAATAACCTTACCCGGTTCCGTGTTATAAGCATACTCAGAAATAGTGTATCCATCTCCATCAGCATCTACAGTAACTTTAAACCATCCATAGCAAGTAGCGCCATCAATTAAATAATCAAATCCTACATATCCTGTTTTTCCATCCCAAGCAGTATAACTTGCCGTACGCAAATCAAGCTGGTTTGGATAAGCTTCAGGAGCAGTAAGGTTACTTGATGCATCAATACCAACATTTGGAGCTAATAAGGAAATGTTTCTTGTTCCTGCTTCACAAACTAAATTTTTATCATAGGTCTCTATTTTTAATGCATTAGCTTCAAATCTCCAGCCTCCAAAAGCAGGGTCGCTTCCAATAGCTATTTCGAAGTATTTCCAACCTAAAGACGAAGATATAACAACGTTTGGCATGTCAACAAAAAAGATACCGTAAGGATCTGCATATTTAAAGTTGAAGTATAATGAAGTACAAGATAAATCAGTAGTTCCTCCAGAAAAAGCTGCAGGTAAAAAAGCAATATCTCCTGATGCATTATTAGCAAGTGCATGATTTGTAGCGTTTCCTGTAATAGTAATACTAACCTCATTATTTGAGTTAACTGTTAAAACGGGTGTAACACCTGCAGGGAAAGTATGTGTGTAATGAGTACCTGCAGTCATTGTCCCTGAAGTCATTGTAAATTCTTTTCCTCCATCTAAACTTACTATAGAAGAAGTGTCGAAAGAACCATCATTAATAACAGCTTCTTTGAAAGATGTTGCTGATGCTACTAAAGTACTTCCTGTTGAGTTAACTCCTGTGTCTATAAGGTTTTGTGGTTGCCATAGTGTTACACGTGCTGGATGTTGTAAAGCAGCAAGCATACGAGTAATTTGACCTTGGGTGTACATTTTGTAACAACCTTGAGCTCCATTGTAACCCATATAATTTTCAATATTTACTTTGTCACCATCACAATTTGTTCCAGGAGAACAAGCTAGGGTATGTGCTGCATCTTCTTTAGGAGTATCGGCTACTTCATCCGTACCCGAACAACCTCCCTCGAAAGTGTGTATTAAATTCATGAAATGACCAAATTCATGTGTTAAAGTTGCTGAGAACTCTTTACTGTAAGAGTTGTCATACAAGTAAGCACCGTTAAATACTACACGAGCTGTATTAGCATCTGTCATACCTGTGTTAGGATACCAAGCAACACCAGAGTTCGTTAATGAACCTTCGTTATATAAATCATTTTGAATGTATACATTCATATACTTTTCATTATCCCATGCATCTGCAGCAATTTGGTCATCATAACCACCACCATTACCATAGCCATTTTTTGCTGAATGAAAAACGACACCATTAGTACAACCTCCGTTCGGGTCTATTTTAGCCAACTTAAATTCAATGTCTAAAGTTCCTCTACGAGATTTGAAAAAATCTTCAACTGTTTCATAATCATCATTTCTTCCGTTAAAGTCATCATTAAGATGCCTTAGATGTGTAACAATTTTGTCATAAGTTACAGTTTGACCACTTTGAATGTCTCCATAAACATGAAAAACAACAGGTATGGTATATGACACTGCTTCTTGTTTTGTAGATTCCTTTTTTTGCTTTAAAGCAAATTCTTTACTAAAAATATCAAAGTCTTTCTTTTCCTGAAGCGCACTCGGGTTATCTCTATACACTTTTGCGTTTTCCTCTGCTGCTCGACACGATATACTCTGAGCGTTAACGTTTAATAAACTGAAAAGCAGAAATAATAATAATAATAATTTTAATTTCATAATATCTTTGTTTACAATTAATAAACACAAAATTAACACTAAAGGTAATAGCTAATTGATACTATATTAGCTAATGCTAATATACAATTATCAATTAATTAACATTATAACTATATATATTATTATTAATCCTAAAGGAATATTAGGTTTTCTTAAAGAATTATAATTTTAAGCTATTTATAACTAAAAGGAATTTGTTGGAAGGTTTGTATTTATTTATTTCAATGAACTACCTCAAGGCAGAACCATCGGGGTATTAAGTGGAAAAAAAACTTATTTTTTAGTTTGATGAAAAACCAGGTTTTTCAAAATTTCCTATTAACCACCGACGCATAGCATCGGGGAGTTCTATCGATTTTTAAAAAAAATGCCTAGAATTATTCTTTTGAAACTAAGTCGCTCTAATTTCTGCTATTTTATATCAAATGACAATTTAGTGTTGTAAAAGTTGAGTCCTTGTCCTTATTTACCTTTAATAATTACTATGTTTAGTCTATATTTTCCTGATATAGATCGATTAAATATTCATAACTTAATGATAGTCAATTATGAATATATATAAAACTGACCAAAAAGCAACTCATTCGTCGTTAACCAAATTCAAAATGGATAAATCTCTACGAATCATACTTCTAAAAAATATAGTGTTACCAGAACTACAATTGATTATTGGATAAAAAACACATTATGTTAGTCTAACAAAATACTGATATGTGTAAATTTATGAGAAATTAAAAAACCAAAGTAACATATTGAAAAAATGAAGTTTGTATCGTATTTTCTGTAAGATATTATTGCCGACTTGGAAATCATTATTGGAATCGACTTAGCAAAAAAGTCGTTGCCTAAAATATTAGCAGACAAGATATAACTAAAAAAGAAAAACATTTTAAAAGAAAATGACTCTATTAATCTTTTTAGATTAGTAAACAAGTCTTTTATAAAGATTTAGAGCCAAACACAACAAACAAATAAATAATGAAAAACTCATCCTAATAGTACAAAAATACAGCAAACAAGTGGGCATGAGAAATAATGGAGTTAAGCTTCATAACACGCTCAAAAACACCCCTATATAATAAATAATCGAAATAGGCAGATACAAATTTTATACTTTTTAAAGTTTCATAATTTGCTCGTTCCTAACGATTAAAAATTACGTAAAAACAAACTCAAATCATCAATTTAGAAAGTATAAAACCTGATTAAAGACCAAGTTAATACTCGTAAAGAACAGCTCTGGCTAAGTAATATAAAATACATTAAAACTGATAAGAGGTAATGTAATAGATACTTATTCTAAACAAATTATGACTTATAAATTTCATAATAATATAATAACATCGCTTTGCAAAGAAGCACTCGCTGTAGCTTTTAAAAATAGAAAATGCCTTAATGAAAAATTGATCTACCATTCAAATAGAGAAATCAAATACACCAAAAGTAACGGCACATCAATATGATTGATAAAAAAATACTATTGTAGAAAAATTAACAGAACTTTAAAATATAAACATGGACTTAAAGGTTGTATTAAAAATACTATTAATACTCAATAAATGACAAAACAATCAATAATTTAAGAACTCATTTTAGCTTAAGTTTAAGAAAATCTGCTTAAGGTCATTTGAAATCAAATACAAATCATATTGCAGAAATAACGTAAATTGACCTGAACTGATTATTTAAAAATTTATAGTCAAAATTTTTATTCCTAAAAAGAGCAACCTATATTAGTATAATACGTAGCATTTTTTTTTATCTTTAAAAAATATCAAATATATTTCATAGATTAAATTTTAACCTAATACCATGTTTTTCAAATTGATGTAAAAAAAACACCCCATTTATAATAAGAACTCGAATTATTCAAAAGTAATAAAAACACCTTAGACTTACATTATTTATAGTTGCTAATAGGAATTATATTGTTAGCTTCATATCTTTTACTTCATATTTTTATTAGTAAAAATGAAGGGTAAAATAAACTATAGTATAACTGAAGCCAGTAAAATATTAGAATGAAAAAAATTATTCCCCTTTTAATTATAATTTTATTTTTATCCTGTAAAAACAAGACACCTGAACCTTTAAGAGTAGGCATGTTACTTTGGCCTCCCAACGAGTTTTTTCATTTAGCAGAAAATTTAGGGTATTATAAAGACATGAATATTCAGCTTATCGATTACCAAACACCATCAGAGTTACTTAGGGCTTATGAAACAGGCTTGTTAGACGCGTTAATTGGTACTGACCATATTTTTTTAAAAATGAATGATAATAATTTGAAAGACCGTATTTTAATGGTTATCGATTATTCGTCTGGAGGAGACATTCTTCTAGCAAAGCCTGAAATAACATCTATGAAAGGGTTAAAAGGGAAAAGATTGGGTGCCGAAGCAAGTCCCCTGGGCATATTTCTAATGTTTCGTTTTTTAGAATTATATGGTTTGTCTCCTAATGAGATTACACATGTACCAGTAGATATTGCCAACCAACCACAAGCTTATGATAACGGACTTTTTGATGCAGTGATTACCTACGAACCATTTGCCACAAAAATTAAGAAACAAGGTGCAGTAGAATTATGTAATAGCAAAGAAATTCCTTTTGAAATTTCAGATGTTTTAATTTCAACACCGATGATAATATCTAAAAAAAGAGAACAGTTTGAAGTATTATGTAAGGGTTTTTTTGAAGTACTAGAAGTTTATCGTAAAGACCCTGAGAAATATAAACCCGAATTTACGGCAAGACAAAACATATCATCTGAAGAATTTATAAAAGCACTAAATGGGGTTACAATTTTAAATTTAAATGATAATAAGAGGTCAATTAAAAATCCGAAAGCAAGTTATTTTAAAACACTTTCAAAAGTAAATAAAAAAATGGTTGATTATAAATTAATTGAGACAAACCATAATGTCACGAAATTAATTGATACTAGTATCATAAAAAATATAGATGTTAAAAATTAAAAATTTTCCTTTACGGTATAGTATTCCTATTGGAATTCTTTTATTAAACCTTATTTTATTACTCGCAGATTTTTATAGTAGCAAGCATAGCCTCACCTCACAAACAATTAGAAGAACTACAGAGCAAATTAGAGAAACAGGCTTGTTGCTAAGTATGCAGGTTGAAAATTCGATACGAAATAAAAACACCAATGAAGCACACGACATTATAAATCATATTAGTGGCTTTAAAAATATAACACACGTTTTGTTGGTCGATGAAAATCAAAAAATTATTGCAGCCAATGATTTTCGACTTGAAGGAAAGAGTATTTTACAGGTTTCCGATAGTGTTTTTCCGGGCATCTCTATACCTCAACTTAAGGATTATGGCCTAAAAATAGATTATCATGAGTCTGATCGTATTCTGTATTCATACAATCAGGTATTTGTTGGTACAACAGAGGGTAATTTCTTACCCGATTTAACAGGCCAACTGATTATAACCAAAGATTTAACAGAAGAATTACAAGAACTACAACAAGAAATTTGGTCGAAATCAGGAATAAAATTTGGACTGTATATCGTTTTTAGTTTCATTTTGTGGTTGATTTTTAATTTTGTCTTTCTACAGCGAATTGTAAATATTGTCAAAGGATTTGAAAACCCAGGACAGCTAAATAAACCTTTATTTGAAGGGAGAGACGAAATTTCTGAACTGGCAAACGGATTTTTAAAAATACATAACCAATTAAAGGAAACATTGATAAGATATCAAACAATCCTTAATGGTCCCAGCGTTGCAATAGCAGAAGTTAATGTAGAAGGTACATATTTATTTGTAAACAAAACATGGCAGAATTTATTTGGCTATAGCTATGAAGAAGCTATAGGGAAGAAAACTAGCATGATACTGCACCCTGACGAAAAAGATGCTTCTCTTTACCAGCAGGTTCTATCGGGTAAAATAAACCATTACAGTCATCAGAGAAAATACCTTCATAAAAACGGAAGGGAAATATGGTGCGATTTATACGTGAGTGAAAATAAAAATGATGCTGGTAATTTAATTTCAGTTGTAGGGATAATGCACGATATTACAGAGAAAAAACAAGCAGAAAAAGCAATTAAAGAACAAGAAAAGAAGTTTCAATTATTGTATGAGAATATGAACCTTGGTGTTACCTATCAAAATAATAAAGGGCAAATAACCGATGCGAATCCTGCAGCTAAAAAAAAAATAGGGCTTTATCTAGACCAAATACATGGCAAAACATCCTTAGACCTAACTTGGAAATCTATTCACGAAGATGGTTCTACCTATTCAAGTAATACACACCCTAGTATCTTGGCTTTAAAAACAGGGAAACCGATTTTAAATAAAGTGATGGGAATTATACATACCTCTAATAATAAGTGTAGATGGATAAAAATTGATGCAATTCCTCAATTTAAAGATGGCGAAAACAAAGCCTACCAAGTATTTGCCACATTTGATGACATAACAGATATAAAAAAAGCAGAGTTTTTACTTAAAGAAAACGAACAGCGCTATGTTAAAGCACAACAACTAGGTAAAGTAGGAAATTGGGAATATAATATTCAGACAGAGATGGTATGGGGTTCTGACGAAACATTACGCATTTTTGGATTTGACACTAAAATCAATTATTTTACAAGAGACTTTGTAAATACCTGTATTACAGAAAGAAAATTTGTAAATAAGGCTCTAACTAATTTAATTGAAAAAGGAAAAGAATATGATATCGAATATGAAATTATTACAAATAATGAAGGTAAATCTAGAATAGTTCACTCAAAAGCAGAATTAATAAAAGACAAACAAGGGAATCCAATTAAAATAATAGGTGTTCTTCTGGATATTACTGATAGGAAAAGAGCTGAAATTGAGTTAAAAGAAAGTGAAGAAAAATTCTTTAAAATTTTTAAGAACAGCCCTAATTCAATATTACTTATAAAGTTTAGTAATTATGAGATTATAAATACCAATGACGCAACATTTAAGATATCTGGTTATTCATCTGAAGATTTAAAAGGTAAAAAGATAACTCAAATAGATATATGGAAATCGCAAGATGATCGTACAGATTTTATAAATCAATTGATTAAAATTGGTAAAGTAGAGAATTTTGAGGCAGGTTTTATTACAAGATCAAAAGAAGCCAAAATTTGGTTAGTTTCAGCAGAAATAATACAAATTAATAAAGAAAAATTTATTTTAGGCATTATAAAAGATGTAACTGAAATACGAAAGGCTCAATATGAATTAAAAACACAAGCTGAGTTTATAACTACAATGACAGAGAACCAGCCAGCAAGCATAGTCGCATGTAATGCTGAAGGTAAATTAGTGTTGTTTAATAAAGCTGCTAAAGAATGGCACGGTGTAGACATTCTGAAAATTCCTCAAGAAAAATGGGCTGAAAATTATGGGCTGTATAAAGAAGATGCTAAAACCTTACTCAAAACGGATGAAATTCCACTTATACAAGCATTTAACGGTAAAAAAATTTTAAACCTCGAAATAATTATTAAAGCTACTAATCAAAATCCGCGAGTTGTTGTTTGTAATGGTGCTTCATTTTTTGATGCGAAAGGGATTAAATTAGGAGCGGTAATTGTTATGAACGATGTTACACATCAAAAATTAATAGAAAATAACTTAAAAAGAAGTGAGTCGAAAATAAAAAAAGTACTTATCGAAGTAGAACGAAGTGAATTTCTTCTAAATGAATCAGGAAAAATAGCTAAAATTGGTGCTTGGGAACTTGATTTGGCTACACAAAAAATACGTTGGTCTAATCAGGTTTTTAAACTTCATGGTATTCCGATTGGAGAGGTTCCACCTCTTGATCAAGCTTTAGCTTATTATGTTGAAGGTTCAGGTGAAATACTAAAAAAAGCAATTGAAGAATCTATTACAAATAATAAAAAATATGAACTTGAATTAAGACTTAATGATGCACGTAACGAAAAGCTTTGGGTAAACGCTATTGGATACCCAGTAACAAACAAAGCGGGAGAAGTTACAGGTCTAAGAGGTACGATACAAGACATTACAGAACAAAAAAGGATAAGAGCTGAAATTGAAAAGACTCAAGAAATGTATCGTTTATTAGCCAATAACACGAATGATTTGATTTGTTTGCAAGAACCAGACAGTACTTTTAAATACATTAGTCCTTCTATAAAGAATCTATTGGGTTACGAGCAATCAGAGTTTATAGGCAAACAAATTCTAAGCATAGTTCATAAAGATGATGTTCAATCTTTAAAAGAGGTTAATCGATACATTGATATGAAAGCTTTTCCTTTTAGAGTTCGTCATAAAGAAGGGCATTTTATTTGGTTAGAGTTTTTAACATCTCCCGTTTATAAAGATAAAAAAATTAGCTATTACGTTACAACTGCTAGAGATATTACACAATGGATGTTAGCAAATCAAGAAATTCAAGAATATCAAACATCTCTTCAGAAATTAACCACGGAAATTACGATGGTGGAAGAAAAACAAAAAAAAGAAATTGCTTCAAATATTCACGATCATCTAAGCCAGTCTTTGGTTATCTCAAAGATGAAAATTAATGAGTTAGAAAAAAGATCTGATTTAAAAATGATTGACGAAGATTTGCAGTTTATCAAAGCACATATTTCTGATGCTTTAGAAAATAGCCGTAAAATTACCTATGAACTTTCACCTCCTATATTATATCAATTAGGTATTATTGAAGCATTAAATTGGCTACTTGAAGATGTAGAAACTACTCATAAAATTGCGTATCGATTAAAAAGCAATGTAGACAATATTAATCTTAATGATTTAAAATCAATTTTATTATATAGAAGTATACAAGAAGTCGTAACAAATGCTATAAAATATTCAAGCGCATCCTTAATAACTTTAGATCTTGATAAAAATAAACTTGGTATTAATATTCTTATAGTTGATAATGGTGTTGGGTTTGATACTTCTGTTTTAAACAACCTTCATAATCATTCTGGTTCTGGTTTTGGCTTATTTACAGTACAAGAACGCATTCGAAATATACAAGGAATTTTTAAGATCACTTCAAAAATAAATGTAGGAACTACTATTAAAATTTTTGTACCTTTAGCTGAATGACCCATACAAACGATATTAAAATAATATTAGCAGACGACCATCAATTACTTCGAGATGGTTTAAAAAATATTATAGAACAAAAATCAAATATGTATATTGTTGGGGAAGCTTCCAACGGTAGAGAAGCTATAGCGATCTGTTCGAAATTAACACCAGATGTTATTATTATAGATGTTGCAATGCCTGGTTTAAATGGTATTGAAGCAGCAAAACAGATTCATAAAATGCACCCAGACATAAAAATAATAGGTCTTTCGATGCATTCTAACAAGCAGTTTATAGAAGGTATGTTTAAAGCAGGTGCTTTGGGTTACTTGCTAAAAGACGGAGATGCCGATGAATTGATTACTGCAATAAATACGGTAATACAAGACAAAAAATATCTTTCTAGAAACATCAATCAAGAAATTCTTTCTTTACTAAAGAAAGGTGAGACATTAGAAAAAGCTGAATTAAGTTCTAGAGAAAAAGAGGTTTTACAATTAATTACAGAAGGTAAATCTTCTAAAGAAACAGGAGAAATATTATTTTTAAGTTCTAAGACTATAGATGTTCATAGAAATAATATTATGAAAAAAATAGACTTATATACAATTCCTGAATTGACAAAATATGCTATTCAAAAAGGATTAACTACATTGGATTTCTAACAATGACTGATTATTAATTTAAATTTAAAAAAGTTAAAAACAAGCATATTGCTTATTTATTTAAATTTACAAAGTACCTATATTTACTATGGAAAGTTAATTTATTTTAAGACATAAAAACTTAATTTTGAAATCAACATTAAATAATTTATTAATAGTAGAAGATAACCCGTTTATTGGAAAAAATATTTTTGACGCAACTAAGGGTGTTAGAGGTATAAAAGATATACGTATGACAGAGTCCTTGCAGGAAGCAATTTCTTTTTTAAATGACACCACCTTTACATTAATTATACTCGATTTAAAATTACCCGATGGAAATGGTATAGAAGTATTAAAGTGGCTTATTGAAAATAAAGTAGAAACTAAAGTATTTGTTTTCTCTATGAGTACAGCTCTAAAACAAATCTGTTTAAAACATGGTGCTTTTGCCTTTTATGATAAAGCAACAGATTTTGACAAACTAATTGAGGCAGTCAAAATAGCTTAACTTTTTTTCTTTAAACCAAATAGTACTAATAGTTTTCTTATACTTTTTTCTAAACTTTTACAAATTTATCAAATAAGCAAAAAGCTAAACTTTCTCAAAAGTTTAGCTTTTCTAAATAACATATTTGGGGGAATATATAAGGTTAAAATTAGTACAATTTAAGCTTCATCATTAATAACTAGACTTATTTACGAGCACTTAAAATTTTCCTTACTACAAATATAAGCAAGAATAAAAAACCATTCAATAGGTAGTTTTCTTAATTCTTGTAAATACGTACCCATAACAGCATCTTAATAGTAGGGTTATATCCGATACTTTAAACCAATAAAACCACTAATTATATACCCTTTTTTTGAGTTGTAAAGTACTTTTAGATCTTTTCTATACGTAAGCTGCTGTGTACAGATAAATTTTAATCTATTACTAATCTTGTAATTGAGCTCTCCACTAATACTATGGCTATAAAAACCTTCTTTTTCCCTGTATATTTTCCCAAAATCTACATACGCTCCAGCACCAATTCTTCGGTAAACATTTTTAAAAACATATCCTAATCCAAGAGCATATCTTTTGTAATTTTTCCCTACTAAATCTGCATACTCTGCGGAAAGATAGGTTGAAACATGACTTTTGTTAAGCTTGTAAACAGATGCTTCAATCTTAGATAAAAGGTTTAAAGTTAAAGGGGCATTCCCTTTTTTATCTCCAAAGAATAACAATCTTGCATCTTGTTGTATAGAGATTTCGACACCTCTCTGTCCGTAACAATTACATAGCACAAGCATAAAACTAAAAACAAATAAAATTTTTCTCATAATGGGGGATATATAAGATCAAAGAAATAAAAAAATTCAAGTATAGATTATAGTAGAAATTTATGAGTATGATAACAATGAAAAATCATTTAATAGATTCTCTCTTCATTTAAAATGTGAGATTAGATTTCATCTAATTAACTTTTAAAAGAAAGTAGTGTTTCACAAAATAAAATTTTTAAAAGCCAATTTTAAGTTTGATTCTTAATCTAAAAACATTATAACTAATTTAGATTAGTTGTTTCATTTTACCCGTCCAACTTCTACCACCTAAGGTAGATTCGTAATGAATATAACCACGCTTAACTTTAATAATTCTCATATGCAATTTAATACCTCTTTTAAAAGGGAAATCAGGCAAGTTAGACTCTTGCAAAGTCATATAGCATTCGTCACTGGCTGTCCATTCTATACTCGATTTAATAAAATATTTTTTATCATTAAAGTATTCTATGTGTTCATCTTCTGAAAAAATAACCAAAACGTTGTCTCCTTTATATTTATAAGTATAGGTAGCTTCATTTAATAGAGGAATTATTTCGTTGTCTGAAACATTGTTAGCAAAGTTATCATTATAACTCATTTGAGTACTCATTGCTATGTCTTGAGCTTTAGTAGAAAAAGCGATTGCTGCTAGTATAAAAAGTAATTGTAATTTTTTCATAATATTTTTTTTGGAGGTTGGGGGTTTTATATAAATTTTAACTATTAACAAAAAATAAATAGTAAAGTTGCTAATAATACACTCCAAATATATTTAAGAACATAAAAACATTCAATAAGCAATTTCCTTAATTTTCTAATTATGATTAAAAAAGCAGCTATTCTATTTCTTAATTTACCAATAAAAGAGAAAAAAAATGAAGACTAACGAATTGAAAAAACATAAATTAACATTAGAATTATGTTATATAGCTATCATTATATCTCATCAGTTGATAAATATAATAGCCAAATCTTCGGAACTAATGAATTTAAGTTACTTTTAAAAAAAAAGAGAAACTAACCTTTATAAAGATGAAACAGTTATTAGATATTGTATATTTAGTTACAATTAAATCTTATTAATTATAGATAAATTCTACAAAAAATAAATTTCAAGTATTTAAATTAAAGATTTCTTCAAAGCCTCTAACTCTACTCCTAACCCATTAAACATATTAATAATACTACTTAATTTTAACTCATGCTCTTCATATTCTTGTGTGTTGATGCTGCATGTAAATTTCCATAATTCTAATACTTCCGAAACAGGAACTTCATAAGATTGATAACTTAGATTGTCTGGTTTCAATAATAAAGATTGCTTGTCCTCTATTTGATTATAGACTCTTTTATAGGTCATTCCATCATCTTTTGTTACCACAATATAGGAAACTCCACTTTTTGCATCTTTTATATCTTCAACAAATTCTGCAAC
Source organism: Polaribacter sp. ALD11 (assembly GCF_002831685.1). Taxonomy (NCBI): domain Bacteria; kingdom Pseudomonadati; phylum Bacteroidota; class Flavobacteriia; order Flavobacteriales; family Flavobacteriaceae; genus Polaribacter; species Polaribacter sp. ALD11. The sequence continues at coordinate 56,255 of NZ_CP025119.1, read as the reverse complement.
CACGTAAGAACCATCTTTCATTGGCAACATCGAATCTCCTTTTATAGGAAAAGCTCTGTGTTTTCCTGTAGGTAAAAAAGGTAATTTTATTTTTTCTAATTGTTCTATATACTCAGGGTCATCATATCCTAACAAATAACCTGCAGAAGCTTTTACAGGAACAACTTCAATCAAATTTTCATTTTCATTATCTACTGTAATTGGAAACAATATTCTTTTATTCCCAACCTCAATAAACGATACATCTTTTGCTTTTGTTAGGTCTTTTTTAACAATAATATCAATTGGGATGCTAAAGAGTTTCGAAAAATCTATTAAAAAATCAATAGTTGGTGAAGATCTATTGTCTTCATAAGAACTAATTCTTGACCTTGTAACCGATAACTTTTTTGCTAAAGACTCTTGAGTTAATTTTTTAAGAGTTCTTAAATGTTTTATATTTTTTGATAAAGTATTCATATAGCTACAATTTAAAGCGTCAAATGTATGCATTTGTAGCGAATTATACATCTTTAAAAAATGTTTTACTTTCCTATTTTAAAAAAACTATAGAATATATTAACAAAAACTCTAACAATCAATATTTAAGACATTCTCTAACATAGCAAATATTTTATCAATCCAACAAAGACAATACTGTATTCATCGAACTGCTTAATTCCTTTTTATTAGAATGAATTTGAAACACCACTCGAATACCTTTAAAAACTATGTAGAAAAGGAATGCAAGAGACTTTACTTCTTTATTAGAATTTAATTAGCCCACTCTCTGCTCCTTTTTAAGGTGCATTTAATATACGCCCATCATTTGAAATAAATTCTGTTGTAGTATTTAACAACAAAACAGCCTTTCCAATCTTTATCTAAAATAGCTTTTTGAATAGCAACCTCAAATAATTGAGGAAATCCGTTCTTTATATTTAGCCTTTTTTCTAAAAACTGAATTAATCCTTCAATATTTGTCTTTTGATAAAGTTCAAAATATTTTTAAAAAGTTAATTTTATCTCTTGAAATAACAAGAAAATACAACGAATAATGAGCTATTTAGAATTTTGAGGAACAAAAAAATCTAATTAAGAACGTCAAAACGTAGTTTTATAATCAAAAAAGGTAAATTGTCACTTCCAAAATTGATAAAAAAGCATGTTTTTTTATTGCTAACTATTTCATAATGAAAGCTATTAAAAAAAAGGTTTATTTTTTGTAAAAAAAATGCTTGCAGATGTTAAAAAACATTCTATATTTGCAGCTCTTTACCACGCGAAAGTAGCTCAGTTGGTAGAGCGTCAGCCTTCCAAGCTGAATGTCGCCAGTTCGAACCTGGTCTTTCGCTCAAAAGACTTCATATTTTTATGGAGTCTTTTTTTTTTATCTTAAATTAATGAAAAGTGGCAATACTATAGAAGATATTTTAGCCTAAATGAGGCTACTATTTTATTCTTATTCTGGTTGAAGTTGAAAAGTTATTTATTCCTATTTTTAATTAAGCGTAAACTTCTTTTTATCTCTTTTTTTATTCTTTCATTATTAGTTTCTGTGCTTAAAACATTTAAAAAGTTTTCACTTTCATCAATTCCGCTAAAAGCTCTAATAATTTTCCATTTAATTAAATCTTCAGTATTATTTTTTTGATAGCAAGATTTTAGAGATTCATAAATGCGTGGTCTTCTAGAGTTAAAATTAATATGCCCAATAGTGTCAATCAATTCACTTAAAACACGTTTATCTTTAGATTTTAAGGCGTTTAGTAATTCTGGCATCACATTACCTCTCATTCTAATTAAAGTGCGGCTCGCAATATCTCTTGGCAAAGGATAACTGTTTTTTAAAAACTCTTTCTCTGGTACTTTCTTATGTTGGTTATTTCCAATCTTACCTAAACTATTTATAAGAGGATGTAAAGAGAATTTCTCCATTTGAAATAATGTATTACAAATTTCAATTTTAGAGTACAATCTGGTTTCCGTTTTTAAAGCATTTATAAGATGCTCAACAGTTTTGCTAGTTTTATTTTCATTTAATAATCTTGCTCCTAAAGTTCTTTCTGTAGCAATTTTACTTGTAAGTAATTCAATTTTTCTGTCGTAAGAAATATTTTCAAAATTTGTAACAGTCTCAAGAGGAAGAAAACCACGAGCATCAAGTTGTTCTTTCTTACTTTTCATTTTTAATATGGAAAGAGATCTTTGTCTCTAAAGAGATTTTAATTTATCTCCGAACAACAAAAGCAATACTATAGGAACTGCTAATAAAATAACCATTAATCTATTGGTAGTAAACAAAGAAGGGTTTAGTAATAAAGTAATTGCAAAACCACCAATTGCACCACCTAAATGTGCAGAATGGCCAACGTTACCAACTTGTTTTTTCATTCCGTAAATAGAATATAATAAATAACCAACGCCGAAGACATAACCAGGAATAGGTATTGGAATAAAAAACAGGTACAAGCTCATGTCTGGGTACAACAATATGGAAGAATATATAATTCCAGAAACGGCACCCGAAGCACCAACAGCGCTGTAATAAGGTTCGTCTTTATGATATTTAAGAGAATACAAGCTACCGCCTAATAAACTTAGAAAATAAATAATTAAAAAATTAGAGGTTCCGGAAAATCCAGTAACGATGCCTCCAAATAAATACAAAGCGTACATGTTAAATCCTAAATGCATCCAATCTACATGCAAAAAACCAGAAGTAAGCGTTCTTATTTTTTCACCAGATAATATTTTACCTACTTGAAACTTGTACTTATCTAAAAAAGCATAGTCATTAAAACCTTTCATAGAAACCAAAACATTGGCTATTATGATTAACAATACTGCTCTATCTATATTTTCTATCATATCACAAACATAATGAAAACGGATTACTATTATATCGATTCATTTTAAATTTATATACGATATTTGCAAAACTAAAATATTACTATGCAGTTTATTGTTTTTGCGATTACCTACCCTTTTATTTGGCTTCTCTCTAAGCTTCCTATGAGAATTCTATATCTAAAATCAGATTTTTTCTATTTATTGATTTATTACGTCATCGGATATCGAAAGCAAGTAGTTCTTGACAATCTAAGGCTTGCTTTTCCAGAAAGACCTGAAGAAGAACTCTTAAAAATAAGAAAAAAATTCTTTAAACATTTAATGGATTTAATGATGGAAAGCGTAAAAGCTTTTTCTATTTCTGAGAAAGAAATTTTGAAAAGATATACGTATGTAAATCCAGAATTGGTTAATAAATACGCAAAAGAAGGAAAAAGCATTGCTTTAGTTGGTGCACACCAAGCAAATTGGGAATGGTCTACAAGTTTGCCTAAAGTTTTAGATATTGATGTTTATGGAGCTTATACAAAACTTAATAATAAATATTTTGAAAAAAAGGTTAGAGATTCTAGACAAAAATTTGGTGTAATTGGTTATAAAACTTCTGAAATGGTTCGGGGAATGCAACAACGTTTTTCTAACAAACAACAAGGTTTGTATTTATTATTAAGTGATCAGTCTCCACAAATTCACAAAACTTATTATTGGCGAAAATTTTTTAACATTAAAGTTCCCATTCATACAGGTGCAGAAATGCTATCTAAAAAGTTCGATTTAGTTGTAATTAATTATGTAACAAAAAAAGTAAAACGCGGTTATTATAAAACTGAATTTCAATTAATTACTGAGAATCCAAAAGATTTTGATAACTATCAAATTACTGATTTGTACACAGAATTGACAGAAAAAAATATTCTAGAACAACCAGAGTTTTACTTGTGGTCTCATAAAAGGTTTAAGCACAGAAATAAAGTTCCTGCTGAGTTTCAATAACTACAGAGTAAACCATTCTTTTACTAAATCGTGTTCAATTGGTTTAACCGTTTTATGAGCATAATCATTTTTAATAGAATTATATTCATAGTCTTTAGACCAACTTTCTATATTTTTAGATAATTCCTCTAAAGAATTACATACAAATTCTACTTCTTTATTTGTAATTGTTGGGTGTACAGATAAACGAACCCAACCTGGTTTTTGAGTATTACAACCGTGTAAAATCTCATCTTTAATTCTGTTAGAAGTTTCTTGATCTACATTCAATAAAAAATGCCCATAAGTTCCTGCACAAGAACAGCCACCTCTTGTCTGAATTCCGAACCTATCATTCAATAATTTTACAACTAAGTTAAAATGATATTTTTCAAAATAGAAAGAAAAAATACTCAATCTTTCTTTATGATCTGGTGCTAATATTTTTACGCCATCTAAGTTTTCTAGGGTTTTAAAAATGATTGTATTAATTTCATTTTCTCTACTTTTAATATTTTTAGTCCCCATTTGCTCTTTCAACTGAATCGAAAGTGCAATTCTAATCGTTTGCAAGAAAGGAGGCGTACCTCCATCTTCTCTTGTTTCAACATCATCAAAATAATCATGTTGTCCCCAAGGGTTTGTATAACTAACGGTTCCACCTCCAGGATTATCTGGAATTGTATTTTTATATAACTTTTTATTGAATATCAACACCCCAGAAGTTCCCGGTCCTCCTAAAAATTTATGAGGAGAAAAGAAAACGGCATCTAAATATTCATCCTCGTTTTCTGGATGCATGTCGATATCTACATAAGGCGCACAACATGCAAAATCTACAAAGCACAAACCATTATAGCGATGAATTAACTTAGCTACTTTATGATATTCAGTTTTAATACCCGTTACGTTAGAACAAGAAGTTATTGAAGCAATTTTAATTTTTCTGTTTTCGTGTTTTTTTATAGATTTTTCGAAACTCTCTAAACAAACCAAACCTTCATCATTACAAGGTACAACTTCTACATCTGCAATGGTTTCTAACCAAGATGTTTGGTTCGAGTGATGTTCCATATGAGAAATAAAAACAATTGGTCTCATTTCTTCAGGAATATCAGTATAATTTTTTAAACTTTCTGAAACCTTTAAACCTAAAATTCTCTGAAATTTATTTATAACGCCGGTCATACCAGAACCAGAAGTAATTAAAACATCATTATCGTTTGCATTTACATGGCGTTTAATTATTTTTCTTGCTTCATGATACGCCAATGTCATTGCCGCACCAGAAGTAGATGTTTCTGTGTGAGTATTTGCTACAAAAGGACCAAATTTATGCAACATTTTTTCTTCAATAGGAAGATATAAGCGTCCACTTGCAGTCCAATCTGTATAAATTAAATCTTGCTGTCCATAAGGAGATTCAAATTTTTGATTGATACCTACAATATTTTTTCTAAACTGATCAAAATACTTTTCTAAACTCATGTTTGTTCTATTTAAAAAATTCTAAACTTTCCTCCTATTAAAATATTCTTTTGGAAAAAATAAAAACTTTGTGATGCACCATCATTTGGGTTTATTGTAGTTCTAACATCTGGCAAATTTATATAACCCAATTTTAAATCTGATTGAATATAGAAGTATTTAAAAAAAGTTAAATTAAGACCAACTACAGCAGAAGCTCCCCAACCTGCAATATGAAATTCATCGTGTCTTTCTTGGTTAAATAATGTTACATCTGTTCTTGGATACAAAATACCTGCTCCAAAACCTTCTGTAAGGTTTATTTGAAAGTTTTTATGATTTAGACCAATTAAATGACCTATTTCATCAAACCTCCTAAACTCTACATTTACATAATTTAAACCATCTGTATGTTCTAACTGTAAAAAATCTTTAGACAGAATTCTATCATCATTATTATATACACCATCAAAAGGAGTTCCTGAATTGATTTCTCCATCAATTTTTACTGTTTGATCTGCAACCATTACATATTTCATATGATCTACACCAATAGAAATCGTATAGTTTTCTTTTAAAAAATAACCTATTCTATAATTATTTTGAGGAATAGTTATTCTTCCTGGGTTAAAATAATCGTTAAAGCTAAACGGAGTTTGTCTGTCTTTCGCTTTTACATTCTGTAGAGTAAAATCGTAGTTATCACCTGTAAAATGAATATCAGAATTAGAATAATTAGCTCTATTCCATCCCCAATAGACAAAAAATTTTCCTTTGTTTGTTACTTTTTCTATTATTTCTAAAGTGTCTGTATTTTTTTTTTGTGAAAAAGAACAAATACTCATTAATAAAAACGAACCTATTATTACTTTTGTTTTCAAAATATTATGCTATTATTTCTTTAATTTCCTTAATAAATCTTACAGCCAAATCATCTGCTGCTTGTTGTGATTTTGCTTCTGTATAAATTCTAATGATTGGCTCTGTATTCGATTTTCTTAAATGAATCCATTCCTCTGAAAAATCTATTTTTACACCATCTATTGTGTTTACATCTTCATTTTTATATGTTGAAGCCATAGTTTCTAAAATCTTGTCAACATCTATTTCTGGCGTTAACTGAATTTTATTTTTACTCATGAAGTAACTAGGATATGAATCTCTCAATTCCTTACAAGACATTTTAGTGTTTGCTAAATGTGATAAAAATAACGCAACACCCACCAAAGAATCACGGCCGTAGTGAGAAGCAGGGTAAATAATCCCTCCATTTCCCTCTCCACCAATAACAGTGTTGGTTTCTTTCATTTTGATGACGACATTTACTTCCCCAACTGCTGATGCTGTATACGTTCCACCATGTTTTTGGGTAACATCTCTTAATGCTCTAGAAGATGATAAGTTAGAAACCGTGTTTCCACCACCTAATTTACCTAAAACGTAATCTGCACAGGCAACTAAGGTATACTCTTCGCCAAACATAGAACCATCTTCAGAAACCAAAGCTAATCTATCTACATCTGGATCAACAACAATTCCGAAATCTGCTTTTTCTTTTACAACTAAGTTAGATATGTCTGTTAAGTGTTCTTTCAAAGGTTCTGGATTATGAGGAAACTCACCATTTGGTGTGCAGTATAATTCTACACAATCAACACCCAATTCTTTTAACAAAGCAGGAATAAAAATACCTCCTGTAGAATTTACACCATCTACAACTACTTTAAATTTCGCTTTTTTTATTGCTTCTATATCTACCAATTCAAGATTTAAAACTTCTTGAATGTGTTTTTCTAAATAAGAATTGTCTTTTGTATAAGATCCTAAATCATCTACATCTGCAAATAAGAAATCTTCGTTTTCTGCTAATTCAAGAATTTTTTCTCCTTCTGCTCCGTTTAAGAATTCTCCTTTTTCGTTTAATAATTTTAATGCATTCCATTGTTTCGGATTGTGGGATGCGGTTAAAATAATACCACCATCTGCATTTTCTAAAGGTACTGCAACTTCTACGGTTGGTGTTGTTGATAAACCTAAGTCTACAACATCAATACCTAAACCGACCAAAGTATTTGCCACTAAGCTAGAAATCATTTTTCCAGAAATACGAGCATCTCTACCAATTACTACTTTTATCTTTTTCTTACTTTTGTTTCTTTCTTTTATGAAAGCTCCATAAGCTGAAGCGAATTTTACAGCATCTATTGGTGTTAAATTGTCGGCAGTTTTACCTCCAATGGTTCCTCTAATTCCTGATATTGATTTTATTAATGTCATACTTCTGATTGTCTTTTTTAATTAGCTTTACAAAGATAAATTATTCTGATTTAGTTCTTTGTATAAAGGTTAAAAAAAGCAATCTGATTCCCTTTTAAAACTCAAAGAAATTATAGCTCATTAAATAAGTTAGCAAAAATGCTTGCGTTAGGGATTGAAGCATTTGTTTGAGCTCTTTTTTATTTTTCTTAAAAAAAACGAGTGCGTAAAGCCCGACCTTTAGGGAACGCCCAACTTAATATTAAGTTTATAGAACAGTAGCTTCTAAAATAAATTAATAGGTAGAGTTTTAAACAAAAAAAAGCCGATGCAAATTGCATCGGCTTTTAGATATTATAAATATCGGCTTGTTGTAAAAGAATTACTTCTTTTTGTTACCAGCTTCCATTTTCTCTTTTAATGCTGCTAAACCACCGATGTCTCCAAGTGTAGTTTTTTCTGCATCTGCAGTTTTCTTAGCTGCTGTTTTAATATTTCTCTTTTCTTCTTCTCTAAATAATGAAGTATGAGAAACAACAACTCTTCTGTATTCTTTAGAAAATTCTAATACAATAAATTTAATTGTATCTCCTTTTTCTAATTTAGAACCGTCTTCTTTTTCTAAGAATCTTGTTGGTGCAAAACCTTCAACTCCATCAGCAAAAGTTACAACTGCTCCTTTATCATTCTTTTCTTTTACAGTACCTTCATGTGTAGAACCGATTGCATACGTAGCTTCATGAGCATCCCAAGGGTTATCTTGTGTTTGCTTATGACCTAAGTTTAACTTTCTGTTCTCTACATCTAATTCTAATACTTGAACCTCTAATTTGTCACCTACAGTTACAAAGTCTGATGGGTGCTTAATTTTCTTAGTCCAAGATAAATCAGAAATATATACTAAACCGTCAATTCCTTCTTCTAATTCTACAAAAACACCAAAGTTTGTGTAATTTCTTACAGTACCTGTGTGCGTAGAACCTACTGGGAATTTAGTTGTAATATCTGTCCAAGGATCTGGGTGTAATTGTTTGATACCTAAAGACATTTTACGGTCTTCTCTATCTAAAGTTAAAACTTGCGCTTCTACTTTATCACCAACTTTTACGAAATCTTGTGCAGAACGTAAATGTGTTGACCAAGACATTTCAGAAACGTGAATTAACCCTTCTACTCCTTGTTCAACTTCTACAAATGCGCCATAATCTGCAATTACTACAACTTCTCCAGTTACTTTATCACCAACTTTTAAAGTATCGTTTAAAGCTTCCCAAGGATGCGCAGATAATTGTTTTAAACCTAATTGAATTCTAGATTTGTTATCATCAAAGTCTAAAATTACAACGTTTAATTTTTGATCTAATTCAACAACCTCGTTCGGGTGATTGATTCTAGACCAAGATAAATCTGTAATATGAACTAAACCATCTACACCACCTAAATCTACAAACACACCATAAGAAGTAATGTTTTTAACAACACCTTCTAATACTTGTCCTTTTTCTAGTTGACCAATGATTTCTTTTTTCTGTAATTCAATATCAGCTTCAATAAGAGCTTTATGAGATACAACAACGTTTTTAAATTCGTGGTTGATTTTCACAACTTTGAATTCCATTGTTTTCTCTACATATTGATCGTAATCTCTAATTGGCTTCACGTCAATTTGAGATCCTGGTAAGAATGCTTCGATTCCGAAAACATCTACAATCATACCACCTCTAGTTCTACATTTAACGAAACCGTTAACTACTTCACCAGTTTCATGAGCGTTATTAACACGTTCCCATGCTTTAATTACTCTTGCTTTTTTGTGAGACAATACTAATTGACCAGAAGAATCTTCTCTTTTGTCAACTAATACTTCTACTGTATCTCCTTCTTTTAAGCCTTGGTTGTAACGAAATTCGTTTAAAGAAATAACTCCTTCAGATTTAGAGTTGATATCGATAATTGCATCTCTATCAGTAATTCTGATTACAGTTCCTTCAATTACGTCACGTTCGTTTACAAAACCAACAGTTCCTTCTAACGCTTTTTCAAAAGCTTGTAATTTTTCTTCATCAACAGCTTCAATACCTTGTTCGTATTTGTGCCAGTTAAAATCAGCTAAAAATTGTTTTGGATCTACAGCTGGAGTCGCTGTTTCTTGTACTTCAGTAGCAGCTAACTGCTCTTCAGTGTTTTTTGTTTCTTCAGACATTTCCGAGAAATAATTTTTGTATCTTATTGTTCACCAGATTTTTAACGATAAAAACGCAAAGAGTTGTTTTTATAAATTGTGTTATACTTTTCCTTTTATAAATCTGTTCTCGTAAAAAGGAGTGCAAATTTACGAAATTGTTTTGATTATTAAGCCTTTAGAATTAATTTATTATTCCTTTTATTCTTGATATACAAAAACTACCTTTGCACCCTTAAAACCTTTTTGGGTAGATTTTAATGAAGATGGATAAAAATACAAAAGATTTAGTAGATAAAGGAATTATGCTTCCATTAATGGAAGAGTTCTATACAATACAAGGTGAAGGTGCTCACACAGGAACTGCCGCTTACTTTATTAGAGTTGGTGGTTGCGATGTTGGTTGCCATTGGTGCGATGTTAAAGAAAGCTGGAATGCAGAATTGCACCCACCAACGTTGGCTGACACGATTGTAGATAATGTAAAAAAACATGCTAAAACCGTTGTTATAACTGGTGGTGAACCTTTAATGTGGTCTATGAATTATATTACAGATTTGCTCCAAAAAAATAATATTAGAACGCATATAGAAACTTCTGGTGCGTATTCTTTTTCTGGAAAATGGGACTGGTTTTGCCTTTCACCAAAGAAAAATAAACTTCCTTTAGCCGAATGTTATCCGGAAGCGAATGAGCTAAAAATGATTATTCATAATAATTCTGACTTTGATTTTGCAGAACAAGAGGCTGCTAAAGTGGGTGCTGAATGTGAACTTTATTTACAACCAGAATGGAGTAAAAAAGAAAAAATGACGCCACTTATTGTAGAATATGTTATGAAAAATCCGAAATGGAAAATTTCTTTACAAACGCATAAATATCTGAATATTCCTTAATATTCAGATATTCTCTGTTTTTTTTAGAAGCTATTTCCTGCTTTCCACTATATCTTTTTATGCTGTCATTCCGAAGTTTACTTTTTGTAAACCGTGGCAATCTCATAATTAAAAGAATTACTCTTTTTTAAAGAGCTATAAAAAGGATGCCGTTTCAATCAGGGCTAAACCTACTTGCTATGTATTAGAAGTTTTTAAAGTTTTCTATCTACTAAAGCGCAAATACGTTCAAGCTGTTCGTTAATTCCCATATCAGAATTATCAAACCCAATAGCGTCGGCTGCTTTCATTAAAGGAGAATCTTCTCTTGTAGAATCTATTCTATCTCTTTCTTCTACATTAAAAAGAATGTCTTTAAAATCTACTTTGTCTCCTCTATCAATTAACTCTTTGTAACGCCTAGTTGCTCTTTTGTCTGCAGAAGCGGTCATGTATAACTTTACATCTGCATTCGGAAAAACGACTGTTCCAATATCTCTACCATCCATAACAACACCACTATCTTCTCCCATTATTTGCTGTTCTGCAACTAATTTTTTTCTAACTTCAGAAATAGCAGACACTTTACTTACTAATTGAGAAATTTCTAATGTTCTAATTTCCTTTTCAACATTTATTCCGTTTAAAAACATTTCAGCAAAACCTAAATCTGCATTAAAACAAAAAGAAAGAGAAACATTTTTTAGACTAGAAATAAGTTCTTCTTTATCTAAAAAGTCTTTTCCAACAAAATTATTTTGTTTTGCATACAAAGTTACGGCTCTATACATTGCGCCTGTATCTACATATATGTAATTGTACTTTTTTGCTAATAATTTAGCGATTGTACTTTTCCCTGTCGATGAAAATCCATCTATAGCAATCGTAATTTTTTTCTTCATTTAATACCTTCTATTATCTAAATCTATCTCTAAACTAAATGTACTAACATTAGACGCAGAGTGAAATTTAGAATGTGCATAATTAAATTTAAATCTATTCATTTTTATTCCAAAACCAAAGGAAATTCCACTAAAAGTTCTCGCATTTTGTAACTTTAATTCTGCTGCTCTTCTAAAGTTATATCCCAATCGTACATTTATCAAACTTTCTGGAAACAATTCTGCTCCAAGCACAAAGTGTCTTAAAGTATTTCCAATAAAACCAACGCCTTCTTGAGATACATTTCCTTCTAAATCTGTGGTTTGATCTGAAGGATTCGCTACAGAAATATCCCACTGTTGTAAATTATCTAAAGTTCCGTACCATTTTAAAGGAACATGTTCTAATTTATAAGAACCTCCTAAAGCTACCTCCAAAGGTAATTTTTCTGTTAAACCATTAAAGGTTGAAATTTGAGTTCCTATATTTCTTGCCACAAGTGTAAAAGAAAATGGCTTAAAAGGACTTTGGTATAATAAAGCTATATCAGTTGCAATTCCTGTAGAAGAAAAATTACTAATATTAGACGTTATTAACTTTAAGTTCGCTCCTAAATAAAAGTTAGTATTTGGCAAATTATAGGCATATCCAACAGAAACAGCAATATCACTTGCCTTAAAATTACCAATTTCAACTCCTTCTTCATCTGCTCCAATAATAGTACCATAATCTAAGTACTTTATACTCGCATGAACTGTACCAAATCTCCTTGAAATTTCTCTAGCATAAGAAATAGAACCAACGTTTATTCCTGCTAAATAACTAGAATAATTTACAGATAATCTCCTATCTAAATCACTGTTTATAGTAGAAGGATTCCATATCGGTTGATTAATATCATCTATCAACGTTAATACTTCACCTCCCAATGCTACTTGTCTTGCAGATGTAGAAACATTTAAAAACTGATAGATTCTTTCTCCCCCAACCTGAGCATTTAAGGAGATCGAAAAAAATAAAATAGAAATAAAAAATAACTTTGTCATTAACTAATTTAGTTTCGTTTTACAAATATACTTTATAACGGAATAGCATCATAAAAATTACTATTTAAAACAATAAAAAGCTCCTTTTGAAGACCTGAGAATTAAATGATCTTAAAATAAACACCAAATAGCTTCATTCCTTTCTACGAATCTAATTTATAGACAATAATAAGTTATAAAATTTAACAATTGTATATCTCATAAAATAAGCATGTCTATTTTTCATTATAATTAAGAAAAATTTGTATTCAACCGGAGATTCAATCTTCTAAAAAGAACTTCCACTTGCACATTTCTCCTAAAACTATAATAAAACTTGCTACGCCCTTCCATCTTTTAAATTAGAGATATGTTTTTAGTTTTATTAGGAAACAATAGTAATTTTTTCTTTTCTGTATTGAATTAAAAATTGTGTTGTTTTATTTAAATACAGTTCTATGTAATCCTAAATAATATAATTAGAAATATGTGTTAAAAAGAGAATATACTATGTTTAAGAACACAAAATACTGCAATAAAACAACATCAAAACACATAAATACGCATAAATCCTGCATAAATATCTCTTAAAATGCATAAATATTGTATTTTTTTTATTAAGTTTACAATCACAAATAAAAAAAAGTCATGACAAAAAACATTCAACTCACGCTGCTGGTTTTTTTTACAACTTCGTTTTCCGTATTATTTTCACAGAATATAACAGTGAGCGGAAATGTTACAGACGAGCTAAATAATGGCTTACCAGGAGTGGCTGTACAAGTAAAAGGCACAAAAAAAGGTACATTTACTGATTTTAAAGGAAACTATAACCTAACCGTTGAAAAGGGTGAAAAATTAATTTTCTCTTTTATGGGGTACAAAAGCCGAGAAATAATTGCTGATAAAATAAAAATAAATATCACCTTAACTGAAAGTGAAACAGCTTTAGATGAAATTGTAATTACTGCTGAATTCGGTTTAAAACGTGTTCAAAGAAGTATTGGTTCTTCGGTACAAAAAATTGATGGTAAAACAATTGAAGACTCTGGTAGAGAAAATTTTATTTCTGCACTCGCAGGAAGAGTAGCTGGCCTTAATATAGGATCTACTAGCGGAAGCCCTGGAGCATCTAATACCGTAATTTTACGAAATATCACCTCTATATCTGGTAATAATCAGCCACTTTATGTGGTAGATGGTATTCCTATGAACAACTCTACTTTTGATCCTAGTGGTATGGCTGGAGGTGGTTTTTCTGTTCGTGATATGGATTTTTCTTCAAGAGGTAATGATTTTAATCCTGAAGACATTGAGTCTATAACAGTATTAAAAGGTGCTGGTGCCGCGGCTTTATACGGTTCAGATGCCTCAAATGGTGCAATTATTATCACTACTAAAAAAGGTACTGCAGGAAAAGGTAAAGTGAAATTTAGCAACTATATCAAATTTAGCAAAGCTTACGGCTATCCAGAAATGCAAGATAAATATGCCAATGGAGCCTATGGAACAACAAACTACTATTTTACAAGTAAATTTGGAGGACAGTATCCTGAAGGAACTAAAACCTATGATAATATTGATGCAGTTCTTCAAACAGGTTTTCAAGAACGATACAATGTTTCTATTGAAGGTGGGTCTGAAGAAGCGACTATCCGTGCTAGTTTTTCTCAATTAAATGAAACAGGTGTTTTAAAAACTACAGATTATAGTAGGACAAATTTAAGTTTGTCTGGTAGGGCTAATGTTACAGATTGGCTAACGTTTGAAGGAGCACTACAATATACAAGTACTACAAATACTAAGGTTCGAAAAGGTACAGCAGGTCCATTATACAGTGCTATGTTGTGGCCAATGGTAGACGATATGAGCAATTATCTTGCTGAAGATGGTAGTCATATGAGAAACCCAGAGTATTATCTTGATGAAGATTTACTGAACCCTCTTTTCGGAATGAATAAAAATAAGTATTATGATGAATCAGATCGATTTATCAGTAACATCGCTCTTAATATTACCCCTTCTAAAAACACGTTTATAAGAGCGCAAGTTGGTTGGGATGTTGGAATGCAAACTTTTGTAACCTCTAACCATCCTTATTATGCCAATAGAAATGCTGGTGAAGGTCAGTATAATCTTGTACAGTCTAATTTTTCTGATCCAACTATTAATATTCTTACAGGATACACAAATAATTTTTTTGATGAGAAATTTTCATTTTCTGGTCAGTTAGGATATCATCAATTAGAAAACGGAGTTACAAGAGCTGCAAGTTACGGTGGTAAATTTATTGAGCCTAATTTTCAATCGATCAACAATACAGACCCATTAACACAAACTGCTAGACAAAGAAATACAAAACGAAGAGTACAAGGAGTTTCTGGTTCGTTTGAATTCGGATATGACAATATTGCTTTTATAACTTTAAGAGCTAGAAATGACTGGTCGTCTACATTACCTGTAAATAATAACAGCTATTTCTATCCTGCTCTTGAAGGCGCTCTAATTGTTTCTGATTTCGATTTTATGAAAAATATAAAACCAATCAATTATTTAAAACTACGTGGTTCTTGGGCGCAAGTTGGTAAAGACGCAAGACCTTTGCAAATTGATCCTGAATTGCAAAACACCAACCTAACAGGTGGCGGTTTTAAATATGGTTTTACAGGACCAAACCCTAATCTTAAACCAGAAATTACAACAGCACATGAGGCAGGTATAGATTTAAGATTGTTTAATAACAGAGTTAAAGCAAGTTTTACCTACTTTGAAACAGAGAATTCAGATCAGATCGTACAAGGTTTCCGATTAAGTTATGCTACAGGCTTTGTGTTAAACACCATGAATGTTGGTACCTTTAAAACAAAAGGATGGGAAGCAAATATTGATGTTGATGTGATAAAGACAGATGATTTTACTTGGAATGTTGGAGTAAATGGTTCAAAAGGAACTTCAGAAGTTGTTTTTCTTCCTGAAAATGTAACGGAATACTACAATCCAAATACCTGGAATTCAGGAAATATAAGAAACGGTATTATGAGAGGTGAACCAATTACCACACTAACTGGAAGAGCTTATGACCGCAATGATAATGGAGATATCTTAATTTCACCAACAACCGGATTACCACTAACTGCGAGTCAATGGTCCATTATTGGAGACAGAGAACCAAAATTACGTTTCGGAGTAATGACAAGTTTGAAATATAAAAACTTTAGAGTATCAAGTTTATTTGCAGGACGTTTAGGAGCTACAGTTGTAAATGGCACAAAACGATATATGATGCAACGAGGAACAAGTTGGGAATCGGTTGCTTTGCGAGAAAGACAACCTCAAATTTTTAATGGTGTTATCAAAGACGGTAATGAGAACAGTGCAAACCCAACCCAAAACACAATTTCTGTGGATTATAGAACCTATGGATCTACTATTTTTAGTGGAGGAGATGAAGATTGGTTAGAAAAAGATGTAAACTATTTAAGAATGCAAGAGTTCCGTTTTTCATACCGCTTGCCAGAGGAAGCACTTCGCAAAACAAAAATTTTATCTAAAATGGATTTATTTTTTGTAGCAAATGATTTATTTACATGGACAAATTACTCTGGTATTGATGCTGTAGGAAATACAGTTTCTGCTGCAGCTGGTGGTACAGGTGGTGAAGGTATCGATGTGTTTTCAATGCCAAACCCTCGTAGTTTCTCTATAGGATTAAGTTTAACCTTAAATTAAAACGTCATGAAAAATAAATTTATATACCTACTAATACTATTTTTCAGCTTAACTAGCTGTGAAGAATACCTCGATGTAAATGAAAATATAGATGCTCCTGCTAAAGTAGATGGATATTTGTATTTAGCTGGTGTCACTCAGCAATACCAAGAACTTTTTTACGACTTACGCGCCATTGCACCAATGACACAAATGATGGGTACAAGTAGCTACTCTAATTTTGCTAGTCATTACTACAACCCAGGAAGTGATTCTGGAGGACAAATTTGGCGAATGACGTATTGGAGTCAAGGTCAAAATCTAGAAAATTTAATCAATCAATCTAAAGCTGCAGAAGATTGGACATTAGCTGGAATTGGTTTAGCCATGAAAGCATTTAGTTGGGATCTATTAACAAAGGTTCATGGAGAAGTACCTATGAAAGATGCATTTGTACCAGATTTACTGCAACACGACTATGATTATCAAAAAGAAGTGTATGCACAAGTGCGCGAATGGGCCTATGAAGCTGTTGAATTACTAGAACGAGCTGATGATCAATCTTATGGAAATAAAATAAGTGATAATGATTTTATTTATGGTGGAGATAAAGACAAATGGATTAAATTTTCCTATGCTATTATTGTTCGTAACCTAGCTTCTTTAACCAATAAAACAGATTTTAGTAGTACTTATGCACAAGAATTAATAACAGCTGCAGGAAAATCTTTTCAAAGCCCTAGTGACGATGCAACCGTAAAAATTGGTGGTGGCTCACAATCTTCACCTTACAGTAGTTATAATAATTTCTGGGGAACAGCAAGACGCAACTTAAGTTATAGTTATTTTCAACACGAATACGCTGTACAAGTATTTACAGGAACAGTTCCTGAGTATGAATTAGGAACAGGTGATAAAATTATTGGAGGTAATAATCCATATCATCCATACGAACTTGCAACAAAACAAATTATTACAGATACTTTAGTAAACCAATTAGGTCATTTTGATCCTAGAGTCGCAGTAAAGTTGGCAACCACAAGCAACCCAACTTATGAAGATTTAGACAATAATGATAGTATAAAAGCTTATAAATATTATGGAGGCTCTTTTACAGGAACTACAGGTTCTATTGGACAAGCACCTTCTTACTATGGTAGAACACTATCATCTCAATATTCAGGAACCGTAAATGATGGATCAGGGCGTTGGGTATACAGAGACGACGCTCCTTATATTTTAACAACCTATGCAGAAATAAAATTCTGTTTAGCAGAAGCTTATTGGAAATTAAACCAAAAACCAGAAGCATTTAATGCCTTTAAAGAAGGAATTAGAGCAGACATGCAAACAACAGCACGTTATATCTCTACAGGTAACGAAGGTAGTGCAACTGGTGGAGACAAGATTACAACAGGTGCTTTTAATGATCTTTCTTACGAATATCTAAACGGACCATTTGTGAATGGATTAACCGATTTTACGCTATCACACATTATGATGCAAAAATGGGTGGCACTATACCCATGGGGAGCGCAAGAAGCGTGGGTAGATATGCGTAAATATAATTATGATATCGCTTTTGCAGGAGATGCTCCTAGCAACGGAGACGGATTCATACAGGCTTCTTTAAATCAAAAAATAGATTCAGATCCTTCTAAAATATATAAAGGATTGTATTTAGCACCAGCACAAGTACAAGGAAGAAAGGGAGCTTATAATATACGAAATGAAGGTTCTCCAAGTTATCGTTTAAGACCGCGTTTTAATTCAGAATATATGTGGAATTTACCATCATTAGAAAAACTAAAACCTATTTCCGGAACAGCAGACAATTATCATACTTCAATACCATGGTTTGTATACCCTGGAGAGTTACCAGAATAAAAAAATATGTTAAACTTAAGAAATATAAAAATTATGAAATATTTAGCTAAAATAGGACTCTTTCTGGTTTGCACTTTTCTAATTGTAGCCTGTGAGCAGCATTTTGTAGAATACGAAAGCACTCAAGTTAATGATGGTACAACAGCGCAATTCCAATTACATTATATGGTTCCCATGAGTGGAGGAAATGCGAATAGCATTAATATGGTAGAATTAAATGAACGCCTATTAACCAATGAAACATCTTCATTACCCACCTTCAGTTATATTCCTAGGGGTGCCGTAGGTAAGTTTTTTACAACCGAATCAGGAATAGCCAATCTTAAACTACACAAAGGAGCGGTAGCCAATTTAGACCTAGTCTATAATCGTGACATCGATTTACCTGTAGGAAAATCTAATGTGATTATACATAGTTTTGATGAAGCGCCAATTATTATAGAAAATAAAGTTCCGTACCCAACAATAACAACGGCAAATACTGGTGAGACAGCATGGGTAAAATATTATAACATTCTTTATGAAGCCCCAGGGGTACCAACACTTCTAAAACTTCAGTACCAATACCAGTATACAACAGATAATGAAACGGGAGATAAAAGTGATTGGATTAATGTTGGTAATCCTGTTGCATTCGGAGAAGCAACCGAATGGGAACCTGTAACCGTAAACAAAAGAGTAGAAGTATCTTCTGGTAACGCTCGAATAGATTACCGCATTCGATTAATCGGACAAGATGGATCCGACCAAGGAAATCTACAAGTAACAAATAGTAGAGGAAACACCGTTGAGTATAGTGATTGGTGGACAGCATATGTGGGTCGTGTGTACCACCACATGTTTACTGGTTACCGTGTAAACTCAAGCACATTGCGTGCCAGAGTAAGACAATCTACCGCATTATAATTTTATAAGATAGTCACTAATAAAATAGTTAGATTTATATAAACTCACTTAATGGGTAAAACAGAGTTACCTTCAAAAGATGTCTCTGGCGATTTAGTTGCGATGTAAATATTCTAAAAAATAGAATTAAATAAAACTCATCGGTAATCCTGATGAGTTTTTTACTATTAAATAAGATTTCAATTCATTTGGGCGTGCCCATTTTTTAAAATAGTATGGTTCAGATAAATAAACAATCAGCATAAAAATGGTCAGGCTTTCCGCTACAAGTCCTCGTTCGTTCCTCACTGTGGGCTTTTCACTTCAATCCTTCACGCAAGACAAGCATTAATTACGTTCTTTAAATAACATCAATAACTTCTTGCTTGAAAAGCTCGTCTATTACACTACTTTCTAACTATTAATTAACGAATAATGATACTTCGAATACAAATTTTCAGACAGTTAAATTGATACTATAAAATTATTATTACTAGAAGTTCTTATCACTTATTTTAAACTGACCAAACACAAACTTAAACAAGGAGAAATTCACTTCTATTTTACAGAATTAAATACGGTTCCAGAAGAATTTAAAGTCCTGAAGTTAAGTTCTAAAGTTTTTTTTCCAGAGGCTACAGTAAAAGATTTCCTAATCCGTGGTAAAACGTTTTTCTACGTCTTATTAGACGACATTCCTTTTAAAATTCTAAAAAGTAGTTACAAGAGATTTGTAATTAGTAGCAAAAGGCACTAGGATTACTAGTGAGTTTACTGCTTTTTTTTTTAAATAAATCAGTCACTAATAATGCTACGAGCACTGGTCTTATATAAGGTTTTTATGATGTAAACCTTAGAAACTCACAAAGAAAGTATAAAGATTCTCTAAGTGACTTCAAACAATGGAATAAAAACAGCATGTTAAACAATGGTTATTATTTCCAGATAATACTGTAGCATATTCTTCGATAGATAAAACTGCTTTTCTAATGGCGATTTATATACAATCGTAACCAATAAGAATACAAAAGGAAAGAAAGGTGTTTTCATAACAATGATTAAAAGTACTAAACTAACAACTGGAATAAAAATACTTAAAAATACAGAAAAATTAAAATAGTTGACGCTAGATATGGGTTAATTATTAAGAAATCATTCCCACAAGCTACACAAGTTATTAATAGATTTCATGCGCAAAAACTAACCTTGGCTACTTTAAACTATTAGAATTAAATAACGTTGGAAGACTATAGAAAATGACACTATAAATCGAATAGTAATTGGCTTAAATATAAAAGAGTTGAAATTATTTTAAAAGTCTATCCCGACATAGAGAAGACTTACAAATTATATCAAATTTAGCATAGATTTATAATCAAACAAATTACAAAACGGTGACCCTTATTAGATTTGCAAAATGGGATGAAAAAGTGAGACAAGCAAATTTTAAAAGATTCAAGAGTATCGCTAGAACAATGTCTATTCATAATCGAAATATACTCAACTATTTTAATAATAGAAGCGCAAATGCGTCTACTAAATCTTATCTTTAAAATACAGTTTGCAGGAATTAGAAGCTATAGCCTTTCAAATATTGAAACCTAACAGTTTTTTGGTAAATTCCTTATTCCATAAAAGTATTCCAGTTCATATTTAATTATTTTTCATAAAAAAACCTCATATCGTAAGATATGAGGTTTGTAGAATTCTGATTGTATCAGAATTAAGAAAGGCGGCGACCTACTCTCCCACATAAATGCAGTACCATCGGCGCGATTGGGCTTAACTTCTCTGTTCGAGATGGGAAGAGGTGAGCCCCAATGCTATAACCACCCTAAGATTTTCAGTTGAACCAGGTTCAACCGTATAAATTAACATATGGTAAAATAATATCTAAATTGTCAAATAAAAAGAGTGTGTCTCTCCCGCTATTGCTAGCGGGAGAAGCGTACATAAGTCTATGGGTTATTAGTATCACTTGGCTATGACATTACTGCCTTTACACCTGTGACCTATCAACGTTGTAATCTCCAACGACCCTTTAAAGAAATCTCATCTTGTGGTGGGTTTCGCGCTTATATGCTTTCAGCGCTTATCCCTTCCCGACGTGGCTACCCTGCTATGCTTCTGGCGAAACAACAGGTACACTAGAGGTCAGTCCAACTCGGTCCTCTCGTACTAGAGTCAGATCCACGCAAATTTCTAACGCCCACAGCAGATAGAGACCGAACTGTCTCACGACGTTCTGAACCCAGCTCGCGTGCCACTTTAATGGGCGAACAGC